>CAYZFL010000061.1:0-13116 GCA_964477785.1 uncultured Bacteroides sp.
AGAGAGAAAAAGTGATGATTTGACAGAGACCAAATATGTCGATATGGAACAGGCGCCCGATAAGGACGCCTGTTTCGATATTGAAGAGTGAGAACCAAGAGCTGAATTTTATTTGCTGTAGAGTTTGGGCTCGACGCGCATTACGAAGCTGCGGCGGTAGATAAGAGCCACAATGAGCATGAGCACGCAGAAGAAACCGTTGAAGATAAAGGAGAAGCTTGGGTTGCGGGAGTCAAACATACGCTCGGCAAACTCGATGATGAACGGCACGATTGATATAGCCACATAGTTTGCGGTGAGCACATAGGCGAAATATTTTGTCGACGAGGCGGCGTTTGGCGAGATGTATGTGGTCTTGTCGTAGATTACAGGCTGGATGATGCCGTAACCGAAGCCGAGGATAAAGATTCCCACGATGTAGGTCCAGTAGAAGTGGAAGAAGCCTGTGATGAAGAGACCGAAAGCCACGAGGCCGATCGAAACCGGAATAGTGGCCGGCCCGAATCGCTTAATATACGGAGTGAGCAGGAAACCGGCCAGGGTAGCGGCGGCGAAATATATTGCGGTGGCGGTGCCTACATCGCCTGTGCCGAGATGATAATTGCCCATGGTAAAGGGCAGATAATAGCTAACCACCATCGTTGCATAAGTCATGGCCACATAAACTCCGATGATGCCAAGGAGCAGCTTCACCGACTGCGGGCCGGAGAAGTGGAAGTTTGGCCCGGTGGGAGACTTAACCTTCACAGCCGGTTTAGGCACTGCGGGTTCCTCGAGAGGAGGATATACGCCCTTGTTGTCAAGCTTACGGTTTGAAAGAATATATTTTTTTGTCATGAACGGCACCAGACACAGGGGGATGACGGGCACCATATAAACGATGAAAGAAAGATGCCAGTTGATGTCGGCGATCCATCCTACATAGAAAGTGGCGATGATAATTATGAAATTGGAGATACCCGACTTGTGGCCGAGCTGCTTCACGCGGGCTTTGCCGGTGAAATGCTGGGAAATGAGGCTTGCGGCGAGGGGGATAATAAGGCCGCAGCCAACGCCTATGAGACAGCTGAGCACGATAAGCTCGACCATCGATGCGGCGAAAAAGCAGCAGACTCCGGTGATTGCGAAAATAGAGAGACCGGTAACGAGCACTATGAGCTGGTTTTTCTGATTGCAAATCACACCCGAAAGGAGGATGAAGGGAATAATTACAAGGTTTGGCAGGACAGTGATGAGCTGCGACTCAAGCTCCGTTGCATGGAAAGTGGCGCTGAGCTTGGCCATGATGGGGGAAACCGCCAAGCCCGGAAGGTTGACGGTGAGCGAAATCGAAAGTATCGCTATCAATGTGATTAAAGGCAGCCTGCCGCTGCCGGTGCTAACGTATTTCATAATGGAAGAATATAAATATTTTTAAGTTAAAACATATTGCACAAGATTAAAGTTCAGAACAATCCATACCAGCTTGAGCAAAAGCACGCATAATGTAAATATGGCGGAGAAATAGGCAAAAAGATCGCCAGACGTTGAAATCGGTGTGATTATGGTCAATATTTTAAACCTGAAAAACATTTGTTCAGAATTGTTTGTTTAAAAATCAACTACACGATAAAACGGGACCGGCTAAAGAAGAGACCAAAGGAAAGCCCGACAGATTTCAAGACTAACCCTTCCCTAAAATTCACCTCCGAAACGAAACGTCTAACTATTTATCAAAGCAAAAAAATGAGAAAAACACTGTTAATACTGTCAGCAGGATTAGTGATGTCCGCACCGGCCGCAGTCGCCGATACCATACCGAGTATCGAGGAGCATGCCGGCAACAAAATTGTCTTAACGCGCACCACTCCCGAGGTAAAGAAAATACTCAAGGAAGGGAAATCGGAGGCGCCCCACAACATACCGGCGCCCCGTTTTGTGGTGAAATCGGAAAACAACGGATTCATACTTGCCATAGGGGGACAAATCAACCCGATATTAGGCTATGACATAGGCAACAACCTTTACAAACAGCCGGGCGCAGGCATAAGTTTCGTAACCAACCAGATACCTGTACCGGCAGTGAAAGGGCATAAAGCGGACTTCTATATCAACCCGCTGAATGCCGCCGTAGACTTCCAGGTAGTGGGACTGGGAGGGACTGAAAACCAGATAACAGGCTATATAAAGCTTAATACCAACGGCAACAACACGGCCATCAATCTTACGAGGGCGTATATCACCTGGCGGGGATTTACAGCAGGTCAGAAACTCACGCTCATGCAGGATGATTACGCTTGCCAGCCGCCCACAATCGACCCTGAGGGTCCAAGCGGATGCGTGTCAAACGTTTCATATGAAATAAGCTATACTTCAAAGAGTTACAACGGATTCAGATTTGCGGCTGGCCTCGACATGCCCTCCTACTACTCATCGAGCGGCATATATAAGGGACATGACTATCCTGCCTTCGACAACGAACAGGTAGAAAGCTATGCCGATGCCGAACAGCTGATACCCGATATCCCCGCATGGGTTGAATACAGCTTTTCGCAGTGGAACCGCATCCGTCTGTCGGGCGTGCTGCGCAATTTCGCCTACCGCGATCTGATAGCCGACAAGACATGCCATAAGACAGGATGGGGCGCTATCGGGAAATCTTCAGCCCACAGAGAAAATGATACTTTATTTCCAGGCGGTATACGGACGGGGCATAGGCAATTACATACAGGATCTGGCGGGCCTGCCGTTGAGCTGGACACCCAGAGACTCCAAGCCGGGGAAAGTGAGCGCATCCCCCATGGCAGGATTTAACTTCGGCCTCACCTATAACTTCTCTAACAAACTGCAGTGGAACGCAATGTGTTCGGAAGCGAGAATCTGGGACGTTGAGAACTACACCACCAAGGCAAATCCGGCCCAGGACTACAAATACGGACTGTATGTGGCCACGAACCTCTTCTACAACATCACACCCTTCATGCAGTGGGGAATAGAATATCTGTGGGGACAACGCAAGACGTGGCATTCAGGCCGCGCCCACGACAACCGCATACAGACCCAAATAATGTTTACCCTCTGACAATGTCATCCATTCTCCTCCGGCCCGTCGCAGCCGGAGAAATCATAAAAAGCCACCAAACAAATACTCTAACATATAAACCCAACCAAAATGAAAGGATTCAAATCTGGATATGGCGATAAAGTATTGCCATTCTGGGCCGTCTTCAATCTTTACGTGATATTTATCATCACGTCAACCCCGGGACTGGCCATCACGCCTATCATGGGTACCATGCAGACGATATTTCCGGGCACCACGCAGCTCGAAACCCAGTTTCTTGAGCTCGGGCCCAATATCGCCGCGATACCCTTTGTGTTTATCGGCGGTGCCATAGGAGCTAAATTCAACAACGTGAAGCTCTGTAACTGGACCTGCCTCATCTACGGCATCTGCGGCGCACTGTTCTTCTTCGTGCCAAACATGATCTGCCTGATAATACTGAGCTTCCTTCTTGGTATCTTCGGAGGAATCCTCAGCCCTCTCGCGAGCTCGTTCATCGCCGACATGTTCAACGGCAAACAGCGTACGGCTCAGTACGGCGGCACTTCGGCCGTGCTCAACCTGGTGCTCATGGTAAGCGTAATCCTCACAGGCTATCTTGCCAAAATAGACTGGCGACTACCCTTCATCATCTACCTTCTCCCCTTCATTCCCCTTATCTTTGCCAAGAGATTCGGGCAGTTTATCAAAGAGCCGAACCAGAACTCCAAAACGGCCAAGGGCGAGCCGAAGCCTAAGTTCAAGTTTTCGGAGAATGTCGATGTCAAAGCTCTTGTGCGCTATTGTATCTATTACTTCGTAATCACACTTGTGATAGCCGCGATAAGTCTTTACATACCTTTTATCTTCACCAATTCATCGGTGGCCGGCGACCTCACATCCATACTGTTCTTAGGTATCATGGCATCGGGCTTCACGCTCAACTGGTGTCTGAGATTCCTGAAGAAAAACGTCGCTCTGCTCGTGCTGCTGATAATTCTTATAGGATTCGTGATGATGATTCTTCCCGTCACCGGCATAGGCCAGTATATCATAGTGGGCCTCGGCATCTTCCTGGCTTCATACTTCTACGGCATCGCGCAGCCTTATTACTATGACCGTCTGTCGACCCTGTCGACCCGAGTAGCTCTTACCCTTACCCTTGCAATCTTCGCCATCATGGACTCTTCGGGCAATGTGCTCGCTCCGTTTATCATCGACGGTGTGGCCAAAGTATTCGGCACCTCGGCCGACACCCATCCTCTGTTTGCCTTCAGATTCTGCGCTATACTTATCGCCGCGTCACTCGTAGTGGTGCTTATCCGCCAGATAATAGTACGCAACCGTCATTCATCGGCTGACGAAGTACCTCTGCTGGTAAGACAGGAACAGGCGGCTCAGGCAGCCGGGCAGGCAGCCGAGGCAGCGGCACAGAAGGCGAGCGCCGAAAAGGCAGACGCCAAACCGGCAGACAAGACAGGTGCCAAATAAAATACCGTCTGCAGTAATTTATTAACGACTATTTCAGACCGGAATAAACTTGTTGTCAAATAAAATGTTCTATTAATGAGGCCGGAGGGAAAAGCTTTCCCAAGCTCTTCTCCGGCCTTCATTACAGACTCTCTTAAAATTTTCATACTACCCCTTTAACTAACGAATCATGTACACACCGAAATTTAAAAACACCGACGTAGAGGAATTCGTGCTCAACGAATTTACCCGCGGTTTCGCGCAGTGCGTCGACAACAACTGGAATTATGCAGTCTATGCCCAGAATCCCTCGGTAAGCATTTTCCAAAACGAATACAACGCCGGATATGTGCAGGGCAAAATTCAAGGCAACGCCCTGATAAAATTTACCCGAAACAACACCTGGAACTGGTATGTTCTGGATGAAGGACCGGATGCCAACTCCATCGACCTTCCGCCCCAGGGACTCCAGATCGCCGGCAAGCATCTTGTAGACAACTACAACTATCTAACTGACTGGGCGGAAAAGAATTCCGCCGATGAAAAGGTACAGAACATCACGCGCCTGATGTACCGCATGCTGGGTATCTACGAAGGCGCGGCCGACAAAGAGGCACGTAAGGATGTGAAATTCGACGACCTCAAGCTCAGCAACATGACCCCGGCCGACGCCACGCTGCAGTATGGCGAGGCACCCCTGACCTTTCTCGACATTTACTTTATAAACGCCCAGATGGATTTATGGGATGCAGCCGGCAAAGAGCTGGGCGTAGCCGTAAACAAACTGGAGAAGGATATCAGCGAGAAGACTCTTGCCTCGGACAGGGAAGAACTCGCCGACTATGAGAAGGCATCACAACAGGAAGACCTTCGCCTCAAACCGGGCCGTTGCTCGGGATTCGTAAAGAAACTTCCCGACGGAGAGATACTCTGGAGCCATACCTCATGGTGCTGTCTTCTCGCCCAGTCATGCGCCATAACCTATGTGATAGGCAATGATTTTCTCACACAGAACACCTTCTGCCCGGGTCAGTTCGGGTCGAACACCGACTTCGGGTTCAACGGCCACGGCATAGGGTTCAACGAGACTACCGAAACATATTTCTACAATGAGTCGAAGACCTTAGGCATCTGGCTCACCTGGCGTGCGGCGGCCGCCGAAAGTTTTGCGAAATCGATCGATGAATTCTACGACTATTGCAAAATCGACAATACCGGAACCTATCTTAGCGCCTATATGATAGTCGACGCCTACAAAGGCGAGTTCGGCATGATAGATATGAGCTATGCCCGCTTCGCATTGTTCAAGGGCGACGGCGAGACTCTTACCGTCACCGATTCCACGGGCTACAAACCCAATTTTCTGGACTACGACCACCACATGGCCACAGAGGAACATATACTGGGTTGCAACATACCGGTATACAAGCATATCTGGCGAGAACTCGAGACAATCGACGGAGCGCCCAAACGCCGTTATCAGCTCTATCGCAATATACCCAACGTACGCAACATGGAGGACGCCCGGAAGCTCATCACCTTTAATTCAGACAACGAGCCGATCTCGATAGCGGGCCGATGGGACCTTAACTACGGCACATCGGAATTTATCCGCTACCAGCCTCACGGCTCAATCGACGCCAAGGTTTTCGGCACGGAAGAAATCAAAGAAGTGCTTGCCAATCTTTCCATGAAGCCCAGCAAGGACGGCAAGAAAACCTCGTTCTGGATGAAATACGGTTCGCCGAGCATCAACGGCACTCCGTTTATATGGTCGACATCGGTATGGGCAAAATACCGCACCGAAGAAAGCAAAAAGTTCATACCCGACGCCATCGACGGCGCATGGAACAGAGTAAAGATGTTTATGGAATAAAATGCGTGACAGAATCATATCATTCCGCCATATCATAACATCAGAAAATTACCACTTCAAAAAAAATACAACAATGGCTAAATACACACCTAATTTCAAAAACACCGACGCCACCCAATATGTAATGGACGAATTTACATGCGGTTTCGCCCAGTGCGTCGACAACAACTGGAACTATGCCATCTATGCCCAGAACCCCAACATAAGCATATATCAGAACGAATATAATGCAGGTTATGTGCAGGGTAAGGTCCAGAGCAACCACACCATCGTGGCCACACGAAACAATTCGTGGAAGAATTTTCTTATCGGCTCAACACCGGAAGACAACATCAGCATCGAAGTAAAGCCCGAATATCTCACCGCCTGCGCCTCCACTATAGTGGAGAACTACAATTATCTGTGCGACTGGGCAGAGCAGCGCAAAGACGATCCGAAGGTACAGAAAATAATCAGGCTGATGTACCGTCAGCTCGGCATCTGGGACGGCGCGGCAGGCAACGCCCCCAAAAAGGACGTGAAATACAGCGATCTGCTTCTGAGTTCGTATGACTCCGCGCAGAGCAAGCTATATTACGGTCTTGACCCCCTGAGCTTCCTCGATGTGATTTTTATCAACTCACAGTACGACCTGTTTGATGCCGTAGGCGACAAAATCGGGCTGGTAATGGGTTACGGATCGGCAAAGAAAGCCACTCCGGCTGTGAAAACTTCGACCTCCGACCACTGTACATCGTTTACAAAAATGATGCCTGACAAAAACGTGTTCTGGGTACACAATTCATGGTGCTGCTTCTACGCGCAGTCGTGTGCAGTGACCTATTGCATAGGCGAAGACTTCGTGACCCAAAACGCCAACTGTCCAGGGCAGTTCGGTTCGAATACCGACTTCGGCTTCAACGGCAACGGCATAGGTTTCAACGAAACCACTCATGTCGACCTCTACAACGAGCCTAAGGTACTGGGCGTATGGCTGACTTACCGCTCGGCGGCGGCAGAACAGTTTGCCCGCAACATTCAGGAATTCTACGAATATTGTTCTCTGGACAATACGGGCACTTACCTCAACGGCTACCACATAGTGGATGCGAACACAGGAGAGATAGGCGATCTCGACATGAGCTACAAGCGTTTCGTGCTCTTCGTATGCGACGGCAAAACAGTGAAAGTAACCGATTCGACCGGCTACAAACCCACGGCTCTCGATTATGACCATCACCTTATAACCCCGACCCATATCTTCGGCGTAAACCAGCCGGTGAGCTGGTGGGTGGGCTACGAGCTCGAGAGCATGAATTTAAGGCCGATGCGCCGCAACCAGCTCTGGGCACGCATCGACACAGTGAAAGACATCGAGACGACCAAGGACCTTATCACCTATACCGAAGACCGCGAGCCTCTGTCGGTTTACGGCCGCTGGGATCTCGGCTACGGCACTACCGAAATGCCCCGAGTGCGTCCCGACGGCTCCGTCGACGCCAAAGCCTGCTCTATAGAGATGATCAAGGAAGTGCTTTCCGGTCTCAGCCGCAAGCCGTCAATCAACGGGCAGAAAACATCGTTCTGGATGAAATTCGGCACCGCGCATGTACGTCAGCTCCCGTTTATCTGGTCTCAGTCGAAATTCGCGGATTTCAAAGGCCCGGAGGAGGAAGACTGTGTGCCCGATGCCCTCGACGGCAAATGGAACCGCGTGAAGATGTTCATGGAATAAAATCCCTGAAGCTCGCAGTTTCGACAGCTTATTGAAACTAAATAATCCCGTTCCCTACCCCGAAGAATGACCGGGAAGATTAGAATCAAAATGAATTAGTGTCATATCGTGTCCCACGGGACATTGACATTAACCAAAGTCAACCAGTCATTCTTCATATATCAGTTCCCTGTGGGCCATGTGCCTGCAGGGAACATTTTTTAATGCATAATGCGGGATGCGCAATGCGTGCGATGCGCAATAATAAAATAATTATCAGGGATTTTCGACTTTCCGCATGGCCTTTTTGGGGCATTTGGCAACACATTTTCCGCACTCGACGCATAATGCATAGTCGATTACCGGATAGCCGTCGGCTGTCTGGGAGATAGCATCTTTGGGACAGATTTTTATCAGAGGGCATACATGATCGTGAGGGCAGAGGTTTCTGTCAACTTTAATCATAGGATATTACTGTTCAGATGTTTATGTGAGGTATATAAATTATTAAGTTCAGTGTCTGCCATGGGTCACAGCGCTGTGATTGTGCGCTCGCCGAGGAATTTGGCCAGTTCCTTGCGCAGGCCGGTGAGGCGGGATATCTGCTTCATCAGCTCAACCGCACGGTTCATCCCGTTCTCGCGCCCGGCCTTGTCCACCTGCGTTGTATCGGCCTTAACCATACCGGCAAGCTGCGAGCGCAGAGAGTTGAGACGATAGGCCAGATGGGCGTCCTTCAGTGCATAAATATACTGACCGAGAAGTTCGCCGAGCCTTTCTTCCTCGCTGGCGACATGGCCGCTGCGGGTGTGCACCTTGCTGAGTTTACGCGGAGAGCAAAGTATCTTTGTGGCGAAGTTTCTTATGGAATCGTCCTCGTGAGATGCGAAACGGCGACGGGTATAGTCGGCGGCAAAGTTAACGAGTTTCACGGCAAAGTCGAGCTCGGCCTTGTCGCGGAGCTCTCGCTCGAGGCGGTTGATTTCCTCGACAGAAGATGCCTTTGAGCGAATCTCGTCGATACCCTTTGCGATGGCCGATTCCTTTTTCCGGGCGAGATTCTGCGAGGCGACGGCATATTCCTCGGTCCATGAATCACGCATTTCGGCGGTCTCGCGGGCGATACGGGTGAAGAGGCCGTTGGTCCACCCTATTTCGAGACGCTTCATCTCGGCATCGATAATTTCCGAAACGGTGACCTCCCTGACGTCTCCGCTTTCCTCGTCTTCGACGGCGATTGAAGTGAGGCCGAATCGAATAAGAAAAGATGCCAGAGGCTGCTCGAAACGGTAAAGGAAGCGTGCCTTCTCGCGCTCTTTGGCCGACTCGTCTGCCGACGGGAGGGGCTGTTGCGCCCCCGAAGAATTTAGTTGAGAGCCTGTTCCGACGAACGGCGGCCGAGATTGCGGCGAAGATTTTTCCAAAGCTGTTTCAGCAGGCCGTGCTCTGGGAATTTGTGACGATTTACCGGCAGACGGAGAAGAGGTCGTTGGCGAAGGCCGAGTAGTTTCTACCGATGTCGCCTGGCCTTCAGTCTGTTTTCTATCGGGCTGCAGAGATGCCTCGAAGCGAGAGGAATTATCGCCACGTAATTTTTTCTCACTCAGATCTTCGAGTCTCCTGGTGATTTTATTGCCGAGCTGAAGGGAGAGCGTTGTCTCCTTAATGCCGAAGATACGGGCACATTCGCCCACGTAGACGGTACGGGTAATCTGGTCGGGGATTACGGCTATAACGTCGAGAATCTCGTTGATAACCTCGGCCCGTTTCATGGGGTCGTTTGCAGCTCCGGCGAGCAGGATGCGGCACATGAAGAGGATGAAGTCCTCCTGATGCGCCCGGATATAGTCGTTCACTTCTTCCATGGTGTGCGACTGGGCGTAAGAGTCGGGGTCCTCCCCATCGGGGAGCTGGAGCACCTTTATTTCCATTCCCTCCGCAAGGAGCAGGCGGCTGCCGCGAAGTGATGCCTTGATGCCCGCGGCGTCGCTGTCGTATATGAGCGTCACCTTCTTTGTGAACCGTCGTATGAGGCGTATCTGGCCCTCGGTAAGGGAAGTGCCCGACGATGCCACGACGTTGCAGATGCCTATCTGGTGCATCGAAATCACGTCCATGTAACCCTCGACAAGGATGCACATGTCGGCCTTACCTATGGCCGATTTGGCCTGGAAGAGGCCGTAAAGCTCGTTTGACTTGGAGTATATCGACGACTCGGGGGAGTTGACATATTTGGAGGTCTGCTTATCTGAGCGGAGTGTTCGTCCGCCGAAAGCGACTACGCGGCCCGAGACTGTGTATACCGGATAAATCACCCTTCCGCGGAAGCGGTCGTAGAGGCCGCGGTCAGACCTCCCCAAGAGACCCGTCTTAAGCAGATTTTCCTCCTCATAGCCGCCCTTGAGGGCACTCTGCATGAAATCGTCGCCGCGGTCGAGGGCATAGCCGAGGCCGAATTTGTCGACCATCTGGTCGTTGATGCCACGTTCGCGGAAATATGCGAGACCAACGTTGCGCCCCTGATCCGTTTCGAGCAGGTTCTTATGAAAGTATGAGGCGGCGAATTCGTTGACGGCAAAAAGCGACTGACGCTCAGTGCGGGCGGCGCGCTCTTCGGCACTCTCTTCACGGTCGGGAATTTCGATGTTATATTTTTTCGCAAGATATCTGAGGGCCTCTGGATATGTGAGCTGCTCGAGCTCCATGATGAAATGCACGGGGCTGCCACCCTTGCCGCAGCTGAAGCATTTGCAGATGCCACGGGCACGGTTGACCGAGAACGAGGGTGTACGCTCGTTGTGGAAAGGGCAGAGTCCTATATAGTTGGCTCCGCGTTTACGCAGCGACACAAAGTCACTCACAACCTCGACTATATCGGCCGCGTCGAGGATGCGTTGTACAGTTGCCGGATCGATTCTACGGGCCATTTTGCTGAAGCTGTGAGTTGATTAAAAAGTATGATTTTCAGATATGTCGGTTTCCCGAGGGATTGGTGGTGCCGAGGTCGACGTCGAGCGGCGGGGTCTTGCGCTCGTTGAAAACGGGGAGGCCGTCGTCGGACTGTTTATGCGCCGGCCTGGTTTCTTTCTTGTTCTTATCGCCTTTTTTCTTCTTGTTTCTTAGCTTGAGCTCATCGAAGCCTTTGCCATAGACGCCGTTGACGTTGGCCTGGGTTATGAATGCGTTTTTGTCGATGCTCTTTACCATTCGGTAGATACCGATGGCCTCGATTTTGCGACACATCACCAAAAGCACTTTCACCTCCTTGCGGCTGTACCAGCCTATACCGTCCATCACGGTGCAGCCTCGGTGGGCCTGGGAAGTGACGGCGTCGGCGATTTCCTGCCATCTGGATGAGAAGATTGTAAACTGCACGGCCTGACGCGGAGTGTTGATTATAAGGTCGGCCACATAGGTATATATAATCAATACGATAAGACCGTAGACTATGGTATCGACGCGATGAAAGATGAAATAGCTCGAAGATATGATGCAGAGGTCGACCATGAGGATTACGCGGCCGATGCTCACGTTGGAATACTTAGTTACAATCGCGGCCACGATGTCGGTGCCGCCGCTGGATCCGTTGTGGATGAAGCATAGACCGATACCCACACCGCAGAACACACCGCCAATCACAAGGCTCATAAACGTATCGTTGACAATCGGCCCGTTGAAGAGCGGCTGGAAGAGGCCTACGAAGAAGCTGGCCATGGCGACGCCCCATAGCGAACCTACCACAAACTCCTTGCCTACAATCTTATAGGCAATGGAGAGGAGGGTAAGGTTGAGCGCGAGACTGCTTATGGCGACGGGAATGCCTGTGGTGAAGTAAATGAGCGAACCCACACCGGCCATACCACCGATTACGACGTTCTCGGGCAGGATGAAGGCCGAGAAACCAAAACCGTAAAGGGCCATGCCGAGGGCTATGAAGAAATAGTCCTTTGCCTTTGACCAAAGTTGTTCCTTAGTGAATTTCATGTGATAAATATCGGGTTATAATAAAGAAGCCGTTTGCAAAATTACTAATTAAAAGCACGTTAGCCGGGTGACGGCGGGAAACCGCGGCCTTCTGACCGACGGCCGGCCATGGTCCCGGATGAGAGTGCAAAGATACAAATAATATGTGAGACGGCGAAAAAATATGGAATCAACCTTAGTGAAATTTAGCTGGCATGGTCTATGATTTCGGAGTGACCTGCTTAAATTCCCCCATATTAATGTTTCTGTACGTATAGAGTTAGAAACAAAGCCATGGCTATGCTTGACAATATCGCTGGGAGGTTGGTGTCATCGTAAAATAATGCCTTGACCAGCCAATAGATTCCGCAGATTCCAGCCAATATCCCGGCAACCGGACAGATCTTTTTCCTGTGATGATTACATTCTTATCTGTCTTGATTTCCATATCGGTTACTCACAATCATCTTTATCGAAAACTTCTCTTTTCGTTTTTGCCGACGCCATTTCCGCGCCAAAGAGGGTGAGCACTTGATTGACATTATCAAGACGGATCGTTTTCTTCCCTTCTACAAGTTCACGCACAAAGCGCAGAGCGACCCCGGATTTCCGGGAAAGGTCAACCTGCGTAAGACCGAACTGCTTCCGCATCTGCTTAACGTATTTAGCTAACTGAGTCATATGATATACCCTTTAGGGTGAAAAGATAATAAATTCTATCCAAATTACACCATTAAGGGTATAAAAGATTTTGCAAAAGGAAAATTATACCCTTTAGGTTATATTCATACTTAATACAAAGTCAGTGATCCCTTGACAAATTTCACCGACTTATGTTTACATTGCTAAAGCTTGCCAATGAAGATTTCAGCCTTGCCGTTTCTGATTTCAAGACAAAGAACGTAGCCGTCCGATTCAAAACGGATGGCCACGTCTTCTCTGAGAGTATTGTTGAAAATTAAATCGAGGACTTCGGAATACCCATCAATCCTTGATTTTTCTCCGTTCACCACTTCACCGGTTCATTGAGTATATTACCGTCGGCGGCGTCCTCGGCGGTGAATGTGTTGCCGCGATACTGCACGCAGAGCA
>CAYZFL010000062.1:0-13009 GCA_964477785.1 uncultured Bacteroides sp.
GCCTGACTCGCGCATCGTCCACTTCATAGGCAAGGACAACATCGTGTTCCACTGCATCGTCTTCCCGGCCATGCTCATGGCCTACGGCGACGGCTTCCAGCTGCCCGACAACGTGCCGTCGAACGAATTCCTCAATCTCGAAGGCGACAAGATATCGACATCCCGCAACTGGGCGGTATGGCTCCACGAATATCTCGCCGATTTCCCCGGCAAGCAGGACTCGCTGCGCTACGCCCTCACGGCCAATGCTCCAGAGACCAAGGACAACGACTTTACCTGGAGCGACTTCCAGGCACGCAACAACAATGAACTTGTGGCCATCTTAGGCAATTTCGTGAACCGCGTGTGCGTGCTTACCAAGAAATATTTCGACCGCGTGGTACCCGCGCCCGGCGAACTGACCGACATCGACCGCGCTCTCCGCGACGAGATAATATCGCTCAAAGACTCGGCAGAGAAAAATCTTGAGAACTTCCGTTTCCGCGACGCTCTCAAAGACGCCATGTCTATAGCCCGCGCCGGAAACAAATATCTGCAGGACACAGAGCCCTGGAAGGTATGGAAGACCGACCCCGAGCGCGTGAAAACCATACTCTGGTGCGCACTCCAGACCTGCGCCGATCTGTGCATCGCCTTCGAGCCCTTCACGCCCTTCGCCGCCGCGAAACTTCGCGAGGACCTGGGCCTGAAAGACGCATCATGGGACAAAATAGGTTCATGGGACCTCGTGAAAGCCGGCGACGCAATAGCCGAACCGCGCCTGCTCTTCGAGAAAATCGACGACGAGGCTATCAAGGCTCAGACCGACCGTCTGACACGCATAAAGGAAGAAAACATGCGCAAAAACTATAAAGCCGCTCCCGTGGCTCCCGACACCGACATAGAGACATTCGGCAAGCTCGACCTCAGAATCGCAACCGTGAAAGAGTGCGTGAAAGTGAAGAAGTCGAAAAAACTTCTGCGCTTTACTCTCGACGATGGCAGCGGCGAGGAAAGGGTAATACTCTCGGGCATAGCCGAAAGCTATCCCGAGCCCGAGAAGCTCGTGGGCCGTCAGGTATGTTTCGTGGCCAACTTCCCGCCCCGTGAAATGATGGGTCAGGTATCGCAGGGCATGATACTCTCGGCAGTCGACGCCAACGGCCGTGCCGTAGTGATGTCGGCTTCGGAGGAAGTCGCACCCGGCTCCCAGGTGAAGTAAAATTCACAGGAGGCGGACGTAAATTCCAAATCCGGAGACCCGAAAAACCAGTTCACTCACAGCGCAACGAAATGAAAAACAGGCTTATTCTTAAATCTTAATAATACTCACAAATGCGCCAGCGAATACTGATAATTTATACCGGAGGAACGATAGGCATGATAGAGGACATCAAGACCGGTGCCCTCATGCCATTTGACTTCACACATCTGATAGAAAGTGTGCCGAAGGTGAAGATGCTCAATTTCGACATCGACAACGTGCAGTTTGAGCAACCCATCGATAGTTCGGACATGAACCCGGCACACTGGAGCCAGATAACCCGCATCATAGCCGACAACTATGAAAAATATGACGGCTTTGTAGTGCTGCACGGCACCGATACCATGGCCTATACTGCCTCGGTGCTCTCGTTTATGCTTGAAGGACTCAACAAACCGGTAATCATCACAGGTTCGCAGCTGCCGATCGGCGAGGTTCGTACCGACGGAGAGGAAAATCTGATTACAGCCCTTCAGATCGCAGCGGCGAGAGACGAGCACAAGCGACCTATAGTAAGGGAAGTAGCCATACTTTTCGACGATTATCTCTGGCGCGGCAACAGGGCTTCGAAACAGTCGTCGGACAATTTCGACGCCTTCAAGTCGAGCAATTATCCCCCTCTGGCCAAGATAGGCCTGGGCATAAACTTCAACTATGACGCATTGCTGCGCCATTCGGAGAAGATACCCTTCACGCCTCATTTCGACCTTGACACCAACGTGAGCGTGGTAGACATATTCCCGGGCATGTCGGAGCAGACGTTGCGACATATGTTAGGAGCACCGGGCGTAAAAGGCGTGGTATTACGCACCTTCGGAGCGGGCAACTGCCCGACGGTGAGCTGGTTTCGCGAAGCCATAGAAGAGACTGTGAAACGCGGAGCAGTGGTGCTCAACGTGACCCAGTGCCACAACGGATTCGTGCATCCGAGGCTGTATCTGGCGGGCAAACTGCTGGCCAATACGGGTATAGTGCCGGGCCACGACATCACCGTAGAGGCCGCCGTGACAAAAATGATGTATCTCTTCGGACGCGGATATGATGCCGTTGAGGTAAGAGAACAGCTGCGTCGCTCGCTGGCCGGTGAAGTTTCTGCAACTCCGGTGTATTCACATGCATAGAAACTGAAAACGATAAAATGAAATCCCTGATGATTGCAAAAAAGATAAAAATACTTATCGTGACGCTTGGACTTTTGCTCGCCTTCCCGGCGGCAGAAATCCTTGCTGGCGGCATCAAATGGGAAAAAATTGCATCGGTAACTCAGGCAGACCATACACCGGGTGCGCCCGAATCGGTGCTGACCGACTTTCGGACCGATGAGAACGCGAGGCTCTATCTGTGGCTTTCAAAGCCGGCCACGGTGAGGATAGTCACCATTTTAGGCCAGCAGATATCGCTTGAAACCCTTCAACCGGGATGTTACCGCATCAAAATGCCGGTTAAGGGCATATATATATTGAAAGTTGGAGACATGACTAAAAAAGTGGTAGTCTGAATCTCATAAATTAGTCAGTGGAAATGACAGATAAAAACAAAGAAATACAGGTGCCGGTAGTGAATGCCTCGGGCAATCCCATGCCGGAGTACGCCACCGAATATTCGGCGGGTATGGACCTGCGGGCAAGCCTTACCGAGCCGATGACCATAGCTCCGATGCAGAGGGCGTTGGTGCCGACGGGCCTGAGAATGGCCGTACCCGAAGGGTATGAACTTCAGCTGAGGCCACGCAGCGGTCTGGCGCTTAAAAGCGGCATAACCCTGGTAAATACTCCCGGCACAATTGATGCCGATTACCGCGGCGAGATAGGAGTGATACTCATCAACCTGTCGGACAGCGACTTTACCGTAAACAACGGCGACCGAATCTGTCAGGCTGTGCTCGCCCCCTTCACCAAGATGAAAATTGTGGCCGTTGAAAGCCTCGACAAGACCGAAAGAGGCGAAGGCGGCTTCGGGCACTCGGGTATAGGGTGAGGGAGCAAGTGCTTATATAGATATTTATTATATAGGCGCAGAAGAAGGTGAACCTAAAATTCGCCCCGCTTGTTGATAAAGGCGGAGTGGTTTAAGGCAGGCGCAGGAACGCTATAAGAATTATATTAAGAAGAAAAAAATGAAAACCGGCAGGAGTCAGAAAATTCACAGGATAATATTCGCGTCAATGGGCATCGCGATAATGCTTGTGATGCTTGTCTCGACGGTAAGCGCCGGGTCAAGACATGAGCGAACCGACCTTGAGTCGCGCAAAAAACTTGCGGAGTATCTCAATATTTCGGCACTCAACCTTTCGCTTAACAACCGTGTAAACACCGGTATGCAGCGACTTTACGAGCAGGCCTATGCCCTCGACCCCGACAACGGCGACGTGAAGATGATAACCGGAGCGATAAGGATGTTTTTCGGAGATTCGCTGACGAGCCTGAAAGGAGCGAGACAGATACTCGAGGCATACTCGGAGGGCGACCGCGACCGCTTCTGGGCTTCGGAGGCATTCAGGTATCTCAACGAGATGAAAACGCCGGAGATAGGCCGAATCAGACTCGAGCTGGCAAAGAGGGTGAGAAACGACTTTCCCGACGACGAAGACATACTGATGACGCTGCTGAACGAATACATGAATTTCGTTACGCCTTCAGCCAGGGCATACGCTGATACAATAGTGGGTCTCAGCCGTGAACAGATAGCTCTGAATCCCAGGAACTTCAGATATTATCTCTCGGCGGTAAAGGCATATATGCTTGCCGGACAAAGCGACTCGGCAAAGGCAGTGACGGAAGATTTCGCCAGAAATTTCAACGATGACGTCGACATGGCGCTGATGCAGTCGCAGATATGGAAAAACTTAGGCGATACAGCCAAGGCACAGGAGGCACTCGACCTTGCCGTGCGTATAGACTCTACCAACGGTAACGTGTGGATGGCCCGCGGCGACCTTTACCTTGAAAAAGGCGACTCTCTGGCGTTTGCCTCGGAAGCCTTCCATGCCCTGAAAAGCTCTGACATAGACGCTGAGTCAAAGGCACAGGTACTGCTTCAGGTGCTCAGAAACAGCGACCGCCTGGGTACACCGGAGAAAGAAGTGGAGGAGCTTATGCAGAAGCTGATAGAAGAGAATCCCACGGAAACGGATTTTCCCTATATCTATGCCGTATGGCTCGACACCAAGGAAAGATATGGCGAGGCTGCCGACTATATGATGATGGTGGCCGACAACGATTCGATGGCCGTGAAAGAGCGTTATCAGGCATGCGTTCTGTATAACCGCGCAGGAAATTATAAACGGTCAATAGAGATTGCCAGGAAGGCACGGAAGGAATATCCTGACGCTCCGGCATTCCTTTCTTCGCTTGTGATGTCATATTGGAATACCGACAGCATCGACAGCGCCATAGACCTCTTGGCCAATGCCAGACTCGACACAATGCCCGATGAAGAGCTGAAATCTGAATTCATGCTCTCGCTCGGCGACCTTTACATGAAAAAAGAACTCGAGGACTCGGCCTTCGTGTGGTATCAGAAGTCGGTAGAAGCGAATCCATACAACTATCTGGCACTCAACAACTACGCCTATCAGCTTTCAGAGATGGGCAAAGACCTTGACAAAGCGGCGGAGATGTCGCTCAAAACGGTGAAATACGAGCCCGAGAACCCAACATACCTCGACACATACGCCTGGATACTCTTCAAGCAGATAAAATATCCGGAGGCCAAGGAATATATCGACCGTACCTTGGCGGCTTATCTGCCTGCGGAATATGGCATTAAGGCGGACACAGCGACGGTTGATTCCATGGCAGTTACCGATATAATCGTAGTCGAGGACAGTATAGGTGCAAATCCCTCCGACAGTCTTACCGTAGCCACGGAACATACCAACCTGAAAGAAGGTATGCTGACTGATAAGGACAAAGAATATGAGGCCGAGTTTGAGGATTCGGAAGAAGATTTCGATAATCCTGATGCCGGCACAGACGAAAACGACAGAATATCGGCTGAAGTATATGAGCATGCGGGAGATATCTACTTCATGAACCAACTGCATGACCAGGCATTGGAATTCTGGAAAAAAGGACTTGAACTGGAGCCTGACAATCCGAGTCTCAAGGCGAAAGTAAAACACCGCACATATCTGCCTCCAAAGCAGAAAAATAAGAGATAAAGACAATGAACTACCAGGAAATTATCACAAAAATAAAGAACAAAGGGCTGAAAATAAAGACTATCGCGCCGATGATTTTATTGGTGGCGATGATTGTGAACTCGTGCGGATCATCTAAAAGTATAGGCACAGAATCCGGCAACGGTGGCTTCCCCCCTCAGATTGAGGAACAGTATCCGCCTGAGAAGACAACAAAATCCGACAGCACGGTAAGAAGTCGGTCGGAGAAAGAATGGCAGAGTCTTCAGGTGCCTCTCAAAATGAGGATGCGCTCGCCCAAAAGCATAAGCCTCTCTGCAAAAGCCAGCTTCGTGAGGGACGAGGAAACCACCATTTCGTTCAGAATGCTCGGTATGGAGGTTGCCTGCATGCATTTCGACCGCGATTCGATAATAATCTACGAAAAACTCAACCACACCATGCTTGCCGAGGCGGTGCCCAAACTCACGCAGTATACCGGCTTCGGGGTAGGCGAGATGCAGGACCTTGTACTCGGTACCGCATCGATTGAAGGACTGCTGATAATCGCCCGCCAGTATCTCGACCAGTGTGATGTGGACAAAAGCGACTATGTGACAACCACATACGGAGAATTTCCTTCTGAAGTCTCGCTTGAGATAGTAAAGGATAAATTCAAACTGAGCGCCAGCTTCAGTTATGACTACGACAAGGCCAAATGGGATGAAAAGGTGCCGGCATTCCGCAAACCCGATCCCTCGAAATATCGTGTGGTAAAACTTAAAGACCTGCTTAAGCTCTTCAAAAACTGATTTTTGGGATGAGAAATTCAGGCAGAAAATATATTATAAGACTGATAGCGATAATGCTTGTCGGGGTGTTTGCGGTGGGTATGGCCGACGGAGCGCCTCGGCAGAACAACCGCAAAAAGGCAAAGACCACCCAGACTACGGGCAATAAAAAGTCGGGCAAACCAGGCAAGTCAACGGTGAGGACATCGGGTAAGAGCGGCAAATCAACCGGCGAAACGGGCACTCGGTCGGCTCAGAGCGTACGCCAGGAACGTAACCGCACCAGCCGGGAAATAGAGACTACCCGCCGCGATATACGGGCCAATCTGGCACAGACCAAAAAGAAAGTCAACGCCCTGCGTTCGATAGAGGCCGACATTGCCATATCGCAAAGGTCGATCGATACCATCAATTCTGCCATCGATACACTCAATCTGCGTCTCAGCTCACTGGAGGATACCATAACGGCCACCGAGGCAAACCTGGCTCTCGAGCGAGAACGCTATGGCGAGAGCCTGCGCAAAGCCCGCACCATGAGACAGGGCCTCAATCCGCTTACATTTGTGTTCTCGTCGAAGACATTTGCCGAATCGTGGCGTCGCATGCGCTTTTTGCGCGAGGCCGGAAAGAGCCGCATCAGCAGGGCGAGGAAGCTTAAGAAAGTCACAGACACGCTGAAAGTGAGAAGAGACCGCTACAAAACAGTCGCCACACAGAGAGAGGCCAAGGCTGGTGAGCTCGTGAGAAAACAGGCGCAGCTCACAAGTCAGAAACAGAAGACCGAGGCGCTTGTGGCTGACCTCAAGACCCGCGGAGGCGAGCTAAATTCCATACTTAAGGAAAAGCAGGACCGTATGCGTCAGCTCGATAACGAGCTTGACAGAATCATTGCCGAAGAGACTCGCAAGGCCCGCGAAGCCGAGCGACTTGCCGCTGAAGAGCGCCGCAAGGAGCAGGCACGTCAGGCTGAGGCAGAGCGTCAGAGGCTTGTGGCCGAGCAACGCAGGCAGCAGGATGAAAAAAATAAGGCCGGAGCTTCGGCAAAAGATAAAAAGTCCGGCAAGAACAAGGATAAAAAGAACGAAGCAGAGAAAAGCGGCACGCATGGCGCCGGAAATTCAGATAAACTCCAGGCCTCCGGCGGTCAGCCCACAAATGCACAAACGGCCAAGGCATCAGGCGCTCAGACGGCGACTGCACATAATTCAAAAGCTCCGGAACCATCGGCATCGGTCGCTCCCCGTGCGGTGGCAAATCCCATAACGGCAGTGGCAGACGAGAACCGCAGGCTAACGGGCGGTTTCGAGCAAAACAAGGGCCGTCTGTTGTTCCCGGTATACGGCAGCTATAAGATAGTGGGCAATTTTGGCCGCAATCCCCATGCCGAGCTGAGACATGTGGAGGTGAACAACAACGGCATCGACATAGAAGTTAGGCCGGGCACCAACGCCAGGGCAGTGTTTGATGGCGAAGTATCGGCCGCATTCCGCCTCGGAGGCTATGAAAACGTGGTGATGATAAGACATGGCAATTACCTCACGGTTTATGCCGGACTCAGTCAGCTCATGGTAAGAAAAGGTCAGAAAATCAAGGCCGGAGAGCCTGTGGGCCGCATCGTCTCCGATCCTGACGACGGCAACCGCACGGTACTTCACTTCGAGATACGCAAAGAACGACAGAAACTCAATCCTCTCGAGTGGGTGAGATAATACAAAATAAGACTAAGGGGCGCATAAGCCGGTTTGCCGGCATACTGAGCCTTTTTGCAGGTATCGAGAGTCTCTCGATGATCTGTTCGCTTATACGCGCTAAATTCATATCGATATGGATAGGCGCTGTGGGCGTGGGACTTAACGCCGTACTGCTTCAGACGTCGAATCTTTTCTCCATGGTATTCCAGTATGGACTGCGCAATTCGGGTGTGAGGGAGATGAGCGCGTCGAAAGAGAATATGGCCGACATCTTCGCCGGCATAAGAAAACTGAGCCTTACGGGCGGCCTTGCAGCAGCGGTATTATGTCTGGCACTCTCATGGCCGATAAGCCGTATGGCCTTCGGCAACGGGCAGCATGCATGGCAGATAGCGCTTCTTGCACCGGCGATATTCTTCGGCGCCATATCTTCCGGCGAATTCGCCGCTATGCAGGCTCTGGGAAGACTGAAGCGCATAGCCCGCGCCTCGGTGTGCTCGGTGATATCGTCGACCATCGTTGCCCTCCCTATGTTTAAATGGCTTGGGTTAGATTCGATTGTGTGGGTGGTGAATATATTTTTCGCGTTCTCGGCTTTCTGGGCGTGGATTTACCGTGTGAAAGATTACCGTGAGGGCAAGGCTCCTGAGATCAGAAAAATATTCCGAGAATATGCGCCGTTGATAAAACTCGCGCTGTGGCTTACGGCCTCGGCGTTTATTTCGTCGCTTTGCGCATATATTTTTACCCTCTGGCTCAACTATAACGCATCGACCGAGACTTTGGGCATGTATCAGGCGGGATTCACGGTGCTGAATACATATATGGGAGTATTATTCTCGGCTCTGGCGCTTGAGTTCTATCCGCGACTGAGTCGAACGAGAGGTATCACAAGACGTATCATACCGGTGGTGACGGAGCAGACCTCACTCATTACCCTTACGTCATTTCCGGCGGCTTTAGTTCTTATCGCTTTTGCCGAAATAGTGGTGAGAATGCTGTATTCGTCAGAATTTATGAGTATTACGCCAATGCTGCGGTATGGAGCGCCGGGTGTCGTGGCAAGGGCATTTTCATATTGCCTCGCATACGTGATGCTTGTGAAGGGCGACGGGCGCGTGTTTATGGTCACGGAGCTGACGAGCGGCCTGATATCAGTGCTGCTCAACATTTTCTTCTTCAGCTTTATGGGTTATGAAGGGCTTGGTATCGCATATACATTGTGGTATACGATATATGCGGGCATGATGGCGACAGTATGTGCACGCCGTTACAGGATGACACTGTCGGTGAGCCGATGGGCCGTGGCAGGCGTGTGCTACATTATAGCATGCGTATTCGCAGTGCTTATTTCAGGAATAGCCGGGTGAAAAAATAAACTTACCTGATGATGATTATTGTGGAGAGTAAGTAAGAACTGTCGGTCTTGCCGCGAAAATATCGGTGGCCTGTCTGCGTAACTCCGAAGCGGAGAATGCTCTGAGCCGTGGAATTTCAGCGTTAATATCTTCATTGTGAAACACCGACGTGGCGAGTGCGAAGGAACGGTCGCGGGAGTTCATCATGCTGATGCTGCGGCGTGACTCGTGACGGTTGAGCACCCGTTCGATTTCCTCGGCTGTGATATTGCCGTCGAGGGTGAGTCTGCAAGCCTCGTCGATAAGTCTGCGCGGTGCGTCGGCGACGGCTTCGGGTCTTTCATCTGCCATGAGAGCCGTGAGCAGGAAATACCCCGGCTCCTCGAAGCCCGAGATACATGCTTCGGCGCGGGCAATCGTAGACCCCGGCACTTCCTCGATATTCTGCGTGAAACGTGCGGCGCGGCCTTCGGAGAGGATGTCGCTGAGCAGGTCGGCGGCAAAATATTGCATCGTGCCATAGCCCTGCATGGGGTAGGCGACCATTATGAGCGTGCTGCCGGCGCGGCCTGAGACATTCGGCTTGCCACGGGTGCCGTTAAATACCTTTGACGGAAGATTCCTATCGGCTGCGACTCTTGCAGGTATGTCGCCGTACCATTTCTCGACCAGCTCGCGGACATGGTCGAACGTGATGTTGCCGTCGATGGCCAGGATGGCGTTGGAAGGGGTGTAATGGCTTTGGAACCAGTGACGTATTTCCTCCTCTGGAAATTCCGAAATCAATTCGGGCACGGTGCCAATGACCGGATGGGAATATGGATGCCCCGGGGCGTAGAGATTACCCAATAGCTTGTGGTAAAGGTCGCCGTAAGGACGGTTGAGCGACTCCTTGAACTCCTCGGTGACGACCTTTTTCTGAGTGGCGATTGTCGCAGAGTCGAGACGCGGCGAAAGCAGGCGGTCGCTTTCGGCCCTGAGGGCGGTTTCTATGTTGACGGCCGGAAGGGTGACGTGGAAATTTGTAAAATCCTGCGAGGTCCAGGCATTGTCGCTTCCGCCGGCATACTGAATCTCGGCGGAATAGTCGGCGATATGCTTCGAGCCGCCAAACATGAGATGCTCGAAAAGGTGCGCTATGCCGGCTGTGGAGGGCGATTCGTCGCGTGAGCCGGTATTGTATAAAGTATTGAGAGTGACCATCGCCGTCGACTCGTCGCGGTGATGAATCACTCTCAGTCCGTTGGGCAGTGTGAACTGTCGGCTTTCTATCATTTAAAAAGAGAAAAGGCCTTGATTACTTTTTAAGTGTGAGAAATTATTTCTTTACAATCGACATCGAGATGATCTTGATATCCTCTTTGGGACGGTCGGCATTGTCGGTCTGAGCCTTTTCGATTTTGGCGATGGTCTCCATACCTTTGATAACTTCGCCGAAGACGGTGTAGTTGTTGTCGAGATGGGGAGTGCCGCCGATTTCCTTATAGACGGTCTTGATGTTGGCGGGGACCTTTACAGGATGCTGGGCGAAATAGCTTTCGGTCTGCTTGATGAATTCGTTCTGAAGATTCTGCAGGCCTGCCTGGTCGCCTTTCTGCTGCATTTGGGTGATGCGGTTGCGGTTCTGCTCAACGAGTTTGGCGAAATAGTTCTGCTGGGCAGACTGGAGCATGTATTCGTCAAGCTGTGCGAGTTCGGGATCGGTGAGCTTTTTGCCGGTAACGATATAGAACTGCGAACCGGAGCTTTCTTTCATGGGGTTAACCTCGTCGCCGGTACGGGCAGCTGCGAGAGCGCCGCGTTTGTGGAAGTGACGGGGATATACTATTTCGGCGGGAATGGTATAGTCGGGGCCGCCTTCGCCGAGACGCTGACCGGCTTTGGCAGTTTTTGAGTCGGGGTCGCCGGCCTGAACCATAAATTCGTTGATTACGCGGTGGAAGAGAGTGCCGTTGTAATAGCCTTCGTTGACGAGTTTCACGAAGTTGTCGCGGTGGCGGGGTGTGTCGCCATAAAGAAGCACGGTGAAGTCGCCGGCGGTTGTCTTTACGTTTACCTCCACGTTATTTGTGTCGTTAGGGTTGTAGCCTGTTTCAGCCATAGCTTTATTTACGTTTTCTGCGTTAGTAAGTGAATCGTTGGTTTCTGCTTTGGAGTCGGCCGACTTTGTGCCGCAGCCGGTGAGGGCGGGGATTGCCAGAAGAGCCATGAAAGCTGTTCCGAGCGCTGCCAGCCTCGATGATTTGTGTTTTCTCATATTTGTATAATGGTTGATTGTTTAATTATATAATTTGAATATTTTATATAATTTGTTTATCGTCAGATGTTTGCCTTTATTTTAGAGGCTTTGGGCCGAGGGAAAGAGGCGCTTGTAAATGCGGCGGAAATTTGAGTCGGCTGAAAGCTCCTCGATATGATCGGCATAATCCTCACCGTATATGCTCGGCAGAAGGTCGGTCATGTATCGGCGCTCACGGTCTTTGTCGATAAGGGCTTCGATGAGAGAAGTCACGGCAGCCGCGTATTTCTCTGGCGAGACCGCATGAAAGAATCTTGCGGCGGAAGCGCAGAACTGACCGTTGAGGTCTACACGCTTTATATTGTCGGCGAGCAGAAGGGCATCCTCTCCGTCTATATCGTCGATATTGTTGGCTATGAATTCGTAAGTCTTGAGACCGTCGGTATCGTCACCGAGCTCGCGTTTTATGTCTTCTTCGGTAAGCATGATATAATTGTGATTTTAGATGGTGACTGAAAAAATAGCCATCGGGGCTATTTCGCCAGTTTGAGTTTAATATAGCTGATTATAAGGTCGGCGAGATCGTCGGTGGAAGCCGACGAGGAGTCCACGCAGAGGTGGTAACTTTTTGCCTCGCCCCATTTCTTTTCGGAGTAGAAGTTGTAGAAGTTTGCCCTGAGCTTGTTTGTCTTCTCTGCAAGGGCCATAGCCTCGCGGGGAGTCTTGGCGTCGCCGCGTGCGATGATGCGTTTTGCACATTCTTCGGCGGGAGCGTGGATAAAGACGTTTACCACAGCGGGTTTGTCGCGTAGCACATGGTCGGCGGTGCGTCCCACAATCACACAGGGGCCCTTGTCGTAAAGATCGAGTATAATGCCGCAGATGGTGGAGTAGATGCTCTCGGAGCTTGCGGGTGTGGCGCCGCTGTACCAGCTGTAGGGACTATAGCCCATGTTATAGGAGAAGAGGCCGGTAAAGAGCGACGGCGATTTTTCGTCGTTTTGCTCGAAACATTCGGGGCTGAGGCCCGACTTGCCGGCTGCGTTCAGCAACAGGCGCTTGTCGTAGAAAGGGATGCCGAGGCGTGAAGCTATTTTCTCGCCTATCTCGCGGCCGCCGCTGCCGAAACTGCGTCCTACGGTGATGACATATTTATCAGGCAGAATGCCGGTTGCGGCTTCCTTGCCAGAGACACCGGGCTGAGCTTTTTCAGGCGATTCGCCGGGGTGGTTTGTGTGGGCTTTGTCCATTTTTCTAACCGATTTTGTGGTGCGTTTTACAAATTTATAAATAAAACGACATTAATGGGGCGCGAGGAGCGGAATATTCGCGGTTTTAACATATTTTTAGCCTTTTATTGCCGAAAATGGCTTATCTTTGCATCCGAAATGTAAAACTATTTGAGAGGCTCAGCCCGGTTTTCGGGTGGAGTTTCTTTATTTTTTAATCGTCTAATAAATAGAATCTAATTAATTGTTATCATGGCAATAATCTATATGACACGGGAAGGCTATAAGAAAAAAATGGAAGAAATAGCCTATCTTGAAAACGTAAAACGTCCCGAAAT
>CAYZFL010000063.1:0-12936 GCA_964477785.1 uncultured Bacteroides sp.
TCAATAACCGCGGCGATGCTCCCGCCGAAGGGCGCATGGACCTGTCGGTGGTAAACATCGAGGAAAACTCGGGACGCGAACCGGTGAACTATGTGCTGCCTCCCGGCGTGACGCGAATCAACGACCCGGGCCAAAGCCAGATCACGCAGCTCAACGAGCAGTCGATGTCGATGAAGGTCGAGAATCTTTCGGCCGGCGACGCCCGCGGCGTGTATAAGAATACTCAGCTCGACCTGCGCAACTACAAGCGTATGCAGATGTGGACTCACCTGGAGGCACTGATAAACGACAAAACCGCCCTGCGTAACGGCGACCTATCGATATTCATCCGCCTGGGCTCGGACGTGAAGAGCAACTACTACGAATACGAGATACCTCTCAACGTCACTCCGCCGGGCAAATACAACAACTACTCCAACGCCGACCGCGAGATTGTATGGCCGAGAGACAACTACCTCGACTTCAAGCTTCAGAACCTCGTAGACCTCAAGCTGGAGAGAAACCGCGCCAAGCGCAACGAGGAACCGGGCGTGGGCTTCGGACTTGTTTACACCGCGCGCGACCCCGACAATGACCGCAACCGCATGGCCGTATTAGGCAACCCCTCGCTGAGCGACATCAGGGTGATGCTCATAGGCATACGCAACAACTCGTCGGTGACCAAAGAGGGCATCGTGTGGGTCAACGAGCTGAAAGTTACCGACTTCAACGAGGAAGGCGGCTGGGCGGGCAATCTCAACGCCACGCTGAGCATGAGCGACATAGCCACGGTGAATGTGGGCGCGCATTACGAGAGCGCGGGCTTCGGCGGCGTGGACCAGAGCCTCAACCAGCGAAGGATGGACGACCTCAAGCAGATAAACATCGCCGTGCAGGGCGATGTGGGCCGACTTCTGCCCGAGAAACTGAAACTCTCGGCACCCGTGTATTACAGCTATGCCAAAGAAACCCTTCAGCCCAAATACAATCCCCTCGACCAGGACGTGAAGCTCAAGGATGCTCTCGACGCTGTGTCAACCAAGACCGAGAAAGACTCGATAAAAGCATACGCCAACGATGTGATGACGGTGGAGAATTTCTCGCTGTCGAACATGAAATTCGACCGTCGCAGCAAGAACCCCATGCCCTGGGATCCAGCCAACTTCGGCCTCAGCTTCTCCTTCTCTAAGCAGTCGAAGACCAATCCCACCACAGAGTATGAGAACACAAACGACTATCGCGGCTCGTTCCAGTACAGCTACTCGCCGTTTTTCAAATATCTGAAGCCATTCGGATGGCTCAAGACCAAAAACAAGAACCTGAAGTTTATCAAGGACTGGGAAATCGGATGGCTGCCTACCTCCATCAATTTCCAGACCAACATGAGCCGCTATTACTACGAGCAGCAGACGAGGAGCGAGACCGACGTGATGTTCCAGCTGCCGGTATCGGTGAGCAAGAATTTCCTATGGGACCGCAGTCTGTCGCTGCAATGGAACCTCACCCGCAACCTCACCTTCAACTTCAACTCAAACACTATGGCGAGAATCGAGGAAACGGCGGGCGCCGTAAACCGCAAGCTTTTCCCCGACAAATACCGCGAGTGGAAAGATACGGTATGGCAGTCGATACTGTCGATGGGCACGCCGTGGAGCTACAACCAGACCTTCAGCGTACAGTACCGCGCACCCTTCAACAAGATACCGGTGATCGACTTCATATCGGGCAACGTGGGCTATAACGCCACCTACCGCTGGGTCCGCGGCGCCACGGTGGACGACATCAACACCGGCAACACCATCGCCAACCAGGCGGCATGGAACGCCGACGGACGACTCAATTTCGAGGGATTCTACAACAAGATACCCATACTGAAGCGCGTGAACCGCAGGTTTGCCAATACCCGTAACTCGGGCCAGCCGACGCAGAAGAAGCCGAGGAAATTCGAGCGCAACTTCACCCTTAAACCCGATACATCGGTTGTGATCAAGCACAACCTGAAGGCGGCTGAGGTGAAGGTAAGGGCCACGACGCTCGACGGCAAGCCATTTGCGGTGAGGACGCGTAAGATTGACGACACATCGGTGGAAGTGCTTACGCGCGGCGACCAGAATCTCAAGTTCACTGTCACCGAGGTTTTGAAGGTGAAGAAAAACTTCTGGAAAGAGGTCGGCGACTATTCGCTGAGGCTGATAATGTCTCCGAGGAACGTCTCGTTCCGCTACAGGAGGACGCGATCGCTGTCGCTGCCGCTGTTCCGCAACGACATAGGCAATGTGTTCGGTCAGAGCAACAGCTACGGGCCGATGTCACCGGGCCTCGACTTCGCCTTCGGCTTCGCCGGTGAAGGTTATATCCAGAAGGCCCTTGACCGCGGGTGGCTCATCACCGACGACGGCCAGACCTCGCCCGCAATATTCTCGCAGGCCAATGAGCTGAATATCGAGGCCAATTTCGAACTGTTCAAGGGCTTCAGGGTGCAGCTCACATTCAACCGCACCGACAACCGCAACCGGCAGACACAGTTTATGTATGCCGATATGCCCACGGCCATGTCGGGCAGCTATACCAAGACCCACTGCGCGATAGCCACGGCATTGAAGAGCTACGACGCCAAGAACGGCTACCGATCGGATGCATTCGACAAGTTCATAGCCAATATACCGGTGGTTAGCGAGCGTTTCCAGTCGCGCTATGCGGGCCTGCGCTATCCCACGGGAGGTTTCATGGAGGGCAACAAATATGCCGGCGAGGTGTTCAGCCCGGAGATAGGGTCGGTGCCGGCAACCTCAGGCGACGTGCTGATTCCGGCCTTCCTCGCCGCCTATACCGGCAAGGACGCAAGAGGCGTGAATCTAAATCCATTCCCCTCGTTTGCCGACGTGATGCCAAACTGGCGCATCACTTACGACGGGCTCATCAATCTGGGCAACATGCGCAATATATTCAAGGCATTTACGCTGACTCACGCTTACCAATGCACCTACTCGGTGGGCAGCTATTCGTCATATCTCAACTGGATGGCGGCAGATGGCAGCACCTTAGGCTTTACGCTCGACGAGCTGACCGGCGCACCCGTTCCAGCGTCGCCCTACAACATATCGTCGGTGGCCATAACCGAGCGATTCGCACCGCTGATTGGTGTAAACGTCACGCTCAAAAACGATATCAAGATAAACGCCGAGTACCGCGACCAGCGCACGCTCACACTCAACACGGCAGCCGGTCAGCTCGTGGAGGCCTCAACACGCGGCCTCACATTCGGCGTGGGCTATAAGATTGCCGACTTCAACACGGTGCTGAAAATCAAGAAGAAGGAGACCGGTGTGAGCAATGATCTCGACCTGCAGCTCGACTTCTCGCTGCAGAACACTCAGGCACTGATACGCCGCATCGAGGGCAACTATACGCAGCCCACCTCGGGCAACCGCACCCTCAACATCAATTTCACGGCCAATTATGTGATGAGCAAACGCTTTACAGTGGGCGCCTACTTCGACCACCAGGTCAACACCCCCATCATCACCAACTCATCCTACCCCACGACCAACACCTCCTACGGCCTCACCTTCAACCTCTCGCTATCGAGGTAAAGGACATCGGGGAAAGGGCTAAATCATTAAAAAAAGTGAGAATTGGTAGGTTTTTGCCAAAATAAAAAATGAGATTTTGTAGGTTTTTGTCCGAAAAAAATTTTGAGGAAAGACAAAAAGGCAAAAATCCCGGATAGAATTAAATGCCTTGAAAGGGCCTAAAATCTGAACCGATATTTTAATATTATCTGCCAAACGTGCCTTCCCCCGAATATTCCTTACATATATCGCATCGCTTCCGGAGTGAATTTTTTCCTGGCCATAGCCTGAAGATTTTCGGTTGTGTCACATTCATCCACTATTTCGACGCCGAGCATAGTCTCGATTACGTCCTCCATAGTCACAATACCGCGCATACAGCCGTATTCATCGGTTATTACTGAAATATGCTCTTTCTCCTGAAGCATTTTCTGCCATATATCCGATACTTTGGCATCCTCCATAAAGAATAAAATCGGGCGCACAATATCTTGTAATGACATGTTAAACTTATCCTGAGTGAGCATCTCAAGTACATTTGCCCGGCGGACATAACCGACAATGAATTCACGACCTGTTTCAAAAACGGGAACTCGAGAGAAGGGCGCAAGAGCATTGTTATCGTAAAATTCTTTCATGGTAGTGTCGGTCGAAACGGAGGCAACGACAACATAAGGAGTCATAATGTCCTCGGCTTTCACATTAGAAAGTTTCAGAAAATTCTGTATGACTTTGTTCTCTGCGTCCTCAATAACGCCTTCGTCATTACCTACATTGACCATTGCAGCCACTTCTTCACGACTTACAGTCAATGGTTGTATTTTGGGTGAAACGCAACGGGTCAGCAATTCCGAGAGCCACACCAACGGATATGTAATGACTATCAGAACTTTGATAATCTTTGCCGAAGGCATGGCGAGAGTACGCCAATAAGATGCACCTATCGTTTTTGGTATGATTTCCGACAGTACAAGGATAAGCAAAGTAAGAATGGCGGAGATAATACCAAAATAGGCTTCTCCGAATACCTTGACCGATTCAGATCCTACGCCGGCTGCACCTATGGTATGCGCTACGGTATTGAGAGTCAGGATTGCTGCGACGGGGCGGTCAATATTCGTTTTGTACTTCATCAGCAAAGGTGCGGCCTTCACTCCCTGGCTTTCTTTCATCGATATGAATGAAACGGGAGTAGAAAGTAATACAGCTTCAAGCACGGAGCAAAGAAAGGATAACCCAAGGGCTCCCAAAAGATATAATAATATGAGTGTCATGAATGGATGTATAAGTTAATACTGCCGAAGTCATGCAAAGATGTCTTCGGTTTATATATAAGAATTGTGGCAACTAATACCTGATTATTCACGAAACACGCAGTTGAGAATTCTTGCAGGCAGAGGAATAAAATGCTTCTGTTGATTTACAGATATACATGCATGGTATCTTACAAAATCCGATGCCAGCGATAATTTTGGCATTTGGTCAGCAACATGTTGCTGAGACAGACTATCGACTACTATACAACACCCAATCTCTGTTTCTGATTCATACTCAGTAATCTCACTGCAATCAGCCTGAATAGGAACTAGAAACAAGGTTGCTATTAAACATGATATTATAGCAATGGTTCGTGTCATAGAATCTTAGTTCTAAATTTATAACGCGGTTTAACGATTTTTGTTTTAATGGAGTTTCATAATTACTACGTATGCTTTCAGGACAAATGATGTCTTGCCAATCCTGCGACATCCTGACAGAACGGTAAATCGGGCATTATTCTCTGCATTATTCATAATCTTACACAGAATAGCGATTTCCTCTTTTCGGTCAAAGAATTTCATATATCTGTCTAAAAATAGTAACAGCCGTTTCCGCAACCACGGTTTCTATTCGCAATAGATAGGTTATTTATTTCACATAAGTGAGTAATCAAATATCGATTTGGCTATTGTCGTATGCTAAGAAGCATAAGACACGTAATGAATCGGTTTCTTTAATCTCTAAATCTATCCATATCATCCAATCGCCCGGGTTCCCGTATATCCTGCGCATCATTACGAGGGTATCTCCAACTTCTTTTGGCATAAACTTAGCAGCACTGTGCTCTTGTTCATTTAAAGCCCAATCTACTGTCTGGTTTACAGTGTCACAATAGAAAGAATCGCCGAAAAGATTGTCTAAATCATTTAATGTTACCATTTTGTCAACCGGTACTTTTCGGTGAGCGTCATAAATATAATCTTCTGATTCGTACACATGATAAAATAGCGAAAAGTCAAATTTTTTATCGGTTTTACTCACTTCATCGTTTTGATTCGTTTCAGAGTCTGTCTGCTGTTTTCCACATGAATAAAATGCAGAAAGAGCAACTGCGATTAAAATATAAGGTAAAGATTTCATAGATAAAATAAGTAATGTTTCAGAGCTTATAATTTAATTCTAAAACTTTTGAGGTAGCCGCGGAGGAGAGGACGAAGGGTGGCGAAGAAGCCGACGGAATATTTGCGGCGGAGGCGGTAGGCTTTGAGGATTATGCGCGGGAGGGCTGTAAGAGGGTATTCTTTGGCTATGTAGACGCCCGAGGCTCTGAGGACGCCGGGAGTGGGACGGCGGTGGCCGGTGGATAGTCCGGGATGGGTACAAATTTTAATGGGGAAATAATGGCGCGGAATTTTTTTCTTGCGGGCGGCAAGCACAATCATTTCATCCTCGGCGGCATCAAGGCCGAGGGTTGAACCGGGACCGAAACGAAGGTCGAAATTCAGGGGCCAAAGAGCTTGGACTGATTCGCGTTTCAGGGCGATTACAAAAGCCGGAGTGACAAAACCTTTGGGAAGAGTGCGGCCAAGGGCTGTCTCATCTTCAGGGAACTCTGGTGCGTCCGGACCATCATAGGCAAAGACCGCAAGTGTCGGCGCATCCATATCTATAGTTCTTTCGAGTGCATTCTTTAGCGCAGGGGCGTCATAAACAAGGTCATCGTCTGCGGTTAGAGAAACGAGTCCACGGGCATGAGAGAGAGCGTTGTTGCGATTGGCGGAAATGCCCCGGCCACCGAAGCGAAAAATTCTGACGTCATTTCTTTTGGCTAATTCGGCAGGGACTTGAGCGTTTTCATGTGCCTGCCATGAAACGACATATTCCGTGGAATCGAGAATAGGCAGATTCATGGAGGAAACACGCCGGATACCCTCGGGTTTCCATGTTGAGATGCATACGGAATATAATATATTGTCCATAATCGTCTGAAAACTAAAGATTAGCCCGAGAACGCCAGAAGTCGAGACAACGTCGCGCGACGAGAACATAGTGATTGTGACGACGCACAAATTCAGGGCCTGAAACCGCCCGCTCCATAAGCTGACGGGGATGGGAGAGAGTCTCGCAAAGGCTAAGCGTGAGTGTATCCGGATCAGGCGAAGCGTTCAGCATAGGACGCAAGGACGGCTCGCCTATGAAATCGTAATAATCAGGCTCGGCGCCGGTGACGGCACACTGTCCGCGCGATATGGCCCAAAGAGCGTTGGTGGCCGGGCTGTAGCTGTAAAGCTGGTCAAGCACCACATCGGCCTCGGCCTGGAGACGACGATATTCAATCGCCGGCAGATTTTCAGCGATGCGGAATTCAACAGAGCCATGAGGAAGCGTCTTAATCACTCTATCCATAGCCGTTTCAAGGATGTCTGTACCCTTCTCGAGCTGACGCGAGCGATGACGACCGAGAAGCACCTTAAGTGGTCCGCCACGGTAAATATGAACATCTTTCTCGGGTTTTATGGGAATTCCGCAATAGGATACCATTTCAGTTGGCAAAGCCGTGAGCAAAGAATTGTGATATTCATAAAGCACAGACTGAGCGCCGTCGAGAATGCCGTAGACATAGCGACAATAATTCTCCATGAGAGGCGTCTGCCAGGCGGCAAGCTGAGCGGGATCGGCGACAGCGAGGGGCGAAGGACGGTCAAAGACGCGCCATTCGTTATATTTTACGGGGGAAGCCGGGTTGAGACATTCGCGTATATAAAAGAAATCGGTTCCCATCGCCGTAAGGAAGAGACTGCGGTTACGGGTCCTGATTTTATCAAGCAGTACTCGGCTGCGTTCAGGCCGTAGGTCAATAAACTGTGGATTGTTTAGCGAAACGATGTCGAAATCTGTGAATTCTTTCTCACATAATTTCAATGCTCTCCGATAAAGTAATGCTCCTCCTATCTTATTTTGAAAAGGGCGTTTAAGATCAATATCTCTGAGCGTATTCTGAAAAATACTGCCGGCGGAAGCCACAGTGACATCCTGACCAAGGTCACGCAGTCCCTCAGCCAAAGCGGCATGACAGCCGCTATAGTCGCCCAGCAACAAAATTTTGAATCTATCACCCATATCAAATTTGCAGAAAATTACATGAAAGGGTGGAAAATACGAGCAATTCCGCGATATCCGCGGCAGACATACATATAAGCCAGACGGAGTGCCAAACGGTGACGACGGCCACGGGCGCGTTTCATCACATCGAGGAAAATGCCGTCACCGAGGGGTGAATGTTCGGCCGTGACATTTCCGGCGAGAATCACCTCCTTGAGGTCGATATCGCCAAGCTTGTCCTGCGGATAAAATTTTGCAATCGAGCGGAGGCTCTCGATACACTGCGGGGCACGGGATTTAAAATCCGGACCTGTTATGGAATCATCGGAGACGATAACATCGACCCACTGGCCGTCGAGGCGGCGTATCTGGGGCTTGCGGGCGAGCAGACGGACGGCGAGCTCGATGTCGTCCCAACAGCCGAGACGGTTGTTCCAGCCGCCTGCCGACTTGATAAGTGTTGTTTCCACGGCATAGCTCTGTGTAGACATCAGGCCTTCGAAAAGCACGTTGCGGTAAAGGTGTTTTCCGGGGAAATACTTGCGGCGACGCCGTCCGTCAGGGAAATGGAGCATGACATCCCAGCCTATGATGTTTGCGTCGGGGCACTCGCGCATGGCATCCGTGAGACGCCTCATGAGGTCGCTGCGTAGCTCGTCATCGGAATCGAAAAACATCACCCAGGGCGTTTCGACCATATCGAGGCCGGCGTTACGGGCCTTGGCCGCACCCCGCTCCTCTTCGGTGATGACTCGCGCATCTATATCCTCGTTTTTCACTCTTTCGGCCCATGCCTCGAGCTTGGAAAGAGTACCGTCGGTCGAGCCGTTATCAACGAGCACCACCTTCAGAGGCCTTATATCCTGACTTTCAATCGAGGCGAGGCAACGCTCCACGATAACTTCGCGGTTGAGCACCGGAACCACTATAGTGACGGGCATTGCCTCAGTATGTCGCTTATTTTCGTCCTTCATAACGCAAAAATACGGATTTTTCGCGTTTTTAACAACTAAAGGATAAAAAAAGCCCGGCTGGGAGGAGCCGGACTCTTGAAAAATGAATATTCTAAAAGAATTATTGTCGTGTATAAGTCTTGGGTAAATGAAAGATAAAACTTAGGAATGAAAGATTATCTTCTGCGGTTTTTACCGTTCTGCTGGGCGCGGATGGCGGCCTGCTGTTTGCGCTGGGCCTCTTCGAGACGGGCCTGCCATTTAGACTTCTTGCGAGGTTTGGAAGCGTTGGCAAGCATCTGGGCGCGCATCTTTTTCTCGTCGATCACCTTGCGGGTAATCCAGGTCTGGAGTATGGTGATGAGCAGCGAGAGGAAGTAGTAGTAGCTGAGGCCCGAGGCATAGTCGTTGAAGAAGAAGAGGAACATCACGGGCATCAGATACATCATCCACTTCATACCGGGCATCGAAGAGTTGCCGGGCTGGTTCTGGATCGAGATGCGGGTGTAGACGATGTTGACCACTGTCATGAGCAGACAGAAGAGACTCACATGGTTGCCGTAGAAGGGAATCGAGAAGGGCAGAGTGAGGATAACATCGGGGGCCGAAAGGTCGCTGGCCCAAAGGAAAGACTGGCCGCGGAGCTCGATTGCCGAGGGGAAGAATGAGAACATGGCAATAAGCACCGGCATCTGCAGAAGCATGGGCAGACAGCCCGAGAAGGGACTCGCGCCTGCACGGCGGTAGAGGTTCATGGTCTCCTGCTGCTTCTTGAGGGCGTCGGCCTTGTCGGGATACTTGTCGTTGATCTGCTTGATTTCGGGAGCGAGGAGCCTCATCTTGGCCTGCGACTTATAGCTCTTGTAAGTGAAGGGGAAGAGAATAATCTTGATGAAGATGGTGAGAAGCAGGATGATGATGCCGTAGCTGCTGATGAAAGATCCTAGGAAAGTAAATACAGGAATGATGAGGTAGGTATTGATCCAGCGGAAGATACCCCAGCCAAGAGGAATAAGGCGTGTGAGGTCGAGGTCTTCCTCAGTGTCGAGAGTGTCGTCGATAGACGAAAGGATGGGATAATCGTTGGGACCGAGATAGAAGTGGAAGGAAAGCGCCGTACCGTCGTTGAGGTTGTAAGGCAACTGAGCCTCCATGCTGAGGTCCTTGAGATATGTATCGTCCTTGATGACGTTTGAAACCAGTTTAGCCGAAGAGAAGCACTGGTCGGAGATAAGCACCGATGAGAAGAACTGGTTTTTGAAAGCTACCCATTTGATGCGACCGTTAATGTCCTTGAGATCATTGTCATGGGCGTTGAGGTCTTCGGGAGTCTCGCCGAGGAACTGATAGAAAATACCGCTTCGCTGCTCCTCGAATGTGCGGCCGAGCTCGTTGCGGGCCATCTTCTCGTGCCAGTTCATCTTGATTGTGGCTGTGGAGGCCGGAAGCATAGCATTCATGCCCTGCTGAATGACTTCCATCTTCACCAGATACTGACCGGGGAGGAGGGTGTACTTAACAGACCATTTAGACTTGTCGCTGAGGGGGAGCGACATCACCACTGTAGAATCGGTGCGGCTCTCGATGGTGAAGTTCATCTCGCGGGTGTCGATGCGCTGGTCCTCGGTGAGTAGCTCAAAGCCGTAAGCGGCATTATCGGGGCGGAAAAGGGTGACCTGACGTGTGGTGTCACCTACGTGAGTCACATATTTGGGGTCGAGTAGCGTTGCGCTTTCCATCATTGCACCGCGCGTTGAGAAGTCGACCTTGACATAACCGTTGTCGAGGCTCACCGTCTCTTCCTCACCATGGAGGAAACGGCCGAAGCTCTTGTATTTGTCAGCCTGGTCGATGATCGAGCTTACTGTTTCGACGGCGCGGACGCGGTTTTCGGGAGTGAGTCCCTGAGTAGCGTTGGCGAGAACAGCCTCGACTGAGACTGCTGTGTCGGGAAGTTCGATGGTACCGGTCACGAAGCCTGCTGTATCGGCTGTAATTGAATAATTGTCGCCGGAGAGGGCGAACGAGCCGGGCTTTTCGGCGGCCACACCGGTCTCGGTAACGGCCAGGGCGAGCAGTCTTGCAGAGCCGGCGGCAAGAGTGTCAGGCTTTGACTCGGCTTCGGCAGTCTGCTGAGCAGTCTGTTGCTGAGTGGCCTGTTGCTGTTGGTCCTGAGGCTTGGGGCGACCGCAGTACATGAATCCGAAAATAATCAGACCCATCATCAGTAGCCCGAGCAATGTGTTTTTATCCATTTATAAAGTATTGAGTGTTGAGATTATTCACTGATTTTCTTGTCGATGGCTGCCAGTTCCTTCTCCTCGCCGTATTTGATGGCTGCGGCTATGAAGCTGCGGAAGATGGGATTTGGCGAAAGCACGGTCGATGAGTATTCGGGATGATATTGAGTGCCTACGAACCAGCGCTTTTCAGGCAGTTCCACGACTTCGACAAGCTGAGTTTCGGGGTTTATGCCCGAGCAGCGCATGCCGCCTTTTTCAAACTGCTCTCGGAAGTCGTTGTTGAACTCAAAGCGGTGGCGGTGACGTTCGCGGACGAGCTGCGAGCCGTATGCCTCCGCAGCACGTGAACCGGGCTGCAGACGACAGTCGTAGGCTCCGAGTCGCATGGTACCTCCGAGGTTGGAAATGCTCTTCTGCTCCTCCATGAGGTCAATGACGTTGTAGGGAGTCTTGGTATCCATCTCTGTAGAGTTTGCTTCTGTCATACCAAGGACGTTGCGGGCAAACTCAATGACCATGCACTGCATGCCCAGGCAGATGCCGAATGTGGGTATATCGTGAGTGCGGCAATACTCGAGGGCCACAAATTTGCCCTCTATACCGCGCTGGCCGAATCCAGGAGCGATGATAATGCCGTCCATGCCTGCCAGTTTTTCCTCGACGTTGGTTTTGTTGAGCTTCTCTGAGTGGATATAAACCAGGTTGAGCTTGTGGTTTGCATAGGTAGCGGCCTGGAAGAGAGCCTCGTTAATCGACTTGTAAGCGTCCTGAAGCTCTACATATTTGCCTACGAGGCCGATGTTTACGGTTTTTTCGGCATTGTCCATGTGATGGAGGAAAGCCATCCAGGGCTCCATGTGGGGTTCCGGTGCGTTTTCAATACCGGTCTTTGCAAGCACGATATCGTCGAAGTGCTGCTCATGCATTTTTACGGGCACCTTGTAGATGGTGTTTACGTCGACCGACTGCACGACGGAGTCGGGCGAAACGTTGCAGAAGAGGGCGATTTTGCGGCGCATGTCCACCGGGATGTCCTTTTCAGTGCGAAGTACGAGGATATCGGGCTGAATACCCACTTCCTGGAGTTTCTTTACAGAATGCTGTGTGGGTTTTGTCTTGAGCTCCTTTGCGGCGCGGATATAAGGCACATAGGTAAGATGGATGCAGAGGCTGCGGTTGCCGAGTTCCCAGCGGAGCTGACGAACACTCTCGAGATAAGGCAGCGACTCTATGTCGCCCACTGTGCCGCCGATTTCGGTGATTACGAAATCGAAATTGCCGGTGTTGCCGAGGAGCTTGATATTGCGTTTGATTTCGTCGGTGATGTGAGGCACAATCTGCACGGTCTTGCCCAGATAGTCGCCGCGGCGCTCCTTGTCGATGACGCTCTGATAGATACGTCCTGTAGTGACATTGTTGGCGCGGGTTGTCTGCACGTTTGTGAAGCGCTCGTAGTGGCCGAGGTCGAGGTCGGCCTCATGACCGTCGACGGTGACGTAACATTCACCGTGCTCGTATGGATTGAGCGTGCCCGGGTCGATGTTGATATAGGGGTCGAATTTCTGAATTGTAACCCTGTAACCTCTGGCCTTGAGCAGGCAGGCCAGTGAAGAGGAGATAATGCCTTTGCCAAGAGAAGACACAACTCCGCCGGTGACGAAAATATATCTTGTATCCATTGCTAAGCCCTGACGGCAAGGGCCGTCATGTAGTTTTTTAGTGGTTTTTATGGTTGGATTAACTTTAAGCCACAAAATTACGAAAAAAATAGGGAAAGAAAAAGTGCTTAAGACGCAAAAAAGCCGTGTCCGGGAAGGGCACGGCTTA
>CAYZFL010000064.1:0-3841 GCA_964477785.1 uncultured Bacteroides sp.
AAAAAGCACTGAAAATCAAGTGATTTCAGTGCTTTGCGGCGATTTGCCATTTTGTCTTGTGACCCCGGAGGGGCTCGAACCCTCGACCCACTGATTAAGAGTCAGTTGCTCTACCAACTGAGCTACGGAGTCATTGTTGCAAAATTTTCTCATTCCCCGCCGGGAATTCTGCCCTTAATTGGGTTTTTCGTTTTGCAAGGGCAAAGGTAGATACTTTTTTTTAATTGGCAAAATATTTTTTAATTTTATTTGAGTAAAGCTCATGTTTTTTCGTTTTTCGCCTCTCGACACTCCCCTTTGAGTCGATGAGGTGATAAAAAATGGGCCAAGTAATTAAAAATTATTTGAGACGTGGGAAAAAAGCCTTATCTTTGTAAAAATTGAGGAGCGTGCCTCCATCAAAGATTTGTTTTCAATAAATTTAAAATAGAAATGGAACCGAAATATAAGCGTATATTGTTGAAATTAAGCGGAGAATCCCTTGCCGGAGGCAGCGGCCACGGCATTGACGCCGACCGTCTCGACAGTTATGCACAGCAGATTTGCGAAATCGCCGATATGGGCGTGGAAATTTCGATAGCGATAGGCGGCGGCAATATATTCCGCGGTCTCAGCGGCATGTCGAAAGGTGTTGACCGTGTTAAGGGCGACCAGATGGGGATGCTTGCCACGGTAATCAACTCTCTCGCGCTCAGCGCCGCAATCGAGAATCATGGCCGTCCCTCGCAGGTGCTCACCGCCATCAACATGTATCCCATCGGATCTCAGTATTCAAACCGTGCGGCCATCGAAGGCATGGAAAACGGCAAGGTTATGATACTTGCCGGAGGCACCGGAAATCCCTTCTTCACGACCGACACCGGCGCATCGCTTCGTGCAGTCGAGATTCGCGCCGATGTGATGATGAAAGGCACGAGAGTCGACGGCATCTACACCGCCGACCCGGAGAAAGACCCCACAGCCACTAAGTTTGACCGCATCAGCTTCGATGAAGTTTACAAGCGCGGCCTCAAGGTGATGGACCTCACCGCCACTGCAATGTGCATGGAAAACAAGATGCCCGTAGTGGTATTCGACATGGACACTCCCGGCAATCTCCGCAAAGTGATGTCGGGCGAGAACATTGGCACAGAAGTGTACGTCTAAATAAATTCACGATAAGTCTTGATTAATCACAATAAATCGCGTTGAATCAATACTCAAGCACCTAAACCTCTAAAATATAATAAAATGAACCAGCCCGAAACGTATCTGAAGCCGGCGGAGGAAAAAATGGAACTCGCCGTGGACTATCTCGACGAAGCTCTCGCCCGCATCCGCGCAGGCAAGGCAAATCCCAAAATCCTTGACGGAATCAAGGTGGATTATTACGGCAGCCCGGCACCAATCTCAAACGTTGCCAACGTCACTGTGCCCGATGCCCGCACCATTACCATCATTCCCTGGGAGAAAAACATGTTTAAGGAAATCGAGAAGGCGATAATCAACTCCGAGCTCGGCATCATGCCCGAGAACAATGGCGAGGTTATACGCTTAGGCATACCTCCCCTGACCGAGGACAGGCGCAAACAGCTCGTAAAGCAGTGCAAGGCCGAGGCCGAAAATGCCAAGGTCTCTGTTCGCAACGCACGCCGTGACGCCATCGATGGCCTCAAGAAAGGCATAAAGCAGGGCATGCCCGAGGATATCGAGAAGGACGCCGAGGCTAAGATGCAGAAAATTCATGACAAGTTCATGAAGAAAATCGACGATCTTTTCGCTGCAAAGGAGAAGGAAATCCTTACCGTCTGAAGTCAGCGGAATCGAACGAAGATTGTCGCGATTCTCGTGGGAGTCAAGGGGCCGGTCTCAGTCATGGCCCCCTACAGGCTCAGCCCCTGCACGACAACTAACTTTTAACCTCATTATAAATCTAATACCGGCGGGACGGTAGTCATTGATGGCCGTCCTCCCGGTTTGTTTGTCTTAAATGGTACTGAATTACATCTGGATAGCATTTTTCCTGCTGGCGTTTATTGTCTGCGGCATCAAATCTCTGTGTTACGGCGACCTGGAGATATGGAGCAAGGTGATGAACGCTTCGTTTGACTCGGCCGGCACAGCCTTTGAGATTTCGATAGGCCTTACGGGCATACTCGCTCTCTGGATGGGTCTGATGAAGATAGGCGAGAAAGGCGGCGTGATAAACTTCTTCGGCCGGCTGGTGAGTCCATTGTTCACCCGCCTCTTTCCGGGCGTGCCTAAGAATCATCCGGCCATGGGCTCGATATTCATGAATGTGAGCGCCAATATGCTGGGACTCGACAATGCCGCCACGCCATTGGGCCTGCAGGCGATGAAGGAGCTCCAGACCCTCAATCCCGAGAAGGAAAAGGCCACCAACGCCATGATTATGTTCCTGGTGCTCAATGCTTCGGGGCTGTGCTTCATACCCATAAGCATCATGATGTACAGGGCGCAAGCCGGCGCGGCCAATCCCACAGATGTGTTCATGCCCATTCTACTCGCCACCTTTACCGCCACTCTGGTGGGTATCATCGCCCTCTGTCTGAAGCAGAAAATCAGACTCACCGACCCCGTGCTTCTCGCCTGGCTTTTCGGCCTCGGAGCCTTTGTGGGCGGTGTGGTATGGTTTTTCTCGTCATTGCCACAGGAAAAGGTATCGCTCTACTCGTCATTCATTGCTAACTTCCTGTTGCTTAGCGTCATAGTGACATTCCTTGTGGCGGGAATGAGAAAAAAAATCAACGTCTACTCCTCCTTTATCGAAGGTGCCAAGTCGGGCTTCAAGACCGCCATCACCATCATACCCTACCTTGTGGCCATACTTGTGGCGATAGGCGTGTTCCGCGCTTCGGGTGCGATGGATATGCTCACCGACGGCATGATATGGCTTGTCAACACTCTCGGTTTCGACTCGTCTTGGGTCGAGGCGCTGCCCACGGCTATCATGAAACCTCTCAGCGGCAGCGGAAGCCGCGGTATGATGGTCGACCTGATGAACACTTACGGCGCCGACGCCTTTGTCTCAAGGGTTTCTGCAGCAATACAGGGTTCTACCGACACAACCTTCTACGTCCTCGCCGTTTATTTTGGCTCAATAGGAGTGAAACGCACGCGCTACGCCGTGGGCTATGCCCTGCTGGCCGATATCGTGGGCTCGATAGCGGGAGTCTTTGCCGCCTACCTGTTTTTTAGTTAGTAATTTGTAATTAGTAATTGGGTGATGCTTAACAAGTTTAGCTGGAACAATTATACCCCGCTGAGGAAAGAACTGCCTGCCGAACTGCGTGCTCCGGAGGCTGAGAAGTGGCTCTGCGGCGTGATTGCCGATCATGAACGTATATGCGGCGAAATCAACTATATATTCTGCAAGGACGAGGAAATACTTGAGGTAAACCGCAAGTTCCTGGGCCACGATTATTATACCGACATCATCACCTTCGACTATGACCGCGGCCGCATGGTCAACGGCGACATCTATATCTCTCTCGACACTGTTAAGAGCAACGCCGAGCTGTTCGGCCAGCCCTACATAAGGGAGTTTTACCGCGTACTGGCCCACGGTGTATTGCACCTTTGCGGCATCAACGACAAAGGTCCGGGCGAGCGTGAGATAATGGAGACACACGAAAACCGCGCCCTGGACGCAGCCGTAAAAGAAGGGCTGCTGTGAGAGCGCGGTGATAAGTTGACAAACAGGATTATATAACTTATATAATCGCAGACTATCAGTTGTTTATTTTCTCTACTTCGAGGTCTGAGTTGAATAATTCTTCCCAGGGAAGGCCGTTGATTGCCAGTTCGGCCAGGAAGGGATCGGGATCGAATTCCTCTACAT
>CAYZFL010000064.1:3851-12829 GCA_964477785.1 uncultured Bacteroides sp.
GCCGGGCTTATTCCATTTGCCGGTGAGGAACATCATGGCGCCCACCATTGCGGGCACGCCGGTGGTGTAGCTTACGGCCTGCATGCCAGTTTCCTTGTAGGCGGCCTCGTGACTGCAGTTGTTATATATATAATAGGTGAGGTGCTTGCCTTCCTTGTCGAGACCGCTTATGCGGCAGCCGATAGAAGTCTCTCCGTGGTAATTTTCGCCGAGGTCCTGAGGATTGGGAAGCACGGCCTTGAGAAACTGCAGAGGCACGATTTTAACGCCATTGTAGTCCACTTCGTCGATGCGGGCCATGCCTATGTCCTGAATCACGCGAAGATGAGTGAGGTATTCCTGACCGAAAGTCATCCAGAAACGTGCGCGGCGGATTGTGGGATAGTTCTGCACCAGTGACTCAAGCTCCTCATGATACATAAGGTAGCTTTCCTTGGGGCCGATGCGGGGGTAGGTGAGGGGAAGATGCACCTCAAGCGGACCGGTGGTAACCCACTTGCCGTCTTTCCAGTAGCGGCCTTTCTGAGTGATTTCTCGTATGTTGATTTCGGGATTGAAGTTCGTTGCGAAAGCCTTGCCGTGGTCGCCGGCGTTGCAGTCTACGATGTCGAGGTACTGCATTTCCGAGAAATAATGTTTGGCGGCGTATGCGGTGAAAATGGCCGACACACCCGGGTCGAAGCCGCAGCCGAGGATAGCCGTGAGACCGGCTTTCTCGAATTTCTCGCGGTAGGCCCACTGCCAGCTGTATTCAAAATGAGCCTCGTCTTTAGGCTAGTAGTTTGCGGTGTCGAGGTAATTTACGCCGCATTTGAGGCATGCCTCCATGATATTGAGGTCCTGATAAGGCAGAGCCACGTTGATTACCAGGTCGGGCTTATGGCGGTTGAAAAGGTCAACAATCTGGTCCACCTCGTCGGCATCGACGCGGTCGGTTGAGATGTTGGGCTTGCCGAGGCGGCCGGCAAGGGCGTCACATTTGCTCTTGGTGCGCGAGGCGAGCACAATTTCGGTAAAGACTTCGGGATGCTGCGCGCATTTGTAGGCCACTACGCTGCCTACGCCGCCAACTCCGATGATGATTACTTTTGACATTGTTTCTTCTTTATTTTGATGTGAGATATTTTCTTGTCGAGGGCGATGCAGGCAAAGGTAAATAGACCCAGGGCTATCTGCATCATGGTGGTGGAGAAAAGCACCACGTTTGCGAATGCGCCGGCGTTGCCGCCTTCCACTCCATAAATGCCGAGGGCGAAGATTACGGCCCACTGCCACGGGCCTATGCCGCCGTTGGAGGGCACACCCATCGAGATTGACGAGAGCACGAAGGTCACGAGCACCACTATCACGCCGTATTGTTCCTCACTGGCCACATTAAAGCCGAAACTGTGGAATGCCATGTAGAACGACATGAAATACGATCCCCAAATGCAGACAGTGAGAATCAGCCACAGGCCGCGGCGGGGCATCGTGGCGAGCACCGCAAATCCGTGCCACAGCTCGTGGATGGCCTTTTGGGTGCGGCTAATCCATTTGGTTTGGGTCCTGAGCCTCATGAAGATGATGAGGCCCACTGCTATCAGTCCTATCGTCAGCCACAGCCAGGGCGACGTGATGAAGCCGTGGAGCCTGGCTACCGTCTCGCCGTTTTCAGAAAAATACATCAGTATTGCCTTGGAGGCGAGCAGGAAAGTGACGAAGGCGAGCAGGAGCACCGTAAGCGTGTCGGCCAGACGGTCGCCCAACATCGAGCCGAAAACTATGGTAAATGGCTTGTCCTGCCGCTGGGCTATGTAGCCCGATCGCCACAGCTCGCCGAGGCGCGGCAGCACGAGGTTAACGGCGTAAGTACCGAATATGGCAAGTATCAGCTCCTTGCGAGTGGGCCTCACGCCTAAGGCGTTGAGCTGGAGGCCCCAGCGGAAGGCGCGGAATATCATTGCCGTGATGTTGAAGGCAAGCCCAAGAAAAATCCAGGTGAAGTCGCATTGCTCTCTGATGATGCGCATCATCTCGTGGAAATTCATTTTCTTGAACAGCAGCCAGCAGAGCCCCACGCTGATAAATAGCGGCACTGCGTATTTGAGAAGATACGAGAGCCACTTCCGCAGGGCACCGCCCTTGTGCGGAGGCATGCCTGAAGATGCCGCCGGGCCTTCGGATTTTGAAGAGCCGGGAGTCACCCGGGATTTTATTTCTGTGTTTTCTGCCATTAGTTCCACAAAATTATAAAATCCGCGCCGTATGGGCAACTTATCGGCGGAACTAATTTTTGTGGTTTGGATAAAAGATGTTAACTTTGCAGTTGCAGGTCAAAACAGGGCCTGTCCTACCTGACATGGCAGAAATAAAGATAGCTGGCATAATGAGGGCGGGAATCTACTCGCCAAACCATATCGGCAATGACGCCGCGATTTTCAATGTTGTGACCGAGCAGCTTCGCAAGCGCGGCTGCGAGGTAAAGGTATATTCCGAGGAGCAGTTTGCCACAGGCGAAGTCAAGGAGCGATATATCCTCAATATGTGCCGCGAGCCGGCCTCGATTGCGAGACTGCAGAAGCTCGAGGACGATGGCGCCGTGGTGATAAACTCCGGCTACGGCATTGAAAACTGTATACGTGAGCGCCTTACACGCATTCTTGTGGGCAGCGGTATCGATTACCCAAAGAGCCTGATAGTGAGAACTAACGAGGTGGTGAAGGACAAGCTCGAGAAAGAGGGCTTCACCGGTTGCTGGGTAAAGCGCGGCGACAGCCACACCCAGCATAAGGAGGACGTCACCTTTGTACGCCATCCCGAAGAGGCCCAGGAAGTGCTTCAGGAATACTTCATGCGCGGTATTGACCGTGCTGTGGTGTCGGTCAACGTGCGCGGCGAGCTTATAAAATTCTATGGTGTGCGCGGTCAGGGTTATTTCAACTGGTTTTTCACCCACAGCATGGAGGACGCTCTGCCCTCGGTGAGGGAGGCGCGCGAAAACTTCGACGAAAAGAGCTTCCGCAAAAAGTGTGATAAAATTTCCGACCTGCTCGACGTGGTCGTCTACGGCGGTGACGCCGTACTCACGGCCGAAGGAGAGGTGATGATTATCGACTTCAACGACTGGCCCAGCTTCGCGCCCTGCCGTCAGGAAGCCGGCGCGGCAATCGCCAAAGCGATGCTCGATGCCATCAAGGCCGCAAACCGCAGCTGAAAATCGCACTGCTTTCAGATAACTCTGATAGCTCAGATTTCTCTAAAAACTATAATTCCTCCGATAATTCAATGGGTTTTACAGCAAAGGCAAAAGACAAACTGCTCCATTCGCGTGGCTTTTTCATGTATGTGAGGTCAACGATCGCCTCGCAAATCGCCTCGTGGGTTGACATGGGCACCAGCTTCGTGCTCTTTGCCTTCTGCAACCTGCTTCCTTGGCTCGCCACTGCCATCGGCGCGGTGGTAGGCGGCGTGGTCAACTGCTGTATAAACTATAAGTTCACTTTCAGGGCCTCAGGTTGTTCGGTAAAGGCCGTGGCCGTGAAATATGCGATGGTGTGGATAGGCAGTCTTTTGCTCAATACCCTTGGCACTCAGGGCTTTTACTGGGTGCTCGAGCACACCGATGTGTTTAAGGTCATTGGCGCCACGCCCGACGGTTATTTCGCCATCGCCCGTCTCAGCGTTTCGCTCGTTGTCTCGATTTTCTGGAACTATCTGTGGCAGAAAAACTTTGTATACGTCGACCGGAAGATTGACCCTCAGCTCGAGAAGCTGCTCGAGACTGCTGCGGAGGTGATATTTTTCAAGAGGCTGCGCAATAAATAAATACCCCGAAGGGAAAAACGGCGGAACCACGGCCCGTTGATCAATTAAGATACAAGAAATAAAAACATAATACCTATATGGAGACCGCACAAGAATTAAACAATAAGGCCGCCGATACGAAGGCTTCCGGCACAAAGTCCGGGAGCTGTTTCAAGCGTATGCGCGACGGCTTGCAGCAGGGCATCTACAAGGTAATCAATCCTTTTGTATATTTTCTGGTAAGAATAGGCGTGACGCCTAATATCGTTACGGCCATTGGCTTTCTTGGTTCGGCGGTGACGGCGGCCATGATTTTTATCTTCGCTTCCGAGTTTGCCTCCGGCGATCCCGAGGCCTACAAATGGCTCATGTGGGGGGGCATAATCAACATCGCCTTCATGGTTTTCGACATGCTCGACGGTCAGGTTGCCCGCCTTGGCGGCATGGCCTCGACATTCGGCGCCTTCTATGACTCGGTGCTCGACCGTTACAGCGAGCTCTTCATCTGCGGCGCCATTACGCTCTATTTCGCCATAACCGACTCGGTATTGGGCGTATTCGTAACCTTGCTCGCAACCGGCGGCTCGCTGATGGTGAGCTATGTGAGGGCCCGCGGCGAGGCACTCGGCACCGTGGCCAAGGTGGGTCTCATGCAGCGTCCCGAGCGCGTGGTGCTCACGGCTCTTGCCATTCTTGCCGCCGGCATCGTCGGCGTCTGCTCTCCCGAAAGTCCCGCTCCCGGCATTATCCTCATGTCGGCAATGGGCGTGATTGCCGTGCTGGCTAACCTCACCGCCCTCGGTCGTATCGCTTTCTGCAAGAAGACTCTGTGATACAAGACGTTCTGTTTCAGAACGATTTTTGATTTAGACTGTCTTAAAATGTCAAAAAGAATACATCCGCCTTCTCAAAGGCAATGCATCATTTTTACGGCAATCATCGCTATATGGCTGATGGTTACCGCTTTATACATAGGTATGCGTCCCGAGCATCTTTTTCTTGCAGTGATACTGATGCTGGGCTTTTTACTCAACGCCACCACACGCCGCTTCGTGCTGGCCATTGCGCCTTTCGCCATTTTCGGCGTCAGCTACGACTGGATGAACCTCCTGCCCAACTATGAGGTGAATCCGGTGGACGTGGGTGGTCTCTATGGCGCGGAAAAAAGCCTCTTCGGCATTTCCACCGCAGCCGGTACGGTGACACCAAACGAGTATTTCGCAGCGCATACCAATGACTTATGCGACCTCATGGCCGGCATCTTCTACCTTTGCTGGGTGCCGGTGCCCATAGCCTTCGGCGTATATCTCTATACCACGGGCAAACGCAGCGCTTATCTGCATTTCGCGCTTGTGTTTCTCTTCGTCAACCTCATAGGATTCGCCGGATATTACATTCACCCGGCGGCACCGCCGTGGTATGCCGCAGCTTACGGCCCTGAGTCCGAAGCTATTCCGGGCACGTTGGGACAGGTGGCAGGCATGGCCGGATTTGACAATATCACCGGCCTCAATATCTTTCACGGCCTTTACAGCCGCAACGCCAACGTGTTTGCTGCCGTGCCTTCGCTTCACTCGGCCTACTGTCTCGTGGCCTTTATATATGCGGTGAAGTCGAAGTCGCCGCTTTGGATTAAAATCACGCTTTTCGTGATTTCATGCGGTATATGGTGGGCGGCTGTCTACTCGTCGCATCATTATGTTATCGACGTGCTCCTGGGCATTCTCACCGCCCTCCTGGGCTGGGTCGTATTCGAGTACATTCTTATGAAATGGCCCGCTTTCCGCAACGCGATAAACTCTTACAAGAAAGCCATCACTCCGGCAGTTCACAAATGAACGGGAAGAGCAAAATAAAAGACCGGCAGGGCAAGACGGCAGCAGGCGAGTCGGAAGATTCCCGCCTCAAGTCGGCTGACTATCTGGCCTCGCTGAAATCGGCCGATACCGAGGAAGGCATCGACCTGGCCTTTTATCGCCCCATCGGCTATATGTGGGCAACTTTGGCACGCAAAATCGGAGCCACGCCTAATGTGCTCACCGTCATAGGCATAATCCTCGGCATAGGTGCCGGTATCCTCTTTTATTTCAATGATATATGGGTCAATGTGGCAGGCATGTTCCTGCTTGTTGTCGCCAATTCGTTTGATTCGGCCGACGGTCAGCTTGCCAGAATCACCCATCAGTATTCCCGTTTCGGGCGCATCCTCGACGGTCTTATGGGCGACATCTGGTTTGCCGTGATTTATGTGGCTATCTGCCTCAGAGAAAATGCCTTCTCTCCCTTCTTCGGCTCGCACGTATGGCTTATCTGGCTTCTTGCGGCCGTGACAGCCGCGTTTCATGCCAAGCAGGCGGCGATGGCCGACTATTACCGCCAGTTTCATCTCTATTTCCTCAAAGGAGCCAAGGGCAGCGAGCTCGACACTTGCGACGAGCTGAGGCGCAGGCTTAGGCTTATGTCATGGGAACGCAATCCGTTCGCATGGATCGCGCTTTACCTTTATGCAAACTATACGGCCAATCAGGAAGTGCTCACCCCCGCGATGCAGACCTTGCGCAAGGAACTCAATAGCCGTTATCCCGGCACCACGCCGATACCCGAAAGCTTCCGCGCCGATTTTCGCCGGCTCAGCCTGCCTCTGATGAAGTTTACAAACATCCTGTCATTCAACTGGCGCATAATCACCCTCTTTATCACCCTTTTCATAGGTCAGCCGTGGATATATTTCGTGGCTGAGCTTGTGCTCGGCACCGGCATACTCACCTACATGATGATAAGGCATGAAAATATTTGCCGCCGCCTCACAGCCGCCCTCAAGGATGGCAGATATGATTAAGCTCTTGGCTGATTGGCTGGCTATTATATAATTTTGATAAAATCCCCTTCCCGCGACTAATGCAAAACATAAAATCGATAATATTTGACTACGGCGGCACGCTCGATACCGGTGGCAGGCACTGGTTTGACGTGATATTCCGCGCATGCCGGCACTCGGGCGTGGACGTCTCACGCGAAAATCTTTACAAGGCATACGTCTTTGCCGAGCGGCAGCTCGCCGTGCCCGGCAGAGTGGGTGTCGACATGAGTTTCCACGACCTCGTGGTGCTCAAAATCCAGATAGAATTGGGCTGGCTCGCCAACGAGGGTTATATCTCCTGGGACGAGGCCGAGCAGGGCGTAGCCATGACCGTTGCCGAATGTGTCAATGTGGCCGAGCGGAGCATTGAGGCGGTAAAGCCTCATCTCGAGCGTCTTGCCACGAAATATCCGCTTGCCATGGCCAGCAATTTCTATGGCAATCTCGACTGTGTGCTGCGCCAGAACGGTCTGAGGGGCTGTTTCCGCTCTGTGCTCGATTCCGCGACCGTGGGCGTGCGGAAACCCGGTCCGGCAATATTCCGCATGGCCTGCATCGCCCTCGGCAGCGAACCCTGCGAAACGCTTGTGGTGGGCGACTCGGTGAAAAACGATATTCTTCCGGCCCTTGAGATCGGCTGCCCCACGGTTTTGCTGGCTCCTGATGGTGAGGGCGCTGTGAAGGAAGCATATCCCGACCTTGATTTGTCGCAAACTCACATCGTAAAATCAATTGCTGAAATAAATCTTTAAAATTTTGTACCTAAAATTGGGTATAATCGCTAAAATGGCTTAAATTTGCAGAATAAAACGGAAATCGACGAAAGGCGGCAGGCACCGATGTGCCTTGATACGGCTCGTTTTGTCGTTTCCGGTGGTCTCGGGGCGTGTCGGTAAAGCCGCCCGGAGGTCTGCAAAACCATGTAAAACCGGGCTGAATTAAGCTCTCCAAGGCATAACGATCCATTTGAAACTTAATAAATAATTTTAAATAAATCAATCAATTAATTCAATCATTTATGTGGTTATTACGCTCATCTATAGGACGTAAGTTTGTGATGGCCCTCACGGGCGTCTGTCTGGTCCTATTCATAACCTTTCATGTGTTGATGAACGCGGTAGCGCTGATCTGGCCGGCAGCTTATAACTCTGTCTGCGAGTTCCTCGGCGCCAACTGGTATGCGCTGATCGCTTCCTGCGGTCTTGCAGCCCTCTTCATCATCCACATCATTTACGCAGTATGGCTCACAATTCAGAACCGCGCCGCCCGTGGCTCTGACCGTTACGCCATCAACGCCCGTCAGCCCCAGGTTGAATGGTCGTCAAAAAACATGCTCGTGCTCGGTATCGTGATACTTGCCTTCCTGGCAGTCCACATGATTCAGTTCTGGGCTAAAATGCAGCTGCAGGAGCTCCGCAGCCATGACCTCACCGTGCTTCCCGTGCTCAACGGCGCACCCTGTCCTCCCGCCATGGGTACTCTCTTCATCCAGATGGCTTTCAGCGAAATCTGGACTCCCATCGTCTACATCATCGGTTTCGTCGCTCTTTGGTTCCACCTCAACCACGGCGTTTGGTCGATGTTCCAGTCTACCGGTATCAACGGGCGCCGCTGGCTTGGCCGTCTTAAGAAAGTGGCTCTCTGGTGGTCATCGATCGTTGTTGTGCTCTTCATCGCTCAGGCTGTCGTATTCACAATCCTTTCGCACAAAGGTTACTACACAAGCAACCCCAAACTTCAGGAGCAGTATGCTGAATACTGGGGCGAACGCGCCCAGATGCTGGCCGACGAGTTTAACCAGCAGGCTCAGGAAGCTTGGCAGAGCATCGACCCCAACGATCAGGAGGCCGGTATGAGGGTACAGATGGAATTCCTCCTCAACCAGGGTAAGGATTTCGTCGCTCAGGCAAATCTCGTTGACTCTATCGCCGCCAAGCAGTTCCCCGGCATAGCTAACGAGAAGATTCAGCAGTTCCAGCAGTTTGCCGGTTCTATCCGCCAGGCTGTAGGATATGCCGAGATGCAGCAGCAGATGCAGTCGCAGCCCGCTACGCCAGCTACACCCGAAGCCACAGCTGAGGAAGCCGAAAAGGCTGCAGTGCAGAACGCCGAGCAGACCGAGGCCGAGGCAAACGCCGGCCAGGAGATCGAATCTAATAATACTAACAATTAATCATTCGGACTAATGGAAGACTTGTCAAAGCTCGAGGGGATGATTGATTCCACCCCCATCATGAAAGATTTCGCCGACATCGAGTCATCGAAATTACCGGAATATCAGATTGATTCCAAAATACCCGAAGGTCCGATAGCTGAAAAGTGGACCAACTATAAA
>CAYZFL010000065.1:0-12790 GCA_964477785.1 uncultured Bacteroides sp.
CATTCTCAGGTCGTCGCCGCCGTCGCTTTCGTCCTCAATGGTAAAGGGCGGAACTTCGCTGGGATTTAGAACCTTGAGGCTTTTTGCCTCTATTTCTATGTCGCCGGTAGGCAGGTTGGCGTTTTTGTTGCTGCGCTCCCTCACGATGCCCTTGACCTGAAGCACATATTCGCGGCCCACATGGTTGGCTGCTTCTGTAAGCGCGGCGTCGTTTACGTTGTCAAACACTATCTGTGTGATGCCATAACGGTCGCGGAGGTCGATGAATGTCATGCCTCCCATCTTGCGGACTTTCTGCACCCAGCCGGCCAGGGTAACTTCCTGGCCTACATTTGCCTGACGCAGTTCGCCGCATGTGTTCGTTCTATACATTATGATAATATATGATTTAGTTATTGTTTTTCCTTGAAATTCCCAAAGGGACGGTGTTTTCAGGTTGTTAAGCCTATATTTCCGCGCAAATGCGCTTCAACCTGCAAAGTTACAAAAAAATTCGACGCCTTTGCAAGGCAGGCGATGATATTTTTAGATGTGTATATATCTTTTGACTTTGTAAAATTTAATACATAATTTTTGCGGGGTTTGTGCTTATGGAGTAACTTTGTAAGCTAATTGAAGAGTAGGCAAAATGTCATCACAGGAATTACAACAGTCACAGGAATTGAAGCAGAATCTGAGCCTCAATCCACACCGCATGGCCCTGGGACGCTATCTGGAGATGAGCGGACCGGAGCTTGAGGAGGCTGTGCGCCGTGTGGTTGATGACAATCCGGCGCTCGTTGTCGCCGAAGAGGCTCCGCTGCCCGCTCAACCCGAGCGACAGGATCTCGCCGACGACAGTCATGACGATGACGACAACGGTAACGACACCTTCCGCCCCCGGCGCTCCAAATCGGTCTTTTATGAACCGGCCGACGCGCCTTCGGATGAATCGCTCGCCGACTATCTGCTCTCCCAGCTCGCCATGCTCAATCTCGGCCCGAGGGTGAAAACCATTACCTCGTTTATAGTTGGAAGCCTCGACAGCAACGGCTATCTGCGCCGCAGTGCCGTTTCGCTTGCCGATGATCTCACCAACGAGACCGGCGAGGAATATTTCGAGGACGAGATGAATCGCGGCATCGATATCATAAAGAAACTCGACCCCCGCGGCGTGGGAGCCTCGGGTCTGCGTGAGTGTCTGCTTCTTCAGCTTCAGCCCGAGCAGAACGGCGATGAAGTCTCGCGGCTTGCCCATAGGATAATCAACCGCTATTTCGACGATCTGGGCAAGAAGCATTATGAGCAGATAGAGAAACGTCTTGGCATCAGTCGCGATCAGCTTCGCGAGGCTTTACTGCGCATCCGTCAGCTCAATCCCAAGCCTGGTGCCGGATTTGAAAATGTCTCGGCCGACGACCGACTGAGCCATATATCTCCCGATTTTTACGTGACTCCGGCCGACAGCGAAGGACTCCGGTTCGACATATCGCTGCTCAACACTTCTCCGGAGCTTCAGATAGAGGAAAGCTTCAGACCCGGGACTTTTGCAGGACTGAAACCCGAGCGGGGCAAATCCGGTCAGGACCGTATGGCCTTCATCAGGCGCAAGGGCGACGAGGCCGCCGATTTCATACGTCTCCTCGACACCCGCAACCGCACGCTCCTTGCCGTAGTGAAGGCGATAGTCTCCCTGCAGCGCGACTTCTTTCTTACCGACAATCCCGCAGACATCCGGCCCATGATTCTCAAGGACGTAGCCGCTCTCACCGGCTTCAGCCTCTCGATGATTTCAAGGGCTGCATCCGGTAAATATATCGCCACTCCCTCCGGCGTTTATCCGCTGAAGATGTTCTTTAACGAAAAACCACGCGATGACGACGAAGGCCTCAGCCGCGGGCTCATCGAAAAGACAATCCGCGAGGTAATCGAGCGTGAGGACCCGGCAAAGCCTCTCAGCGATGGCGAGATAGCCGATATACTCAGGGAGAAGGGCGTGGATATTGCCCGTCGCACAGTGGCTAAGCACCGGGAGAAACTATCATATCCCGTAGCCCGCCTGCGTAAGAAAATTTAAATATGAATTTAAACCGGTTGTATGGCCGGATATAAATAGAAATTAAATTGAGAAATGCCCGTTAATCAACCCATAGAATACAAACACGCCCGAGTCAAGGGCTTCTGGCTCGCCGCCGCTCAGATTATCAGCGACATACTTTCGCCATATCTTCTTCCGCTTTATTGCACCGCCCTATGTTTCTGGGGTACGCCTATGGTGCTCAGTCCCGAGGGACCGAGATTTTTCGCCATGGGAGTAGTGTTCTGTATCTCTACGGCGTTGCCCTTCCTCTTCATGGCCCTGCTGCTGCGCACCGGTAAAATCTCCGACATGGCCGCGAGCATACGCAAGCAGAGGGTAAGACCCTTTATTTTTGCCATTGTCTGCAACTCCATCACAGCGTTTTATCTCTATTATGTCAACGCTCCCTGGTGGATCCCGGTTTTTTTCATAGGTTCTGTCGCGGCCATGATTATTGTGTTGCTAATCAGTCTGAAATGGAAGATAAGCGCCCACGCCACAGGCATGGGAGGAGTCGTGGGCCTTTCGATGTGGCTCTGTCTCACAGGCCTTCTCCTCTTCAACGCCATGACCTGGATGATAGCTGTGATACTTTTGGCCGGTCTGGTTGGTAGCAGCCGCGTGGCTCTCGGACGTCATACGCCCGGTCAGGTCTATGCCGGCTGGATCGTGGGTTTCATCTCTATCTTCGGAGCCCTTGTAATAGCCACCAATATCTTGAGATAGAAGCATAAAAATTCCGGCGAGTTTGCCGCGTTTGTTCTGAATAGTTTATAAAATACAATATCACAATATATTATGAGCAATTTAAAACCTCTGGTAAGTATCATCATGGGAAGTACAAGTGACCTTCCGGTAGTGGAAAAGGCCGCCGCCTTCCTCGAGCAGATGGAAATAGGATTTGAGATGAAGGCGCTGAGTGCACACCGCACTCCGGATGAAGTGGCCGAATATGCCAAAAACGCCAAATCACGCGGTGTTAAGGTGATTATAGCCGCCGCCGGTATGTCGGCAGCCCTTCCCGGCGTGATTGCCGCTTACACTCCGCTTCCCGTCATTGGTCTGCCCATCGCAGCATCGCTGCAAGGTGAGGACGCTTTGCTTTCCATCACCATGATGCCCCCGGGCATACCCGTTGCCTCGGTAGGCATAGGCGCCGCTCTCAATGCCGGAATCCTTGCCGTGCGCATCCTTGCACTCGGCGATGAGAAGATTGCCGCAAAATATGATGAATACCGCGCTTCGCTCCGCGACAAAATCACCAAGGCAAATTCTGATCTCGACAAGATAGACAAATACAAATATAAAGTCTGACATATTTTGGAAAAGACTTCGATTAAAACCGGGGACGGCATGAAACGCCGCCCCACTTCCGATGTGAGGATAGGCAAGGTTGATGCCATGGTACACATAGGCTCAGGCTTCCCCGTTCTCATTCAGTCGATGACAGATACCTCTACCAACGATGTGGAGGCATCTGCCGCGCAATGTCTTGCTCTGGCAAAGGCCGGAGCCGGTATGGTAAGACTTACAGCCCAGGGCGTTTCGCAGGCCGAATCGATTGGTCTCATTAAGGAGAAACTGCATGAAAACGGCTGCGACGTGCCTTTGTCGGCCGACATTCATTTCAATCCTGCGGCCGCCTTTGCTGCAGCCCTTACTGCCGACAAGGTGAGGATTAATCCCGGCAATTTCGTCGACCCGGGCCGAACTTTCCGCATAATAGATTATGATGACGAAAGCTATGCCGCCGAGCTCAAAAAACTCGATGACAAGCTGGTGCCGCTTATCAATCTATGCAGGGAGCGCTCGGTGGCATTGCGCATAGGCGTTAACCACGGCTCACTTTCCGACCGCATTATGAGCCGTTACGGCGACACTCCGGAAGGTGTGGCCGAAAGTGCCATGGAGTTTCTGAGAATCTGCCGCCGCGAGAATTTCGACCAGGTTGTGGTCTCGGTCAAGGCCTCCAATGTTAGAGTCATGACCACCACGGTAAGGCTCCTCGTCAAGCGCATGGCGAAGGAAGGCATGAACTTCCCTCTGCATTTAGGTGTGACAGAGGCGGGCGACGGCGATATGGCCCGTATCAAGTCGGCCATAGGCATAGGCTCTCTACTCGCCGACGGCATTGGCGATACTATCCGCGTTTCATTGAGCGAAGATCCCGTCAACGAGATTCCGGCCGCACGTCTGCTCGCCGGATATGCCTCTGAAGTTCTCGCCTCGGCGCCTGATAATGCATGGCTCCGCGATTTCTCCACAGAACTTAAACCCGGGGCCAAGGCAGAGCCGCTTGTCGCAGGTTATGATTTTGATATAGCGCCTGAGGCTTGCACTCAGTCAGAAAAGTCAGACCTGTCTGTCAACGACTGCTATGAAATAGTTACCGGCAATTTCCACGGGATGCGCTGCAGCATAGAGGCGCTTGACGGTCGGCGGCCAGTGCTTCTCCGTGCTATCTTCTCTGCCGATATGCCGCGCGAGGAGATTATCACTCGTGCCGCGCTCGACATTGGCTCACTCCTGCTTGAAGGCTACGGCTCGGCCATTGATATTGTCGCTCCCGGTCTTGACCGTGACGATATAAGCCATATTTGTCTCGATATCCTCCAGGCCTCGCGACGCCGCATCTCTCAGACTGAATATATAGCCTGCCCCGGATGCGGTCGCACGCTCTACAACCTCCAGGAAACCCTTGCAAAAGTAAAGGAGGCCACCAAAGGCTTTCCCGGCCTCAAAATTGCAGTGATGGGCTGTGTGGTAAACGGTCCCGGCGAGATGGCAGATGCCGACTATGGCTATGTGGGAGCCGGGGTAGGGAAGGTGAGCGTTTACAAGGGGAAGACCTGTGTCTATAAAAATATTGATCCCGACGAGGCTCTCGGCCTCATGCTCGCCCTTATCGAAAGCGACCGCAACGCGGCACTTTAAGTTTAATTTGAAAATCAGATAATGCCGTCATATAAAAACGAAAAAGCACAGGCCCGCGCATTCACTACGGGCCTGAAGGCCGTGCATCTTCGGGAACGTGGAAGCCGTATGGGTATCTTCGGCATAGTGGCCAGGGCCGGAAGTTGTTTCGACCCTCACAACCATCCCGGGCTCGCTCATTTTGTTGAGCATACCGTGTTCAAGGGCACAGTCCGCCGCTCGTCATGGCATATCCTCAACCGAATGGAGCGCGTGGGCGGCGAGCTTAATGCATATACCGGCAAGGAATATATGGTGATTTACTCCCTTTTCCCCGCCGGAAACGAGAGCCGGGCCGTAGAGCTTGTCGCCGACCTGGTGACCAACTCGATATTCCCGGAGAAGCATCTCGAGAACGAGAAGGATGTGGTTATAGAGGAGATTAACTCATATCTTGATACCCCCTCTGAGAAAATTTTCGATGACTTTGAAGATTTGCTCTTTGCAGGCACACCTCTCGGGCATAATATTCTCGGCAACGAAACTTCAGTAAAGAAACTCGATTCTGCCATGTGTCGCGATTTCCTGCTTTCGAGATTCGCCGCCGACAATATGGCGCTGTTTTATTCCGGCCCCGCCTCGGCGGAGCGATTCTTTACTATGGCCGAAAAATATTTTGATGCTTTGCCTCTTACAGCCTCGGGAAGCATGGGCAAATTTCCTGAAATTAACTCCACGAAATTCGACACGGTTCAGATTGAGCCTTCTGGCCACCAGGCCAACGTGCTTTCGGGTATTTCACTGGGTAAGCTCACCCGACAGCAGCGCACCACCATGGCGCTGGTATCGAATTTACTCGGTGGTCCCGGCATGAACTCTCTGCTGAATATCTCTCTTCGTGAGAAATACGGTTTGGTTTATACCGTAGAGACGGCCTTCAACTCGCTGAGCATGGACGACTGGTTTACGGTCTATTATGCCTGTGACCCTGAAGAAACAGCACGTTGCCGTTCTCTTGTGTCACGCTGCATAGAGGGCCTGGCTGAGCAACAAGTCTCCTCGAGGTCTCTTGCTGCTATGAAAAAACAGTTTGCCGGACAACTCACAATCGGCTGGGAGAACCGGGAGAACGAAGCTACTGAGCTTGCCAAGTTTTATCTAAATCACGACCGTCTGGCATCCCATCGCGAGACTCTCGACCTTCTCGACAATGTGACCGCCGAAGATATCCGCCTCGTCGCCACACGTCTCACCAGCCTCTCCACCCTGACAATCACTTCAAAAGCAGATTGAAACACTTCTCAATGCTTCTCTATGGCATCGGGCGGGTCGAAAGGTCGCCCGTTTTTTTATTATATGCCGGTTGGTTTTGCTAATGACCCGTTTTATAGCAAAAAAATCGCCCGCAGGTTTTGAACCTGCAGGCGATTGCCTTTTCTTTGTCGGGGTGACTAGACTCGAACTAGCGACCTCGCGCCCCCCAGACGTGTACTCTAACCAACTGAGCTACACCCCGATTTCCTAAAGGCGTTGCAAAGTTACGCACTTTTTTTAATAAGTCAAGAGCAAATCGGACTTTTAACATTTAATTAACATTTATTGTCCGTCCCGTATTACCTTCACTTGCATGCCAAATAGTTTGGAATCAAAGCGATATAATACTTTTAATCTCTTGATTCTATTAGGTCTCAACAGGCTTCTGTAGGCTTATTAATCAAAGTGTGACCGCGGTAGCCAAAACTACCGGTCTTATTTTATATTAGCACCGTCATGCAATGCAGACGGGAGCCAAAGAATGACACAGAGGATAGCAAGTAGAATCATAATCCAAATAGTTTAAGAGTTATTGATCATTAAATCATTTATGTGATGCAAATTTAACTTTTGTGTGTGCCTGAAAAATGTACTTCAAAGTTAAATAATGTTTATACTGGATTTCCTCGGCTTGACTTTAGGGAAATGTATTTTGTTAAGCACCTCAGTCGGCTCAATCTTTACACTCCATGTGGATATATCCGAAGTCGATGATATTTATTGACCAACTTTTTTGTTGAAATTCACAAACAAATCTCTACCGCTTGATATCCACAAGTTGCCGTCTTTGTCAAAATCGAGAATCCTGGAGCTGTAAATTTCGTATGGCTGGGGCTTGGCGCCTTTCCATGCTTTGGGACGAAATACATCGGTTACGATGGGCTTGGCCTTAATGTCTTTGAGGTCATCGCCATATTTAGCTTCTATGAAGCCTCCTCCCGTCTGTGCCACAATCTTTTCGCCGTATGCAGCGAAATTGTTGTAATATCCGTTGAATTTGGCCACGGGCAGAGCTGCATCGTCGGTAATTTTATAGATGCTCGAGCCGTTCATAGAGCTTAGACATAGCAGCACGTCGCCGTTTTTCTTGTTGTAAATCAGACGAATTATGTCACCGCCATCGTCGATTATGATTCTTTTTTCGCCGTTTTCGGGTATTTTGGTCTCCTTGCCGATATAGAATTTAGTCATTCCTGTTTGGTCGGGCATCGCCATGAAATCCTCGTTATTCTCGCTTTTGCCGGTGCGTTTGTTTATCACAACTTTGTTGACGCATCCTGCCCAAAGCTTGTTGTTGAGCCAATAGGCGTCCATCACATAGTCGTTGAAAACCACTACCGGCGATACATCTTTGAGTATATCGAAAACTACGGCGTTTTCATTCTGCCCGTAAAGTAGCAGATACTGTCCGGTGGGATCGGTGCCCATGGCGCTGTAGGCCTCCTCATAGTTCTTAATGAATTTTTCGTTGCGGGGTCGCACCATCAAAGGTTTCTGTCCTTTTGGCTGCAAACGGTATACGCCGTCGCCGTTTACATAAAAATAAAGATCCTTCCCGCTTCCGGCGATTCCCTGGATGGTCTTGAAAAAATTATTCGATTTGAGCATGGCCATGCTGTCGGGCGTCCATTTTTGTGTGTCGATTTTCCAGATGCCTCTGTCTGTGCCGGCATACGGTCCCTTGTCGTTCCATGTAAGGTGTTTTACTTCATCAGGCAGAGAGACGTGGGCGAATTTCTGCGATGCCTGCTGGGCACTGACTGTGGTGCATACGCTGAGCAGCACAATGATTAGAGAATAGAGCAGTTTCTTTGTCATAATATGAAGATTTATAAATTAGGTATCAGATTTTGAGGCTTTGTCGCGCCCGACCATAACCTTTCGCCTGCAAAGGTAAGCAATAATATTGCAATTATCCAAATATTAGGAGCTTATAAAAATATGAGACGCATCAGAAATCTGACGCGCCTCAAAATTTTTGCCTGTGTTGAGATTTTACTCCATAGTGAAACCGAGGTCGTCGATTACCTCGCGGATGGCTGCCATGTCGGCTTTGCCTTTGATTTTTGTCTCTCCCGAGGCGAGGTCTACTTCCACGCCCTCTACACCGGGAAGTTTGGCGAGGTTTTTTTCGACCATGGCCTTGCAGTGGCCACAGGTCATTCCTTTTACTGTTATCACTGTTGTTCCGTTTTCCATATTTCCTGATTTTTTAGTTGTATATCGTTTTATTAAAGCATAAATGAGCAGAATCACAAGTATCGCCGAGCTGATGCCCGAGAACCATGAGATATGGAGATGGCAGTTTGCCATGCCGCCAGTCATGGCTACCGGAAACCAGCTTGCCGGCATAAGATAGTCGATGCACATGCCTATCGCTATCGCTCCCACGATGATGGTACTTAGGTAAATCGTGGCGGCTTTCTTGCCTAGCGATTTGCTCACGATGATTATGGACGCGAAGTTTGCAGCCGGGCCCGCCATAAGCAGCACGAATGCCGCGCCGGGGCTAAGCCCCTTGAGCATAAGCGACAATGCTATTGGTATTGACCCTGTGGAGCACACATACATAGGTATCGCCACTATCACCACGGCAATCATGGCCAAAATGGGGTATCCGGCAAAGAAGGTGAAGAATCCGTCGGGAATGAACACTGTGATGGCCGCGGCTATCACAAGACCTATGATCAGCCACTTGCCTATGTTCTGAATCATCTCCACATATCCGTAACGCAGGGCGTCGCGAATCTTGCCCCAAAGATTGTCGGAAGCCGGTGCGTCTATCGTATCCACTTCCTTTTCCATGTTGCAGCAACCCTTGTCGCCTTTGTTTACCAGTGCGCCGCCTGTTACGGCCGTAATAAGTGCCGCAACGGGTCTTATGATTGCAAACGCCGGACCCAGCAGCGAATATGTCGCGGCAATTGAATCGAGACCCGTCTGAGGTGTGGCGATAAGGAATGAGGTGGATGCTCCGCGCGAAGCACCATTTCTTCGCAGTGAAACAGCTGTGGGGAGCACCCCGCAGGAGCAAAGGGGTAAAGGTACACCGATAAGGGCTGCCTTTATCACTGACCAGATTCCTGGGCTGGACAGATGCCTGCGGTAAAAACCGCTCGGCACGAAAGCATAAAGAAAGCCGGCGATGCCGAAGCCCAAAAGCAGATAGGGCGACATCTCCGCCAGCATATTTATCAGAGAGTAAACAAATTCCATAGTATATTTACAGCAGGCCCGCAGGCCTCATTAAAATCTTGAAATTAACCTTAGACTACAAAGATAATACACTTTGCGGCTTTTTCCAAACCCTTTGCCCTCAATTAATAGACTTTAAAAGTCGTGGACGATGTTTGTCTTATCCGGCAATTTTGTGCTTTATGCAAATATTCATTTCTCTCTCTTCCTCTTTCTGGCACTTGCATACCACAGGTATATGGCAAGTGCTATGAAAGCCGCAAGAATTATGAGCATTTCGGTCTTGTGCTTCATGGGCGCTATCCATATCTCGCTGAAGAAGTCCATTCTGCCCAATATCTCCACCGGCGTCCAGAACACTATTACCGTTGCTATGGCCATGCGTATGTTGGCTCCCCAGGTGGGTATGCGCAGCTGTTTTGCGAAGATGAAGAATGATCCTATGAGACAGCCCAGTCCCACAAGCAGTGTCACCGGGTGATGGTCGCCAAGAAACTCGTCGTCATAGCAGAACATCAGCAGCAGGTATGAGCCCCAGAGTATCATCATAAGCTCCATAAACGTTACTATGCTCGCATGCCTTGTCATGGGCCTCGCGGTGACCACGGCCTTGCGCTTGCCCATCAGCCTCTTCGCTGAAGGTCATTTCCTTGATCTCTGCCACATTGATGGTCTGCGTGATGCCGTTGTTTGAAGTTATGTGCATCAGCTGTGTTTTGGCCATGGCTGATGCGGCGAGAGTGACTGCTATTGCTGCGATGTATAGTTTTTTCAAGCCTTGAATTTTAATTTGATTGATTTCGATATTTTTATTTTTTCATTACCTTGATGGCGCGGTTGCCTGTGTTTACGATATATATGCCACGGTCGAGGCTTTCCAGTGACACTGAGTTGCTTCCCGATGCCACTTTCCGGCCCGAGAGGTTATAAACCGTGATTACCTGCCCTTCGCAGATAAAAACATTGTCGTGGAATTCGTATGTGATATTATCGGTCACTGATTCGATACCCGACGTGCCGTTTTCAGTGAAAGTGAATGATTTGACATCGCTCAGAAGATATGAATCTTCGATGCCCTGACTCTTGATAATCACATCATTCCCTGAATAAGTGATCACCGGCTTGTCGCTGAGAATATAAGTAGCCGAAGATCCCGGACTGAGATTGACCTTCAGCGCATAATTCCCGGCATTCGCTGCCAGTGCCGATAGCGCCGCAGCCAATAGGATTAGTGTTTTCTTCATGTGCTTTATTGGAGATTTAAATTAGATTTTCGATTGGATTCCGATTGGTTTTCTTTTCGATTGCAAAATAACAACCGCCCCATTCTATGCACAATACCGTAAAATTGTGAAAAATTATAACTCCTCAACCCCGAAAATCAACTCTTCCATCTCCCCAAAATAATATATTTTAGGTATGGCAAAATATATGCCCCGACATCGTTGCCGGGGCAAAGGAATGGTATTTGCTGTTTCTATATTTCTGGATTGCTGAGAATACTATGTCTCTTTTCTATTCAAAAGCTCCAAGTTGTGACTGTACGAATAAATTGCAGTAGCCCTTGTTGTCCCACCAGAAGCCAACGTTTATTATATATCCGTTATGAGGTATGTTCAGTATTATATATTCCTTTCCGTTATCCCAGCCTTCAACTGTGTTGGAAGCTCGTGATTTATCCTTCAAAACTTGTTCCTTGATTTCTTTGGTCAGTTTTTTGTCATTATAAGCGGTGACACTCCTGAAGTAATTGCTTTCAGTTTTGGTGCTCATAAATTCATGACCTTCGGTCTTTATTTCTTTACGGTCGAAGATGGTCTCGCTTGCCAGACGCGGAGGAGCCCCGAAGCATGCGAGTGCCATTCCGATGAATAATAATGCTAAAAAAATCTTTTTCATTTTGAGTTATTTTTGATGTTGGAATTAGTTAATTCATTTATTTTTCTGAGGCTTATGCATTCCTCTTCCCTCGATTTCTTTATCGTCTCATTCATCAGCATTATACTTTGTTCCTGTGCTGTTTCTGCCGCCGAAACCGCTTCAGCATAGCCAAGTTCCACTCCGTTTACAAATACCGTTACTTCGGGCTTGCTTTGAGATATGTATTCATCCCTGTTCCCTTTGTCAGTATTCAGGGATATGACGGAAAGTGTGAAGATTAAGAGTATCGACGCGGCAGCGGCTGTTCCGTATAATAATTTCCTTAGCCGAGATGGACGGGATTTACATTTTCCGTTTTTTGAATCCGACTTTTTTCCGGAATCAAGCAATGTCTGCAATCCCATGACGCTGCGACATTCGTCAAGCAATGGAGAGTGGTGTCGTGAATTCAACAGCACAAGCTCAAACTCCCGTTCCTGCTGCCTTGAAAGATCACAGTCAAGGTAAGCCTTGGCAAGAATTTCAAGCTCTATAATAGATATTTCCTCGTGTTTATGCATTTTAAATCCTTTTATAAAGTTCACGCATTTTCTTTCGGGCCCGATAAACGTTTGTCCTCACTGACTCAACCGACAATTCAAGTCGTTCTGCTACCTCCTCATAATCCATTTCATCTGAAACAATCATCTGAAGAATCTTTGTCTGAAGAGGCGTGAGCGATTTAAACAAAAGACCTTTGATTCGTTCCGATTCTTCATATTGATCTTCATGGGGAATTATAATATTGTCGGTAATCGGAGAAAAACGATGCTTACTTCTCAACTTATTAAGACATACATTTCTCAGAACGGCAAAAAGCTTATATCGGGTTTCTTCCGAAGTTTCGGGCAAATCACGGCTCCACAGATTACAAAAAGTATCCTGGATCGCATCCTCTGCTTCCGACTGATCATTGAGAAGATTGGTTGCGACGCGGTGAAGCTTATTCTGCAACTCCACAAAAGTATCTGTGAACGTCATTTTACTCATACACTAATAAGACACCGCAACCTCCAAAACGTAACAACTCCTCCGCAAAAAAATTTAAATCTTCTTTCCTCAAAAAATGACTTCTCCATCAGACCGTTCATAAAGACCGTCGCCTTGTAGTGGCGAGGCCGCGCCTCGCCAGCCCCCGTCGACTCACACCTTCCCGATTAATCATGATAAACCTCAATAAATCCCGATAAATCACGATTAATCCGTCAATCTTCACTTTGCATTCTAAATTTTAAACGTCACACATTCCCGCTCAACGTCCTCCGTGTCTGGGTCGCCAGGTAAGATCGAGTCCGCGTCTCGCCCGCCCCATCGTCGACATTTCACATCACTCCCCGCCTCAAACCCTTTGGGTCTTTAGGCCTATGGTCTAAACCTTCTGTCCTTCCT
>CAYZFL010000066.1:0-12609 GCA_964477785.1 uncultured Bacteroides sp.
TGTACGTTTGCGTATTCTGCGCCGAAGAGCTCCTTGATGCGGTTGATGGCTTCATTTTCGCTCTCGTCCACTACCTGGCAGCCGCCATAGTATCTGTGGCCGGGATAGCCTTCGGCATATTTGTTGGTCATGCATGAGCCCATGGCCTGCATCACCTGGTCACTTACGAAATTTTCGGAGGCAATGAGTTCGATGCCTTTTTTCTGACGCTGATGCTCTTTTTCAATCAGGTCGAAAATCACTTTGTCTCTTTCCATGTTTGATGTGGTAAAAATTTAAGGGATTGTTTGTTGATATATTTATTTGATAATGATTCTTTTATGAGATTTCTGTCATGCCTTCTTCGATTTTTTTACCGAGAAACCGAAATGGCCGAGATAATCGCCGAGCGAGTAGTATGCGCCGTGGCAGTAAACAAGCGGCGAGGCTTCGGAGAGCTCGAATTTACCTGTTTCGGGATTAAGCAGGCTTTCATCGGCTATCACGTTGACGATTTCGCCTATAAACATCGTGTGGCTGCCGAGCGCCATGCTCGACTTGACGATACATTCGAGCGAGACGGGCGATTCCTTCACGTAAGGGCAGGCGTTTGCGATGCCTTTGGCGGGAGTGAGACCCGATTTTTTCCATTTGTCGCCGTCGCGCCCTGAAATTACGCCGCAGAGGTCGGTCGCCCGGGCCATCGCCGTAGTGGTGAGGTTGACGGTAAACTCCATCGTCTCTTCAATCATGGCGAAGGAATGTCTCTCGGGCCTTACGGAGATGGAGAGCATCGCCGGATTGGTGCAGATGATTCCGGTCCATGCCACGGTGAGCAGATTGCTGTGCTCCAGGTCTTTGCCGCAGCTTACAAGCACAGCCGGGAGGGGGTAGAGCATCGTGCCGGGTTTCCAGCATAGCTTTCCTTCGGGTGGCGTGTATGGGCTCATCTGTTATAAATCAGTAATTGGTAAACAATAGTTTTTGAAGAGGGTCAGCGCTTGTCTGACTGGAGAATCTGGGCCTTGTTGCCGGCGACACCATGGTTGCAGTATGCACAGCACACTTCCACCGGCTCGCGGTTTGTGACGATGAAGCGGGTGCTCATTGGCTCGTTGTTGGTGATGCACTTGGGATTGTCGCATTTCACCACGTCGACAAGAGTATCGGGCAGAGTCACAGGCTGTTTCGACACTACCTCATACTCCTTGATGATATTGACCACAGCAGTGGGAGCAATCAGGGCAATGCGGTTGAGCACGCTCTGGGGGAACTCGGTATCTGCGATCTTGATAATGCCTTTACGGCCTATCTTGTTGCTGTGGAGGTTGTTGCCAATGGTCACGTTGCTGGTGGTATGGTCTAATCCGAGCAACTTAACGGCCTGAAATGTTGCGGCGGCCGGAATGCGGTCGATCACAGTGCCGTTTCTGAGGGCGGCTACCGCGAGTTCTTTTTTATCTTTTGCCATTGTTGATTCCTATTATATAATGTGTTGCCGGTGACTTTTATTTTTTATCCCTGGGGTCGATACCGAGTGCACGTGTGATGAGCGCCTGGCGGACGAAGAGGCCGTTTTTGGCCTGCTGGAAGTAATATGCCTTGGGATTGTCGTCGACGTCGGGCGATATTTCGTTTACCCTGGGCAGGGGATGGAGAATCCTTACATTGGGCTTCGACTCGTCGAGCATGGAGTTGTGGAGATTGTAGAGATCCTTTACGCGCTCATACTCCATGATGTCGGTGAATCTTTCGCGCTGCACGCGGGTCATGTAAATGATGTCGGAGGTGTTGATTACCTCGGGCGAGAAGTCCACATCCTCGGTATAGGGAATGTTGTGCTCATCGCAGAAGCGCTTGTATTCGTCGGGCATGGCGAGTTCTTTGCAGGCCACGAATCTGAAGGTGGGGTTGAAATGGCGCATCGCCAGAATGAGTGAGTGGACGGTGCGGCCGTATTTGAGGTCGCCCACCAGCGAGATGGTGAGGTTTTCGAGCGTGCCCTGAGTCTTGTATATCGAGTATAGGTCGAGCATGGTCTGCGAGGGGTGCATGTTGGCACCGTCGCCGGCGTTTATCACGGGAGTTTCCGTTACTTCGGTGGCGTATTGAGCGGCCCCTTCGAGGTAATGGCGCATGATGATGATGTCCACGTAGTTGGAGACCATCTTTATGGTGTCCTTGAGAGTCTCGCCCTTTGACGAGGAGGTTGTTTTCGCATCGGTAAAGCCTATCACGCGGCCACCGAGGCGGTTAACGGCAGTCTCGAAGCTGAGGCGGGTGCGGGTCGACGGCTCGAAAAAGAGCGTAGCCGCAACTTTGCCCTCCAGAAGACGGCTGTTTGGATTTTCTTCAAAATAACGTGCCCTGTCGAGTATGTCGAGAAGCTCTTCCTTGCTGAGATCCTGTACACTGACCAGACTTGATGTTTTTCCCATTTTAATAAATCCGGATTGTAGCCGGCCGGCATATTCTGTCGGCTGACCTGGTTTATAGCTTAGTGCCTTCTTAGGCGTTTACAAAGTTAGAGACAATTTCCCGATTATGCAATTTTTTTTATTGTCGGCAAAGTCAAAGAGACATAAATTTTTTTGTAATCTGCTGTTTGATTTTTTGTAAAAGCTTAGTAACTTTGCTATCGCAAATAAAGCGCGACCGGGAATGAGCCGTCAGGTTGGTCCGGTTTGGATTTCATGCTTTATATTGCATTGTGTTTCAATTATTTATTTCGACTTTTATATTAACCTCAAATCAGTATCCGGAATATGTATTCAGAATTTAAAAAACATCTTCAGAAAGAACTGGACGCTATCCGCGAAGCCGGTCTTTACAAAAACGAACGTCTCATCACCACCCCCCAGAAAGCCGATATCGCCGTAAAGAACGTCGAGGGCGAGGTGCTCAACTTCTGCGCCAACAACTATCTGGGCCTCTCGGATAACAAAAACCTCATCGAGGCAGCCAAGAAGGCTATGGACGAAAGAGGTTACGGTATGTCGTCGGTACGTTTCATCTGCGGCACACAGGACCTTCACAAAGAACTCGAGAAAGCCATCTCCGACTACTTCCACACCGAAGACACCATACTCTATGCCGCCTGCTTCGACGCCAACGGCGGTCTTTTCGAACCCCTCTTCACCGAGGAGGACGCTATCATCTCCGATGCCCTCAACCACGCTTCTATCATCGACGGCGTGCGTCTCTGCAAGGCTAAACGTTTCCGCTATGCCAACGCCGACATGGCCGACCTCGAGCGCTGCCTCCGGGAAGCCAAGGACTGCCGTTACAAAATCATCGCTACCGACGGTGTGTTCTCGATGGACGGCAACGTCGCTCCCATGGACAAGATCTGCGAGCTCGCCGAGAAATACGGCGCACTCGTCATGGTCGACGAAAGCCACTCGGCTGGTGTCGTAGGTCCCACTGGCCACGGTGTCGCAGAGCAGTATGACTGCTATGGCAAGATCGATATCCACACCGGCACACTTGGCAAATCGTTCGGCGGTGCCATGGGCGGCTTCACAACCGGTCCCAAGGAGATTATCGACATGCTCCGTCAGCGTTCGCGTCCTTACCTCTTCTCCAACTCTGTAGCTCCCGCCATCGTAGGTGCATCGCTCGAAATGTTCCGCATGCTCAAGGAGAGCAACGCCCTCCACGACAAACTCGTTGAGAACGTCAACTACTTCCGCGACCGCATGATCGAGGCTGGCTTCGACATCAAGCCCACCCAAAGCGCCATCTGCGCAGTGATGCTCTATGATGCAAAACTCTCGCAGGATTTCGCAGCCGAGATGCAGAACGAAGGCATCTTCGTTACCGGTTTCTACTATCCCGTAGTTCCCAAAGGCCAGGCCCGCATCCGCGTACAGCTCTCAGCCGGTCACAACCGTCAGCAGCTCGACCAGTGCATTGCCGCCTTCGTAAAAGTAGGCAAAAAGCTCGGCGTCATCAAATAAATAACACCGAACTATAATATTACTCAAAAGCCGGGACTCCGCTTGGAATTCCGGCTTTTACTATCTTGCTGATGATATATTAAATGTCTACAAGTGAGATTTGCAGTCGCATATATGGCTCTTTTTATGAACTGTCAAGAGAGCCGGCTTAAGCCAACGTCTACCCATTCATCATAATCATTTAATTCCCTGTATCCTGTAAAATAAGTCATAATTGTAGGGCCGCCGATAATTTCGTCGTTATGGAAAACTCTTTTACCATATACTCCATTATCATTATATGAGGCAGGTAGATTTTGGGTGGCGCGACCCAGTATATTATCATAGACGGCATAGCGCATCAGCCCGAGGTCTATGCGAAACCAATAGTAATATGGCATTAAAAATGAAATACTTCCTTCATTTTTAAAATAGAAATTTTTTTCTTTAAAATGAGTTAAGGAGGCGCACGTCTTGAAATATGTTATGCTTGCTTCGCGGTCGGTTTCCGATTTGTCTGATTTTACTCTCAATTTGGTAAGGTTGCCTTCTTCATATGTGAAAGACATATCCATATTGTCGAGCGAACGCTTTACGTGAATGAGATATCCGTCTTTATTATAGTCAAAATCCCATATCTCTTTAGTCGCCCCATCTTCAGTGCTTTCGGCATGGCTCACATAGCCTGAGGCATTGAATTTAAAGTTTACCTGTGTGTCTGTCCCGTCAAGGCTATAGGTCATTTTACCGGTGTCTCCTCCTTTGGGCTGATCGGGTACATCAAATGTTATTATAGCCCCGTTTTCGCATTTGATTGTTCTGATTTTTTCGCCATTTTTTTCGGGGTAATATTCAATCTTGAAACCTGCATTCTTTTCTTGTTTAAACGAAAGGTCTGTCAAATAATATTTAGCTTCCGGTTTTGAGGGAAGCTCCGGCAGAGGTTCAGGTTCCGGCTCATCGTCTTTGCTGCTGCAACCGGCGAGCAAAACAGCACATAAGATTATTGTCATCCCGGAAACAAAGATGCTCTTTATTTTCTTAAAAAAGAAGCTTGCTTGCATAAAATGTTGTATTATCGGTTAATAGAATTGATTGATTTGTTGCAAAATTACGTCAGGGGAACATCTACGTGAAATTTTTAAAGTTAAAAAAGTTAAATTGGACGATATTTCTTTGAAAGTTAATAATGTAAGAGCCGAGCTAAAGAAATTTCAGTTTCAATTATAGTCGATAACGATGGAGTGTAGGACATTCTCCGCGACGAAGCCGAGCAGGAGATTGCCCGCCGCCTTCAGGAAGGAGAGACTTATCGCTCGATCTCGAAGGCAATGGGTGTCAGCTCCAATACTGTTGTCAGAGTAAACAAAATCCTCAAAAAACAGTGCAGCTGATAATTGTCCGCGTTATCCGTTATCAAACGCCCGTAACGCTTGGTAACGTTATCATGTTATCGGTCTCCAATAACAGATAACACACCACCGGTTGCCGACGCAGGGTTATGAAACTACTAAAATAAAATTATCTACAAATCAGACAACGACAATGGCACACGACACTTGCCGTTTTTGCTTGGCAGACAGAAAGAGAAGTATCTGCCCGAGGTGCACCAGCGAGAATAAGAAATAGAAAGTCCACCTTCCTGACGTTAACAAGTTCTGTGGGATAGGGTCTCGTTTTCAGGTCGACAATAATCAGAAAGAGAACTGGACCATGGCGCCGATGCGGTGGGCCGTGCCGTCGGCACCCGACTGGTTTTTGCGCTTGCCGTAGTCAAACTCGAGGCCGAACTGAGCCCTCGGTGTAGGATTCCAGAATATATTGGCGGCAATTATCTGTCCGTAACGGTATTCGTCGGGCGAGACCTTGCGCTGAGGGAGGTAACGTACCTGGCCCATTGAAACAGTGGTGAACAGGTTGGGCCGGAAGTTATACTGCAGACCGGCACTCCATCCGTAAGCCCCGGGCGAATACATCGAGCCGGGTTCAAGAGGGTCGGCCATAAGGTCGTATTTTCCCATCAGCAGGTCATTGAGCACGCTTGTGTAGCCGTGACCGTAACAGCCGGAGAAATAACCGGTGAGCTGTGGCAGGGGCTTTACCACACCGCTGAGCTGTACGCCCCAGCCGGCGACGTTGTAGTTCTTTTCCTTAAGAAGATTTCTATAAGACATATTGCGGTACATGCCCGAGAGGCGTATGTGCTGGTCGAGCGCCCACTGATACTGGATGAAACCGCAGAGGTCGGGCGACCAGTTGCGCACCTTGGCGCAGTTTTCGTCGACGGTATAGTTGGCAGGGCTGTCGGGACTCTCGGCCGAGACGGCAAATACCCATCGGCCTACCGTAGGCATGTATCTCACCAGCACATTGGAAGGCGCAATTTTGTTGGCGGGACCGTTTGCATCCACCATGGGAGTCTGGGCCGTGAGGTCGCTGAAGGTTGAGGGAGCATAGCCCACGGTGAAATCGCGGAACTGCGCGTAAGCTTTCTTGAGCTTGAAGTCGCGCGAGCCATAGCCGTTGAAATTACATTCGATATAGAGGCGGTATTTGCCGAAGAAGCTGTTGCGGCCGAGCACGGTAAAGAACAGACAAGTCCCGGCCGGTGTGGTTCCGAGCTGACGGCGGTCGGTCTCCGATTTGGGTATGGGTATCATATAAGGCGAGAAAGCGGCGATGGGCAAAGCTCCGGCGAAATCATAATAAGCCCTCATCCTCACGGCGCCGCCAATGCCCATTGAAATACCGTTGCCACGGCTCATAAACTGGAAATATGGAGCCGCCGGGTCGTTGAAGTGGCGGAACTGGTCGTAATAAAAGTTGATGAATTCATTTTTGATTGAATCCTCCACGGCCTTCTGCGTCAGGGAGTCGGGTTTGCCGTCGATATATATAATTTTGGTGTTGTCGATAAGCTTTTTAGTCTGTTGATGGGTAAGGCTCGGTTGTGAAGCGGAAGCCGGGAAAGCTGAAATTGTCATCAGCATAGTCAGGAGACCTTTGAAAATCGTCTTAATCATAATCGATGAATTTAATCCTCAGGAAAAGAGACCTATAAAGAAATACACCTTTACTCCTTTGGAAATTTGGTGATGAATTATGATTAAAACAAGCGGAGGAGAGATAAGGTTTGCAGAATACAAAAATAGCCGGGCACACCTTTGAAGCGGATGTGTCCGGCTGAAAGTTCGACCAATTGGTCTAATTAGTTTCGGATGTTATTTGCCGGCTTTGTTTTTGAGGTCGGCTTTGGCTTCGGGCTCGAGACCGCGGTTGCGCAGGAGGGCGTCAACCGAGGGAGCCTGGCCGCGGAAGTCGATGTAGAGTTCCATGGGGTCGGCGCTGCCGCCTGCCTCGAGGACATATTTCTTGAATTTGGCTGAGGTGGCGGGATTGAAGATGCCTTCTTTCTCGAAGAGCTCGAAGCCGTCGGTGTCAAGCACCTCTGCCCAGAGATAGGTGTAGTAACCGGCCGAATATTCGTCGCTGCCGAATACGTGCTTGAAGTAAGGCGAGCGGTAGCGGTAGGTGAGCTCAGCGGGCATGCCTAACTTGTCGCCCACTTCTTTCTCGAAGGCTGCGATGTCGATGTCTTCGGTGGGGTTGAGCTTGGAGTACTGCAGGTCGAGAAGAGCTGCGCCAACGAGCTCGGTGGTGCGGAAGCCCTGGTTGTGCTTGCTGGCTGCCTTAACCTTGTCGACGAGTTCCTGGGGAATCACTTCGCCGGTCTTGTAGCTCTTGGCATAGACCTTGAGCAGCTCGGGCTGGAATGCCCAGTGTTCGTGAATCTGAGAGGGAAGTTCAACGAAGTCACGGTCTACGTTTGTGCCTGCGATGCCCTTGTATCTTACTTTGGAGAGCATGCCGTGGAGACCGTGGCCGAATTCATGGAACATGGTCTCTACCTCGTCGATGGTGAGGAGCGAAGGCATGTCGGCTGTGGGACGGCTGAAGTTGCCCACATTATATATAATGGGACGCGAGGCAGTGCCGTCGGGTTCTACCCATGAGCCCTTGAACTCGCTCATCCATGCGCCCTGGCGTTTGATGGGACGCTGGAAGTAGTCGGTCATGAACACTGCGATGTGCTCGCCGGTCTTGGCGTCGGTCACGTCGTATACATCAACGTCCTTGTAGTATTTGGGAGCGTCGGGCATGGGGGTGAAGTTAACGCCGTAGAGACGATTTGCCATGGTGAAGATACCGTTCTTGACGGAGTCGACCGAGAAATACTCGCGGAGGGCGCTCTCCTGAAGGTTGTATTTCTTCTGGCGCACCTTCTCGTTGTAGTAATAATAGTCCCAGGGCTGGATTTTGAAATTGCCGCCGGTCTCGTTTACGATGGCCTGCATTTCGGCAACTTCTTCTTTTTCGCGCTTGACGGCGGGACCCCATATTTTCATCAACAGGTTCTCGGCGTCCTCTACGGTCTTGGCCATTACATTGTCGGTCTGGTAAGCGCCGAAGTTCTTGAAGCCGAGGAGCGCGGCCTTCTTTGCACGGGCCTTGAGTATTTTGTTGATTACGGGATAGTTGTTGTACTGGCCTGATGAAGCGAGGGTGGTGTAGGCCTTGTAGATTTTCTCGCGGAGATCGCGGTTGTCGGCATACTGAAGCACGGGCAGACGCGAAGGATTGTGAACGGTGAACACCCACTTGTCGGGGCCGAGGTTGCGTGCTGCGGCCTCTTCGGCGGCAACTGCGATGCTCGACTGGGGAAGGCCCGAGAGGTCCTCGACTTTGTCAACGACGATTGCGATTTCGTTTGTGGCCTTGAGCAGGTTTTTGTTAAACTGCAGATAAAGGTCGGTAAGCTCGGCGTTGAGTTTCTTGAGCTCTTCTTTCTTCGCGCCTTCGAGCAGGGCGCCGTTGCGTTTGAATTTCTTATAGTAGCTTTCGACGAGACGCTGCTGGTCGGGGGCGAGTTTCGAGCGGTTGTCATACACTGCCTTTACGCGGCGGAAGAGGCCGTCGTTCATCAGCACTTCGTCCTGATGGTTGTTGAAGAGGGGCATGAACTCGTCGCTTACGGTGCTCATCTCGGGAGTGTTGTTTGACTCGGAGAGTGCGAAAAGCACAGCCGAAACACGGTCGAGGGTCTTGCCCGAGCGGTCGAGGGCGAGCACGGTGTTCTCGAAGGTGGGAGCGGCTTTGTCGGACACGATTTTTGCAATCTCGGCGTTATGTTCTGCGATGCCGCCCTTGAGTGCGGGTACATAGTCGCCGTATTCGATCTGGTCGAAAGGCGGAATCTGATACTTTGTCTCGTAAGGCTTCAGGAAGGGATTCTCATGAGCCTTGGCGGCAGCCGATGCCGTGAGACTGCCTCCGGAGAGGATTGCTCCGATTAGCATGGTGGTTAGGATTTTTGACATACTTATTGTGGTATTTGGTTGATAAGATTGATTTTAGGTATAAATTAAGGTTCTTTGACGGTTTTACCTCGGTTTATTTCCTTTTTGAAAAAGGATGGAGGATGCGGCGGATGCGGGCGCGCTTTTTACGGCGTTTCACCCTTGCCTCAAGCGATGCCATGAGTGCTTCTGCGGGGTCGAATCCGCGCAGACGGGCATAAAAGGGAGCGATTTCTGCCTGCAGCTCCGGGTCGGGGAACATCTGGCCGAAAGCTTTCATCGAGGTTTTCAGACCGGGCATTTGGCCGGAGGTGAGACGGCGCGTGCGGTTGACGTCGGTGAGGGCGAAGGTGAAATTGCCCGAATCAGACTTATCATACTTTTCTGACCGGTCAGCCCTTTTTGCCCCCTCGATTACAAAGATGTTCTCCCAGTTCATGTCGCCGGGAAGGAAGCCTGAGGTGTGGAGGCTGAGGACAAATTCTGCAAGATCGTGCATGAGCCGCATCCGCGTATCGGGCGAAAGTGTGCTCGTGGCGCCACCTTCCCATCTGTTGCCTTCGTTTACGAGAAAGCGTTTGAGGGTGGGATGGCCGTAATATTCCGATATGAAGCATGAGTCGCCGAAAAGCAGAGAGCGTTTTTCCTCGGCGTACGCAATCGGTTTGGGACAGCAGAATCCGTTGTTAATCAGCTCTTCGCTCCATTCCATTGCCCTGCGGGCCTTGCTTCTGCGCAGAGTGCCGTAGACCAGACGGTTGATGATGTTGGGCGTCTTGAAATATTTGACCACATAAGGTTTTCCGTCCACCTCGACCTTAACAACCGTGTTGCGTCGGTTGCAGTAGGTGAAGGCGGGCTCGCATCGGCCTGACGCGAGTTCTTCCACCTGAGCGGCGGTGAGCGGAGAATCTTTTGCAATCACTTGTTTCATACTGTCTGCTGAAAACGCTTCGGAATTTAACAGAAAGCCCAGCGAAATGCCTTGTGGCAAATCGTTGAGCTTGTATTTTTAATACGCTTCGAGGGCGACATGACGATGTCAAGCGTTCTGAGCCGGGGCTTCCTCGATGCCGGCGAGAACGGGGTCGATCATGATGCGGCCGCAGTATTCGCAGACAATCACCTTCTTGTGAAGACGGATTTCGAGCTGCTTCTGGGGCGGGATGCGGTTGAAGCAGCCGCCGCAGGCGTTGCGCTCTACGGTGACGATGCCCAGGCCGTTGCGGGCGTTTTTGCGTATGCGCTTGAATGCGGTGAGGGTACGCTCGTCAACGAGGGGCTCGAGTGATTTAGCACGCTCGCGAAGGTTTTCCTCCTCTTTGCGGGTTTCGGTCATGATTTCATCGAGCTCTCCGCGCTTTTCTTCGAGAATATGGGTGAGGTCGGCGATCTTTTCGGTTGTCGCGGCTATTTCAGCCTCTTTGTTTTCGATAGAGCGGTTATACTCGTTGATGTGTTTTTCGGCGAGCTCGATTTCGAGCGACTGGAACTCTACTTCTTTTGTGAGAAGGTCGAATTCGCGGTTGTTTCTCACATTGTCGAGCTGCTCCTTGTATTTCGCAATCAGAGAGCGGCAGTTTTCGATGTTTGCCTTTTCCTGGCCGAGGCCGTTTTTGAAGCCTGCGATTTCGGCGTGAAGGTTGTCGATGCGGGTGTGAAGGCCGGCAAGCTGGTCTTCGAGGTCTTTTACTTCAAGGGGAAGTTCGCCGCGCACGAGTTTGATGCGGTCGATTTCCGAAAGGATGGTCTGGAGCTCATCGAGGGGTTTGAGACGGCCCTCGACGGTGTTGAGCTTTTCGTTTTTCTTATCTGTTGCCATAGTGCAATGGTTGGGATTATTGTTCTTCTCAATCTTGGGCTTGCGCCGGGCCATAAGTGGCTTTGGCGCCGTTGCTTAGGGGAACTTTCAGAGATAGTTTATACAGTTTTGCTCAGCCTCTGATTTCCAAACTGCAAAGGTAGGGAATTTTTTGCTAATTATCTTATAAAAAATCTCTTTTGTCACTTTTTCGGCCTCGAAATGGCCTATGTCGATGATGAGGATGTCGCGGCCATAGTCGAGGAAGTCGTGATATTTCGTGTCTGAGGTGATAAATGCCTGGGCGCCCGAGGCGATTGCGTCGGGAATGAATTCCGAGCCGCTGCCGCCGCATAGGGCCAGGCGCTTTATCTTTGTCTCGTTGTCGGGCAAGGAGGTGGTTCTCACGGCTTTGGAGCCGAATGAGTCCTTGACGCGGCGCACGAGCCCGCTTACGGTCACTCCCTCGTCGCAGAGGGCATAGGCTCCGAGCCCGAGTCCGGCTGATGTGTTTTCGAGTTGCGATATTTCAAGGTCGGGCAGATTGCCGTCGCATACGTCGGCGACGCGGCCCAAAAATCTCGAAACCATAGCGGAGGGAAGCGTGACTTCCATGCGGCGGTCGCCTATGATTAATCTCGGTCTGAGGCATCCGGAGGCTTCGGCAACGAATTCCTCGGCTGCGGTTGTCAGCTCGAGGCCGGGCGTGCCGTGCAAAGTGACTTTCGACCACTTGTCGCGGGCAGAAGAAAGCACTTTTACCGGAGTGAAGCCCAGCATGCGCGCCATCTCGCCCGATACGCCGCCGTCGAGAACATTGTCGACCGGCGTGTGGCAGGAATACACTGATATGCCGTGCCTTATGGCTGTTTCGGCCACGCGCTGCTGCAGGGTGTCGCCGGTGAGCCTTTTGAATCCCCTGAATATCAGCGGGTGGTGGCTCACGATGAGCTTACAGCCTTTGTCGATGGCCTCGTTAACGGTGTCCTCGGTGCAGTCGACGCACAGGAGCACGCCCTCGGTTTCATTCCGGAGGCTTCCTATCTGCAGGCCCGAGTTGTCCCAGCTCTCCTGATAGCTCAGAGGAAAGCGGGCCTCGATGGCCGATGTTATCGCGCTTATCTGCATGATTTTATTGATTTGGAAAGCTTCTGCTTGGTCTAACCTCGAGCCGTCAGGCTTATTTTGCGGCGGGCGTCTCGCGGATGATAAGGTTGAGCTCGTCGAGCTGTTTCTGCTCCAGACGTGCGGGAGCATCGAGCATCACGTCACGGCCGCTGTTGTTCTTGGGGAAGGCGATGCAGTCGCGGATGCTGTCGAGGCCGGCGAAAATCGATACCCAGCGGTCGAGGCCGTAGGCGAGACCTCCGTGAGGGGGCGCTCCGTATTTGAAGGCGTTCATCAGGAAGCCAAACTGCTCCTGGGCCCTTTCGGGAGTGAAGCCGAGGATTTCAAACATTTTGGCCTGGAGCTCCGAGTCGTGGATACGGATAGAACCGCCACCCACTTCTATGCCGTTGATTACCATGTCGTA
>CAYZFL010000067.1:0-2259 GCA_964477785.1 uncultured Bacteroides sp.
GAGGAAAAATGAGGGCGAAGAGTCGCCCATATGAACACGGTGTGAATCCGTGACAGTACCCGCTGCTGTAAGTCCCGTACAAAGGGTTTCGCAATTATGTCATTGCCTGATTTTCAGGTGAGAAGGCGCGAATTCCGGGGATAAGTCAGAAGACCCATTAACCTCTGAATTTTGCGCCTGCGGGACCACGGGCTTGGATTCTTATTCATTTGCATTGACATTGCTGCATCTATATCGCAGCTTTTCTTTGCCGATGAATTAATGTCATTGTCATTATCACTTTACAGAATTCATATATCCCAAATGCGCATATCGGCCGATAGGCGCATTTTTTATTTCTGTATCCTATGATGATGACTTTGAGAATTTTGACTTTTACTTTGTTGGCAACTTCTTTGATTTCTCTGAGCTCCGAGGCTCGGAGAGACTCGGTACGCACCGACTCAGTCCGTCGTACTCTTAAAGAATTTGTCGTCTATGGCAAATCGCTCCATAAAGACGTGATTCCTGCCCAGGTATTGAGTGGAGAGGAACTTCGACGCCTTAACAGCAACAGTGTGGCCGACGCACTGCGTTATTTTTCCGGCGTTCAGGTCAAGGACTACGGAGGAGTAGGTGGTATCAAAACTGTCAACATCCGCTCGATGGGCACCAATCATACCGGTGTGGTTTACGACGGCGTGGAACTCGGCAACGCACAGAATGGCCAGATAGACCTTGGCCAGTTCTCTCTCGACAACATTGAATCCCTCTCTCTCTACAACGGCCAGAAGAGCCAGATACTTCAGCCGGCCAAAGACTTTGGTTCTGCGGGTACCATTTACATGCGCACCCGCACACCTTCGTTCCAGGAAGGAGAAACTTATCATGCGAGAGTCACTCTGAGATTCGGCTCTTTCGACCTCATCAATCCTTCGGCAAATATAGAGTTGCGCTTGTCCGACCGGGTCAATGCTTCCCTCTCGACCGAGTGGATAAATTCAAGCGGAAAATATAAATTCCGCTACCGTCGTGTAAATCCCGCTGGCGAGCTCGCCTATGATACCACCGCTGTGCGTCAGAACGGTGACATCAACGCCACCCGTATAGAAGCCAACCTTTACGGCACTCTTTCTTCAGGCTCCTGGACATTTAAGGCCTACAATTACAACTCCGAGCGAGGCGTGCCGGGTGCCATCGTCAACAATGTCTGGCGCCGTGGCGAACGTATTTGGGATACAAACTCATTCGCTCAGGGGCGATATACCGGCACTTTCGGCAATTTCACTACCATGAACAATCTGAAATATGCCTTTTACCGCACGCACTATGTAAACAACGACGACAAACAGGTCAAAATTGACAATCTATATAAGCAGCGCGAGTTTTATTTTTCGTCCGCAAATATCTATGAATTCTCGCGTGTTTTTCAACTCTCGGCAAGCTATGATTTCATGTGGAATGCCCTCGAAGCCGACATGTACGGCTTCGCGAAGCCCGACCGGTATTCAAACTACCTCTCCGCCGCCGCAGCTCTCGACCTCCCGCGCTTCAAGATGCAGGCAAGCGGTCTTGGCACCTTCATCCATGACGTTCTTCGGGGACAGGAAGCGCCTAAGGACAAAGCCGTTTTCACACCTGCCGTCTTCATCTCCTTCAACCCTCTGCGCAGCACATCCGATTTCTCGCTCCGTGCCTTCTACAAAAAATCATTCCGAATGCCCACTTTCAACGACCTTTATTATGCAGATATGGGCAACTCCAAACTCAATCCCGAGCATGTGACCCAGTATAATCTCGGCATCGTATACGACCACAGCTCGCGTGGTTTCTGGTCGAATTTCAGAATAAGCACGGATGTCTATTACAACAAGGTAAAAGACAAAATCGTCGCCTATCCCAAGGGACAGCAGTTCCGGTGGACTATGCTCAACTTCGGCAAGGTCGATATCCGGGGTGTGGACGTCAGCACTCAGCTCACAGTCAACCCCATGCATGAGCTTTACATAACCTTCCGCGGCCAGTATACTTACCAGCGGGCAATCGATGTGACCGACCCTGCCGACAACTATTACCGCGACCAGATTCCATACATCCCGCGCAACTCCGGTTCGGCCGTTGTCAATGCCTCATGGCGCGGCTGGGGTCTCAACTATTCATGGATTTATGTGGGCGAGCGCTACAATCAGCAGGAAAACATCCGCTACAACTATACCCAACCCTGGTACACTTCGGATATCTCCGTTAGTAAAGACTTCAGGCTCAACAATATATCTCTCA
>CAYZFL010000067.1:2269-12530 GCA_964477785.1 uncultured Bacteroides sp.
CTCAGGGCTTTGCTTGAGGTAAACAACCTTCTGAGCCAGGACTACGACGTTATCCTCAATTACCCTATGCCAAAACGTAATTTCAGAGTTACTCTCTCTGTAGAAATCTGACAGTTATGAAATTGAAACAGTTATTTATATATTTTCTGCCCGTTCTGATGGTCATCACGAGTTGTCGGGAGGACGAACTCGTGGTGCCCACAGAATACGACATTATACCAGGTGCACCTGCTCCCGATACTCAGATCAGAGGTTTTTATCTCGTCAACGAGGGCAATATGGGGTCAAACAAATGCACACTCGACTATTTCGATTTCTTCACCGGTCTGTACGCCCGTAATTTCTATGCCGAACGCAATCCAAATGTCATTAAGGAACTTGGCGATGTAGGCAACGACATAGGCATCTATGGCTCTAAGCTTTATGTGGTGGTCAACTGCTCGCATAAGGTCGAGGTCCTTGATGCTCGCACAGGCATCCGCATCGGTCAGGTCGACATACCCAACTGCCGTTATGTCCGCTTTCATCGTGGTAAGGCTTACGTAAGTTCCTATGTTGGGCCGGTCCTCATCGACCCCAACGCGCCAAAAGGAGCTGTTTATCAGGTCGACACACTTTCCCTCAAGGTTACTGCCAAGGTTTCCGTCGGCTATCAGCCCGAAGAGATGGAAATCGTCGACGATTATATGTATGTGGCAAATTCCGGAGGTTACAGGGCCCCGAATTACGACAACACCGTTTCTGTAATTCAGATGATCGACTTCAAGCAAGTGGAGCAGATTCCCGTGGGCATAAATCTCCATCGCCTCAAGAAGGACAAATACAACAAGCTATGGGTCACATCCCGCGGAGACTATCAGTCTCAGCCTTCCCGACTTTATGTGATGGAGAAGAAACGCGGCTATAACCGCATGACTGTTACCGATACCATCCACGTAGCATGCAGCAATATGGCCTTCTATGGCGACTCCCTTTATTACTATGCGACTGAATGGAACAATTTCACCGCCTCAAACACAATAAGCTATGGCATAATCGACATCCGCACCAAAAAAGTGGTTTCCACCAATTTTATCACCGACGGCACCGACAAGGACATTACCATTCCTTACGGCATTGCCATCCATCCTGAAACCGGTGATATTTTCGTCACCGATGCTAAAAATTATGTCTCGTCAGGCACTCTCTATTGCTTCGACCGTCAGGGCCGCAAGAAATGGAGCGTCCGCACCGGCGATATTCCCGCCCACATAGTATTTCTCAAAAAATGAAAAGTTATTATCCCCTCATATTCCTTGCGCCTCTTCTCGCAGCCTGCAACGACGATATTCCCACAGTAAGCCTGGGAGTCGATGACGTATATTACATCTACCGCATGCAGAAACTCGATCTGCATCCGGCTCTCACGGGCAGCGAATACCGCTGGAGCCTTATAAACGGCGACGGTACCACGACTCTACTTTCTTCCCACCGTGATTACATCTTCATGCAGAAAGATGAGGGCGTCTACAATCTCCGATTTGAAATCATTGACTCAGAGTCTCCTTACGCTTTTGATTTCGTTGTCAACGTCGTCCATGAGGAGATTGAATATTCGCCTTATGTAACAAAAGTCTACGAATATTGCCCCGCTCCCGGTCAGTTTATCAACGAGATGCCCAAATATGAGGACGGCGATACTTACGACGATATTCTCAAAAAAGCCACCGAATGCATTTCCGGTACAAACGACGAGATGATTTCGCTCGGAGGGTGGGGCGGTTATGTCACTTTCGGCTTCGACCACACGGTCGTCAATGTGCCCGGCAAATACGATTTCCGCATTTGGGGCAATGCCTTTTACGAGCTTCTCAACCCCGATGAGAAAGGTGGATCTGCCGAGCCGGGCATTGTTTGTGTTTCATATGACGTAAACTGCAACGGCAAACCCGACGATCCTTGGTATGAACTCGCCGGCAGCGAATATCACAAGCCCGAGACTGTGCTTCGTTACGCCTTGACCTACAACCGCCCCGATCCTAATCGCGAAATCGTGCGTGATGACGATAATTCCCTTGACGACCTTTACTATATCGGATGGACCGACAATCAGGGCCGTTCCGGTTATATGCCCAAAAATATCTTCCACAATCAGGACTATTATCCCAAATGGGTGAAAGACGATAAAATCTCATTCTCCGGTTCTCTTCTTGCTCCCAACGCCAAAGATGTCAGCGGCATGGGTACTTACTATATCCTCTACAGCTATCCCTGGGGCTATGTCGACAATCATCCAAATGAATTCGAGGACCTCAATTCCTTTGATATCTCCTGGGCCGTCGATGCTTCAGGCAAACCGGTTAATCTCCCCGGAGTGGACTTCGTCCGGGTCTATACCGGTCTCAACCAGTATTGCGGCTGGATTGGCGAAACATCTACCGAGCTCTGCCGAGCTCAGGATCTCCATATCCCCGCCGGACCTTTCTTACCTGATGATCCCCTCCCAAACAGGAAATAATATGAATTTCAAAACCTTTGCCATAATACTGATTTCAGCCGGCATCTCTTTTGCGATGCGGGCTCAGCTGGTGGTGCAATGGGACAAAATACAAAATTGGATAGGGACAGGTGAAAACCGGGCCGCAATTGGCATTCAGTTCAACGACGGTTACGCCCTTGATACATACGTATGGGGTTACCGCTGGAGCGGCGAAGAGGCTCCTTCGTTTCGTAAGGTCATGACGCAGATAGTCGGCTCTGACCGTTCTCTTTGCATTCTCGAGCAAAAGACTGACATACAGGGAAAATTCACCCTTGCAGCCATTGGTTACGACGAGGCACAAACCGATTGTCATGACATATACTTCGATTTCAGTGCTGCCAGATCCGATTCAAAACTCAACTATAACTATTATGCCCCCGGTGGTCCTGGTGACGATACTCCGGCCCTTTGTGCAGCCGCAATCGCCGCAGCCAAGATCAATAATGTCGTCCGCCATCCCATAAATGCGGATTCTTTTTCATGGCCCGCTTATGATTACGACCACTGGCACATGCCCGGCCTTTCTCCCGAAAGGCATTGGAATGCCGGCTGGAATATCGGAAACTGGATTGTATGGAAAGGCGAGGCCGGTAAGGATACTTATTCCTATGCTGGTATGGCATACTCCTCGGCGAAATTGGAAAACGGCGATGTCATTGTTTGGAACTTCAACCGCCATTCGTCATACCCGATTGAAACCGATCCTGTTGACGGTTATACAGGTGCCTCAAGGCCCATAAGACCGGCGAAATACACCACCGGAAGCGTCAGCGGCACAAAATCTCCCCACTATGACATTTCACGGTCAGTTATGGCCATTTTTGATATTTGCGGCCAACTTTGCCGCTGGCCTCTCCGGCCGGGAATCTATATCGTAAAATATTCAGACTACACTTCTAATAAACTAATCATTAAATAATTCTTAAAATTTGCTTATGAAAAAACTGTTGTTAATCTGCTTGCTTGTGCTGTTTACGCTGTCAGCCAAAGCAGGTGCGAAAATCGATTTCAACGCCATCAAGCACTGGGCAGGTACCGGCGAAAATAGGGCCGCTCTTATAGTGCAGTTCAACGATGGCAAAACCAATGCCGCTTACGTCTGGGGATATCGCTGGAACGGTTCAGCAAGCGGAGAAGACATGCTTCGTGCCGTAGCCCGCGCCTCGAGATGTCTCAACCCCCTCATTCAGTACACCGGCACTATGGGTTCCACCCTCAACGCTATCGGTCTTTCCGACGGCCGCGGACTCTGCGACCATCTCATTTATGATTTCGAAGGCGCCAAAGAAGGTTCTTCTTTCGATTTCTATAATCCCAACACTTCGATGGGGCAGACCGACGCTCCCGGAGATGCCGCTGAACAAATGTGCAAAGATGCCATTGCCCGTGCAAAAACCGTGGGCTATATCGAGCATCCTATCAATGCCTTCCGTTATGGCTATCCTTCCTATGACTATGACTACTGGAAGCTTGATGCCTCTGTTGCCAAAGACGGAGCTTTTCGCTGGCAGGCCGGCTGGTATCAGGGCTATTGGAGTTATTGGTGCGGTAATGAAGGCGATACAACCGACGACCTCTCATATTCAGGTCTTGGCATGTCGAGTCGTCAGCTTGTCAACGGCAGCATCGACCTCTGGAACTATAATGTGAATATGGTACCTCAGGAAGCCGCTTCTGTTCTCGATTACAATATTACCGATTATAAGGAGAAGATGACCGAGCCTTCTCCCATTATAAGACCTGTTGATCAGAGCAAGGTTAAATTCTGGGTCGGTTCAGGCGAAAAATCAGCCACTGTTGTCTTTCAGTTCAACGACGGCAAAGGCCCCGAAAACCTCGTTTATGGCTACCGCTGGACCGGTGGCTGGGACGACAATTTTGAAAAAGTCCTAAAAAATATTGCCGCCGCCGATCCCCGCATGAATCTTGTATTTGAAGGCAAAAAAGTTAAAATCACTTATGATTCAGACCATGACGGCAAAATCGGTAGCACAGTCGATCATACCGACGTTGCCGACACCTGGAATTTCTATGCCAACCGTGTAGTCGACAACGAATATATTAAGGTCCCTTCAAGCCGTTGGCTTAACCCCAACGCCGTCCTTATCGTGTCGCATCAGGCCGCCGATAAAAACGAAGTAAGCCTGCCTTATCAGCTCTTCCGACCGGCCGCTGATTCACAGCAGATTTTCACCATTCCCGAAAGCCTCGACTACGCCCTCGCCGACGAAGCTCTTACTTTCCCGACTTTCGTTCAGCTTCCCGAGGGAACCACCTATAATACTTCGGTTTCAGGCCAGAAGGATGCTGTCATGTCACCCATTATTCAATCCATGTCAAACAAGAACCTTATGGTTACCGTCAAGTTCAAGAATTTCGAACCCAAAACCGGTAAGGTTTGGCTGGCTTGCAATTACAGGAAAGCAGGTGAGACCAAAAACACCAAGGTCAATACCAATGAGATGACTCTCAACGCCATGGCTCCAGTTCGCCCTATCACATCGATGCATTACGAAAAAGTCACGGTCAATTCTCCGCTGAGTCATCCCGTAGAGAACAAATTGGTTTATCTGCCCGAGGACGCGACATACACAAAGATGGCATACACTACATCTGACAGAACTGTAGCCACAGCCAATTCTACAACCGGAATAGTTTCGACTACCACCAAGGCCGGCTCGGCAACCATTACAGCCACTTATGATTTCGATAAGAACGTCAAAACATCTTTCGAACTTACTTCATCTCTCGTTAATCCCGTTCAGGATGTGACTTTCGACGGAGTAGACGCAAACGGTGTCATCACTCTTACTCCCAAACAGATGCTTGGTCTTATACCTGTTTTCACCCCGGCAGACCCCGATATCAAGACTCTCAACATCAAACTCGCTGGCAATGGCACTGGCAAGTCCGACTATATTGCCACCATGTATACTGTCAACATTTGGGACGAGCATAACACGATGACGAGATTCAACGAACTTTCCGGCCATCGTACAGGCGAGTGCAAACTCACGGTCTCGGCCAACGACGGTTCCGGATTTACCAAAGAGTTCACTGTAAAGGTAGTCGAGCCCGAGCGCGAAACACCCATCGACTACAGCGAAGGCACTATAATGCTTAACGAGGAGTGGTATGGTCACACCAACGGCGGTCTCAACTGGTATTCGCCCGAATATAACATTATATATCAGGCCTATGAGCGGGAGAATCCCGGCATGTCTTTCGGTGCCACATCACAGTTTGGTATCAACTACGGCGGTAAACTCTTCGTCAGCTCAAAACAGGCTGTCGACGGCGGTGATCCTCTTCCCGGTGGTGGTCGTCTCGTTGTTGCCGACGCCAAAACTCTGAAACGTATAGGCTCTATCGATGATATAAAATTCGGCGACGACACTCGCAGCGGCGACGGCCGTGCACTCTGCGGCGCTGCGCCCGGCAAGATTTACATGGGCACAAACCAGGGTATCTATGTAATCGACGCCGACGAAATAAAGGTAATCGGTAAGATTCAGGGACTGTCTGCCGACGGTAATCCCGCCGACCTATACAACGGTCAGTATGGCGACATGGTCAGGGCCGGCCGATATGTTTATGCCCTCCGCCAGTCTAACGGTGTATTTATTATCGATACTGAAACCGACAAGGTCGTGAAGTCTGTCGAAGACGCCAATGTGCAGGGTATCACCCAGTCGGCTGACGGCAACGTATGGTATGCCACACTCGATGCAAATAAACTCGGTAACTTCGTGGCTCTCGACTTCAATACTCAGGAAGAGATCGATCGAGTTGTTGTACCTGCTGAAATAGGAACTGTAACCTGCGGCTGGGGAGCCTGGCGCACAACTCAGTTTACCGGCTCGCATGCCGTCAATGCTCTCTTCTTCGCACCCGGTAGCTCCATTTCAAACGGTGGCTCAGGTGTTTACTACTCATTTGATATCGAGTCAAAAAAGTTTAACAAAATCTTCGACATCAGCAATCTTCCCGCTCATACTCCCGGTCTGAAACAGGGTGCATACGGTACAATCCGCTACGATTACCGTTCCAACGAAATTATCGTAGGTACAACCGAATTCAAGGCTTCAGGACACTACCGCTACAACTGGACCCACTTCGTCGACGCCACGACAGGCAAGATCAACAAAACTATCGAGCTTCGTCCTTATTACTGGTTCCAGTCTCATCCCATCTACCCCGACAAGTATGCTCCCGAGTTCAGGATGGCTGATATTGACTTCGATAGTCTTAATGATGAAAAGGCTATAAACCTTGCGGAATTTGTGGATGATCCCGACAATAACAAGGCAAACATCAGCTTCTCGCTCGATGATGCTGCAGCCGCTGAAGACGTTGACAACGATAAGGTTGCAGAAGTAAGTCTCGATGGCAAGACCCTTAAAGTCAAACCACTTCGGAATGGTACACACTTCTTCAATCTCAACATCGAGTCAAACGGCAAGATAGTCACTAAATCAATAAAAGTGAATATCGAAGTCTCCGGCTTGGCTGACGGAATGGCTCAGAGCGGAAGTATTTTCTGCGACGGTCAGACCCTCTCGGTGCTCGGCTACGCCGGTCAGACCTTCGCCATCTATGACCTCAGCGGCCGCCGCATGGTTGAATTCACCGCCGACAGCGACGATTACCGTGCACGTTTCGGCTTCGCCGGAGGCGTTTACATCCTTCGCGGGGCTAACAATGTTTCATATAAATTCATCCTCAAATAAGGTTTGAAATGAAACAATTATCATCATTATTCATCTCGTTGTTGGCAGCAGTGGCTCCGGCCATTGCCGCCAATGACGCGGATGCCTATTCCAAGGGCATAATAATAGTCAACGAAGACTGGTACGGCCATCAGAATTCAACAGTCAATTTCCTGAAACCCGATGAACCCAACGGCGATTTCTGGCAATACAGAATCATACAGACCGAGAATCCTGGCAAACAGCTGGGCTGTACAAATCAGTACGGCGCAATCTGGAATGGTCGTCTTTACCTCATTGCCAAGCAGGAGAAAGACCCGGGTGCTTCAATCACCGGCGGACGTATCACCGTCTGCGATACAAAGACTATGAAAATCCTTCATCAGCAGACTCTCATCGATCCTTCCGGCAAGCAGTGCGACGGACGCGGTTTCGTGGGTGTCGACGAACACAAGGGTTATATCTCATCAAGCAACGGCATGTGGATTTTCGACCTCGACTCTTACACTGTCAAAGGTCAGGTCGAAGGTTCGGCAAATCCAAACGCCGGTGGTGATAACGACAAACCCAACACCGATCCCACCGGCTCGCTTTATCACGGCCAGACCGGTATGATGGTCATGGCCGAGGGTCTTGTCTTTGCCGCTCATCAGCAATATGGCCTCCTTGTGGTCGATCCTAAACAAGACAAAGTCATCAGGACTATTTCAATGGACTTCGTTCAGGAAAAGGCTGGCATCGGCTCTGTCGTGAAGTCTAAAGACGGCATGCTCTGGCTCTCCATAGCCAAAAGCACAAACGGCAACGGAGCAGCGCTCAATTGTCTTGTGCGCCTCAATCCCGAGACTTTCGAGACAAAGTTAATTAACTGCCCCGAGGGTGTTTACGGGCCGGCAAATTCATGGTATGCCTGGACACCAGATGCCTTCGTAGCCTCGCAGCTCAATAACCGTCTGTATTGGAAAGGCGGCGCCAATAGCTGGTTCAGCGGCACCAAAATCTACCGTTATGACATTGACAATAACAAGATGGAGCTTTTCACAGACCTTGAAAAGGAAGGCCTCAACTGGAAGATTTATGGCTGCTCCCTGGGCGTTGACCCGGAGAACGAGGATGTTTATATGTCGCTTTATCACGAATTCGGCACACCCGTTTATATCACACGCCGTTACTCTTCCAAAGGAGAGATTGTCAGGGATTATGATATGATTCAGAACTACTGGTTCCCGTCAAACATGATCTTCGTCAACGATAAAGACGCAGGCATGGAAGACATTTTTTCCTATATGGAAGTCAGCATTATCTGGAATGCCTCGGGGCTTACCGTATATTCAGATAAGGAAACCCGAGGATATGTATATGCCGTTGACGGCCATATCGTATCGCAAATCGATGTGTTGAGCGGAGAAAATCTCTATCCTCTCAGTCTCACCCCCGGCTTATACATCGTAAGGGTTGGCTCGGCCACTTCAAAGATACTGGTAAGATAAAACGCAATTGAATGACAGATAGATTACGGAAACCTTTATCTTAAAACTCTAAGTTTGAGTTTCTCTCTTTCCTGAAGAGGCGCAACATTTTGAAAGTTGCGCCTCTTTTTGTATCTGGTTGAACTTTTTAGAAAATAAAATTGAGCCTCGGAGCAAAATTTTTGTAGGATTTTTATTCTAACTTTGCATCTGGAAGAAGTTGTTGTATGCTTCTGACTGTTTCCCTTATATTAAAATCAATCCTTTTCATCATAAGTTTATGCGCAAAATAATTTTAACCTCATTGTTAAGCATTTTATCATTAAACGTCATGGCACAGCAAGAAATACAACAGCCCGTTTCTCACGGCAAAAAGATTATTCAGACCGCGGGCCGCGACGCCCTCGGCGATTTCGCTCCCGAGTTCGCCCATCTCAACGACGATATCCTTTTCGGTGAAGTATGGAGCCGCAACGACCTCCTCTCTCTCAGAGACCGCAGTCTTGTGACCATCACTGCCCTTATCAGTCAGGGAATTACCGACAGTTCTCTGAAATTTCACCTCATGGAGGCCAGGAAAAACGGCATCACCCGCACCAAGGCCGCCGAGATTATCACCCACATCGCTTTTTATGCCGGCTGGCCCAAGGCTTGGGCCGCATTCCGTCTTGCCAAGGAAGTGTGGAACGATGATATCAAGGGCGACGATGCCAAGGCTGCTTTCCAGCGTGAGATGATATTCCCCATTGGTGACCCCAACACCGCATACGCTAAATATTTCATCGGCAACAGCTATCTTGCTCCCGTATCGACCAAACAGATTCCATTTGCCAACGTAACCTTCGAACCCGGATGCCGCAACAACTGGCATATCCATAAAGCCGCCAATGGTGGTGGCCAGATGCTTGTAGGTGTTGCAGGCCGCGGATGGTATCAGGAAGAAGGCAAGCCCGCAGTTGAGATTCTTCCCGGCACGGTTATCAACATTCCCGCCAACGTAAAACACTGGCATGGCGCCGCCAAGGATTCATGGTTTGCACATCTCGCATTCTCCGTGCCCGGTGAAGAAACCTCTGCCGAATGGCTCGAGCCCGTCACCGACGAACAGTATGACAAACTGAAATAAACCTTTAGAATAATCCCTTAACTTCCATAAATACCCCCCTCTTCAATCATAAAAGCGAACTATCCCAAGCCTTGCGGTCCCCCGCAGGGCTTTTTTTGCAATTTATCGCGTCCTCCCGCTCCTTCAGATTAATTAAGATTATCCCGGTAAATCACGATTAATCCGCTAAATCCTCTCACCTGAAAAATCGATTCCCCGCTCTGCCCCTCCTTAAATACCTTAAAGACATTAAAGACCCTAAAGCCCTTATTTCCCGCTCAACGTCCTCCGTTGTCGGAGTCGCCTGGTAGGGGCGAGGCCGCGCCTCGCCCGCCCCGCGTCGACATTTAACATCACTCTCCGCCTCAAACTTATGTCCTTTCCTGTTTTCGCAAGAAAACCCTTTTGTCCTTTATCTTCCTATCCCTCAACCCCTTTTGTTCTTACGCCCTTCTGC
>CAYZFL010000068.1:0-12507 GCA_964477785.1 uncultured Bacteroides sp.
GCTGTAAACGGTTTTGCAGACCGGCGCCTAACCACTCGGCCAAGGTACCATATTTTTTAACTCCATCGGCTCAATCGTTAGAGAAAGAGTCTCTTCGGTTTTGCGAGGACAAAGTTAAAATTAATTTTTTGATTGTGCAAATTTTTTAAGCCGTTTTTGCCATAATTGTGAAATTTTGTTGCTTTTCATGATACTTTCCGGCACTGTGAACAGGATGTTCATAGCACATTTTTACTTACAGAAAAGATAAAATTTCCTATTTCAGTTTGTCTTTCAGGAGTTTCGGCAAGTCAAGACGAGTAAATACGAGATTGTAACCTCCTGAATTGGAATCTTCCTCACTGAAAACGCCCAAAGTGCAGTCGTCAAGCAAGGATATGGAAGAGTAGGCACTGCCAAAGGGACAAATCGGGATCAGATACTGCCATGTTTCGCCGCGGTCGGTTGAAGCACATAGGGAGACATTTTTTCGCTCCTGAGGGTCAAAGGGTATGGAATGAAGAAGAATCTCCCGACCATCAGGGTCAGAAGCGACGATAATATCACCGTTGCATGCCGGTTCTTTCAGAGACGAAGCAATAAATGGGGGCGTCCAGGTCAGACCACAATCGAAAGAACGCGAGAACTTGCGGGCATTGCCATAACGGTTCCTGATGCTCATGATAATTGAGCCATCGGAAAGTTCGGCCACCTTGGACTCATCGCCTTCAACATCGGCAGGAAAGGGAGCTGCAGTCCATTTATAACCGCCGTCATCGCTGTAAACAGCCTGAGAAAGAAGGGGTGTGTAACGCTTTTCTTTATCCCTGACTACAAGAACAAACATGAGCCTGCCGTCTTTAAGACTCAGAGCGCGTCCCGAGGAAGCGAAAGAGGATATGCCTTTTATAGTAGCCGTAGACGTCGAATCTGAAGAAAAGAACATGGGGGTAATGTCGTAAGGATGACTCCAGGAACCGCCTATATCGGAAGAACGTGAAATCATGATGCGGGCATGATTGTCGCGTGTCGACTGCCAAAGGCCATTGCCGTGCGTCATGATACAGAGAACATCTCCGGTCTTGGAATCGTAGACCAGAGCCGGGTCTCCATATCCACCGCCTTCATCATGGGCTATGACCGTATTGGCAGGAGACCAAGTGAGACCCCTGTCGGAACTGCGGCGGCACACTATATCGATGCGTCCCGGGAGATCTGCATTTGAGTCGATGCGTTTGTCGGCAACGGCTACAAGGGTCCCGTCGGGAAGAGTAGCGAGGGCGGGAATGCGGTAAAATTTCGACCCGCTGTCTCCGGGATGGAAAAGAATCTGCCTCGAGAGAACATAAGCGGCAGAGTCTGATTTATAATCCGTCTGATGCAAGGAATCAGAAAGTGGGTGAGCGATAGAGGGCTGACTTGAAAAAGCCAATGCTGTAAGGGCCAATGAAAAGATTATTATGTTTGATTTCATAAGGAGGGGATTTAGCCGGCTTTTGGAATCGAAATATAAGGAGCCGTGGGAGATTTGGTTTGAGCAACTTGATAAGGAGTGCCCTGAGCGATGATCTCACCACCGTTGACGCCACCTTCCGGACCCATGTCAATGAGATAGTCGGCGTTTTCAATAACATCGGTGTTGTGCTCAATTACGAGGACAGTGTTGCCTTTGTCGACAAGACGGTTAAGAATCTTGAGCAGGGTGCCGATATCCTCGAAATGGAGACCGGTAGTGGGCTCGTCAAGAATGAAGAGTGTTCGGCCGGTATCTTTCTTAGAGAGCTCGGCGGCAAGCTTTACGCGCTGATTCTCACCACCGGAAAGGGTTGAAGAAGGCTGGCCGAGGGTGATATATCCGAGGCCTATTTCCTGCAGAACTTTGATTTTTCTGATAATCTTGGGGATATCCTTGAAAAACTCAACAGCCTGGTCTATTGTCATATCGAGCACATCTGCGATTGACTTGCCCTTGAATCTTACCTCAAGGGTCTCGCGGTTGTAACGCTTGCCGTGGCATACATCACAGGGGACAAGTACATCAGGCAGGAAATTCATCTCGATGGTCTTATAGCCATTGCCATCGCAAGCCTCGCAGCGTCCACCCTTAACATTAAACGAGAAGCGACCTGGTTTGTAGCCTCTGATCTTTGCCTCGGGGAGGCCGACGAAGAGAGAGCGTATGTCGGAGAATACGCCGGTATAAGTAGCCGGGTTAGAGCGCGGAGAGCGACCGAGCGGAGACTGGTCGACGGTAACTACCTTGTCGATATTATCCAGGCCTTCGATAGAAGAGTAGGGCAGCGGTTCCTGAAGCGAGCGATAGAAGTGCTTGCTAAGAGCCGGATAAAGCGTAGAATTGACGAGAGACGACTTTCCTGAGCCAGAGACTCCTGAAACTACCGTGAGAGTGCCGAGAGGAAGAGTGAAGTCGACGTTTTTGAGATTATGCCCGGTACATCCTTTTATGGAAAGGAACTTGCCGTTACCCTTGCGCACCTCGCGATTTGGGGACACTGAACGGGAGCCGTTAAGGAAAGAGGCAGTCTTGGTATTTGCTTTAAACATTTCTTGGGGAGTGCCGGAGAAAACGATCTTACCGCCGCCTTCGCCGGCACCGGGCCCTACGTCGACGAGATAATCGGCTTCGGTCATGATATCGCGGTCATGCTCGACGACAATGACCGTGTTGCCTTCGTCGCGCAACTTTTTCAGTGAGGAAATGAGCTTGTGATTGTCGCGCTGATGAAGTCCAATTGAGGGTTCATCAAGGATATACAGCACATTGACAAGCTGGCTTCCGAGCTGTGTCGCAAGCCGGATGCGCTGACTCTCACCTCCGGAAAGCGTTGCTGACGGACGGTCAAGCTGGAGATAACCAAGGCCGACTTCGTCGAGAAAACCAAGACGACCTCGTATTTCCTTCATTACCTCGACAGCTATTTCACGGTCTCGGTTGTCAAGGCGGGATTCAACCGTCTTAGACCATTCATAAAGGGCATGAATGTCGAGATGACAGAGGTCAGATATATTATAGCCATCGACAAAGAAATGCAGAGCTTCCTTATTGAGTCTCCTGCCGTGACATTCAGGACAGACCATACGGGAGAAAAACTTACCGCTCCAGCTTCTTGCCGAGGCTCCGGCATCCTCGTCCTGCTGCATCTCGAGATAACGGTTGAGACCTTCGTAGGTGCTGAAATAGTTGTGAAGGTTCATCGTGGAATTGTCGATGGAGAGACGCTCTGAGGTGCCATTGAAAATATCGTTTACAGCATCTTCGGGAAGATCCTTAAATGGCGTTTTGAGTGTAACTCCATATTTCTGACAGATAGCCGAAATCTGCCAGAAAATCATATTGTTGCTATATTTACCAAGAGGCACGATAGCGCCCTGATGGATTGAAAGGGAAGGGTCGGGAACTACCTTGTCTAAATCGACACGCTCGACATAACCAAGACCTTTGCAAGAAGGACAAGCGCCCTGAGGGGAGTTGAAAGAGAAATTATGAGGAGCAGGTTCACGATAACTAAGTCCCGAGACGGGGTCCATGAGCGAGCGGCTGTAGTGTGAAGCGGTGTCGAGTTCCATGTCATAAACCATAAGCTGGCGGTCGCCCTGGCGGAAAGCCTCGGCGACGGTGTCACGAAGACGGGAATCATCCTTTGCGCTCACCTTGAGCTTGTCTACGACCAGCTCTACCGAGTGATTCTTATAACGGTCGAGCTTCATGCCGGGGGTGATTTCCCTCATCTCGCCGTCGACCTTTGCCATGAGATAGCCTTTCTTACGAAGATTTTCAAAGAGGTCCTTATAATGGCCCTTGCGGTTTTTGACAAGTGGAGCGAGAATATAAATCTTGCGTTTGTCAAACTTTGAGAGAATGAGACTTACGATTTTCTCTTCTGAATATTTCACCATTTCCTCGCCCGATATATAGCTGCGGGCTTTGCCTATGCGCGCATAGAGAAGACGGAGAAAGTCGTATATTTCGGTAGTGGTACCTATTGTCGAGCGGGGATTGCGATTAATTGTCTTCTGCTCAATGGCAATCACGGGGTTAAGGCCGGTTATTTTGTCTACCTCGGGACGTTTGAGGGTGCCGAGCATATTGCGGGCGTAAGAGGAGAAAGTCTCTATATAGCGACGCTGACCTTCGGCAAAAATAGTGTCGAAGGCAAGCGAAGACTTGCCCGAGCCAGAGAGACCGGTGATTACAGTAAGCTTGTCGTGAGGAATATCAACATCGATATTCTTCAGATTGTTAACTCTTGCGCCGGTGACCTGAAGACTGTTCTCGAGGCCGTCGGCGCCAAACCGGGTATCCTGTAAGCGGGAGGTCCCGGCTTCGTAATTTGATAAATTGAGTATAGTGTCGTTATTATTGTTCATATCAGAAAAATCATCTTGAAGCGGGTTGATCGCCTCCGCCCTCGACATCACCGGAGCCGGAAGGACCGTGAAAGTTAACAATATTTATATCACCGCTTTTCTTGTAGTTTTTGCCATCGGCACCTTTAGCGGTGATAACATAATAATAAACGCCTGCAGGAACGAGCTTTCCTTTATATTTTCCGTCCCAGCCTGCATCCGGGTCACGAAAACAGAACATCTCCAGGCCTCTGGAGTTGAAAATATGGCACTCAAACTTCACAAGAGAACGATAGCTCACCTTCCACTCGTCGTTGATGCCGGGAGTGGCGCCGGGAGAGAAAGCGTTTGGAATCTTAAGCATCGAGGAGCCGATTGAAACAGTGTAAGATGGACACTCGTAACGGCATACTCCCGAGTTATCGGCGGCCACAAACCTTACATATATGGTGCCTTCCTCATTGAAAGTATAGTCGAGTTCTTCCTGCGGGAAAGAGAGTGTGATGTTTTCAAAATCCTCAGTATCTGAAAATTCCCACTGCTTAAAGGCTGCGGCTTCGGAACATGCGCCTTTAAAGACGATGTGACATGGAGCATTGCCTCCGAAACCTTCGGTTTGGCCTGCATCAATCTGATTGTCGGAAGAAGAGTCTTCCTGTTCGGCACTTGAAGATGCCTCAACAGCCTTTGCTTCGATATAAGGTGAGGAAATTGACTGTCCGCGGTCCCAGAATTCAAGGAAACGGTCCCCGGAAAGGGTTAATTCAGTGCCTGCGAGAGGTGCGTCAAGAGTTATTTTGGAAGAGAGATGAGGGATAATTTTTTCGATTTCATCCTGGACGTAAGTATTTGATTCCTCGGAATACTTCTGAGAATAATAATTTAACTTGAAATTGCGGTCAAGTTCAAAACGGCGGCCGTTTATAGAGTAATAATAAATGGCATCGCCTGAACCGTTGAAATCAAGGATAAGAGAAGCACAGTCGCTTTCGGCCGATTCATTAAGCGAGGAAAGTCTGGCGGCGTGTTGAGAATAATCGGTGAGCCAGATATACTGAGAAACAGTACCAGCCGTAACCACATAACCCATATCCCCGGGATAAACCTCGAGAGAAGATTCACCAAGGGAAGAATAAATGCGTGAAGGCTCCACATCCTCGGCATAAGCGGCGCCGAGGTTTGAGAATTTCTGCCATTTGACATGCTCACCGGACTTCAAACCGGAGGCCGTGATGCGGCAGCCCGGTGTGGCACTTACCACTGCAATAAGATTGAGGCCCGTCTTGGCATCCGGTTTTTCTGTCCACACCTTTTCGTTTGCCGTAAACTTAATCTCAAAAGCGCGGCATGGCATAGCGGAGAAAAGCGTAAGGCCCAGAGCTAAGATAAAAGCTGGTGTTATGTAATTAAAATTGTATTTCATTGTAAAAAAAAAAAGCTAAAAGCTGTGGGAATATGTTGATACTTTGGGAAGAATGCGGGAAAGGAAAGATTCCAATCGGGCCATTCATACAAAGTTAATGATTTTTTATGAGATGACCTAATATCCGGGAAGCATATATAATAAAAGGTCTATGCTTTTTGCATTTTTTAATCACCCCCAGTGCTACAAGACCTAACTTTCAGACTTTTTCAAGCGTTTTATAACTGTATAAACCGGTAAAAATTATGTTTAAGAAGGAATATATGAGATCGTTCATAAAATACTCTAAAACAGGAAAAGCTATATCAGAAAGCAATAACAAGCACTTCATATCCTGGCCACTGATAGTTATCCTGACCATAATCTGCCTTATACCCACACAGGAGCTGAACGCACAAAAAAGGAGCTATTTCGGCACACGGGTATCATTTGATCTGTCGATACCCCGCAAAGGATGGGGGCTTTATAAAACCGGATCTGGCCTTCAGGGAGGTGTGATATATAATTATTCATTTAATAATCACGTGTTTATCGAACCGGGGATTGAGCTGGTATATACCACTATGGGTATTAAAGATATTGTGGAGGATGACAAATATTATGAAGGTTCGGCAAGAAACTTGAGTTTCAGAATACCAGTAAATATAGGCTACAGATGGATGATAACACCAGACTTCCAGCTCGCGGCCATGACGGGTCCGTGGTTAAACATCAGCCTCATGGCGAGGGAGTATCTGACTCCCAATTTCGAAGGTCCTATAGAGAAGGGATCGTTCGACCTATTTGATACCAGCGGGTGGAAACGCGTCGATCTTCAATGGGGCATAGGGCTGTGCGTGAGCTATATGCACAAATATACACTTGAATTCCAATTCGGCTATGGACTCACGCCGCTTGCTACCGGAATCCATGAGCGGGAAGGTGGGGAAAAGCATACCCTTCACCGCAATACTTTTGCAATAACCTTAGGATATAATTTCTGAAAAACATACAGACTTCAGGTGAAACGCTCGCAAAAATCTAAAAAAAGAGCCGGAAGTTAAGAAAATTGCAAAAAAAATTCATAGTTTTTGGAAAATAAGGTTTATATTTGCAATATAAACAGCAGACTTATATAAGCGGCTGACGGAGATTTAGGCTGCAGCAAAGTCTGCCAACTATCATTTACCGACAGTATGAGTTTACGAGGGATATACACATTTTACCGCGATGGTTTCCGTAATATGACCATCGGAAAGAAACTGTGGATACTCATCATATTCAAGCTTATATTTATATTCCTTATAATGAAGCTTATATTCTTTCCAGACCTGCTTAGCAGCCGATATGACGACGATGAGCAGAGAGCAGAGGCCGTGAGAGAAAAACTCATAGAACGAGGCACTGACTAAATATTCTGAAACATGAACCAAAATCCGTATATCTGAGACCTTGATAATTATAATAACTAATATAAACTAAAAAAAAATGAACGACTTAGCGAGCGTAGTAGACTGGTCGAGAGCGCAATTTGCACTAACGGCCATGTACCATTGGCTTTTTGTTCCTCTCACCCTCGGCCTCTCGGTCATAGTGGCCATTATGGAGACCAAGTATGTGAGGAGCGGAGACCCCAAATGGAAAGGGATTACGAAATTCTGGATGAACATCTTCGGCATAAATTTTGCCTGCGGTGTAGCGACCGGACTTATACTTGAATTTGAATTCGGCACCAACTGGTCGAATTATAGCTGGTTTGTGGGCGACATATTTGGCGCTCCGCTTGCCATCGAGGGCATTTTCGCCTTCTTCCTGGAGGCGACCTTCGTTGCGGTAATGTTCTTCGGGTGGAAAAGGGTGAGCAAGAAATTCCATCTTGCCGCCACATGTCTCACGGCATTGGGCGTGTCTCTGTCGGCGCTGTGGATACTTGTGGCAAATGCATGGATGCAGAATCCGGTGGGTATGCGCTTCGACCCCGAGCAGATGAGAAACGTAATGGACAACTTTTGGGGGGTGGCCTTCAACAGCGTGTCAATGAATAAATTCTTCCATGCGGTATTCAGCGGCTGGTGTCTCGCAGGCGTACTTGTGATAGGAGTAAGCTGCTGGATGTTGTGGAAAAAGCGCAATATCGACGTATCGCGCAAGTCGTTGATGATAGGTACATGGTTTGGCCTCATAGGCATAATCATGACCATCTATACCGGCGACGGATCTGCAGTTGAGGTATCAAAGGTTCAGCCTATGAAACTCGCAGCTATGGAGGGACTTTATCAGGGCAAAAAGGGTACAGAACTCGTTGCTTTCGGATTCATCAACACAGACAAGAAACCTTTTGACTCCCAGAAAGCCATAAACGCCGAGATTTCAATCCCCAAGGGACTTTCCATATTGGCCAAGCATGATGCCGATGCTTTCGTGCCGGGCATCGAAGACTTGATCAACGGTGTGGATATAGATAAAAACGGCGACACAATAAATACGGTTAGCTATGCCGAGCGTATCGAAATGGGCAAACAGGCCCGTCTGGCTTTGGAGGATTATCACAAGGCCCTAGAAGCCGAGGACGTGGCCGCACAGAATGATGCCAAGACACGCCTCGCCGAGAACTTCAAGTATTTCGGATACGGCTATCTCGACAAACCCGAAGATGCGATACCACCGATGGGACTTACCTTCTATGCATTCCACATCATGGTTTATGCCGGAGGCTATCTGCTTCTCCTCTTCCTTGTATTCCTTTTCGTAAGCTACAAGAAAACCAAATACCTTGAGAAACCTTGGCTGCATATCGCCGGTATGCTTTCTATAGCAATAGTATGGATATGCTCACAGGCAGGGTGGGTGCTCGCCGAAGTAGGCCGTCAGCCCTGGGTGATACAGGACCTCATGCCCACCAACGTGGCTATATCGGATGTGCCATCATCGTCGGTACAGACGACATTCTGGATTTTCGCGGTTATATTCACCATACTTCTGATTGCCGAAATAAGCATTATGTGCCGCTATATTTCCAAGGCTTCCAGAACCGATATCGAGGCACAATCATGATTAACTAACCTTTAAAACCTGAAACAATGCCGGAAACAATAAATTATTATCAGACATACTGGTGGTTTATCATCACCGTGCTGGGAGCCGCATTGGTCTTCATGCTTTTCGTCCAGGGAGGCCAGACATTACTCTACGGCAACAAAACAAAGATATGCCGCTCACTGATGGTGAATTCGCTGGGCCGCAAATGGGAGCTTACCTATACGGTGCTTGTAGTATTCGGAGGAGCATTCTTCGCTTCCTTCCCACTGTTCTACTCCACCAGCTTTGGTGGCGCTTACTGGCTATGGATGCTCATCCTGCTCAGCTTCGTGCTGCAGGCAGTGAGCTATGAATTCCGCATGCGTAAAGGCAATGTATACGGAACCGGAACCTACGACGCATTCCTTTTCTTCAACGGACTTGTGGGCTGTGTGCTGCTCGGTGTGGCCGTAGGCAGTCTCTTTTTCGGAGGCGACTTTACCGTTACCAAGTCAAACATAGTGGATTTCAGCGGTAATCCGGTAATCTCGCAGTGGGGTTCTGACCATGGCTTCAGTGAGATATTCAGCTGGAAGAATCTTCTGTTGGGTGTTTGCGTATTTTTCCTTGCCCGGACCCAGGCCGCCCTCTATTTCATCAACAACATCTCTGACGCCAAAGAATTCGGCACAAACATGCGCACCAACGTGCTCTACAACGGAGCGCTGTTCGCCCTTCTTTTCATAGGCTTCCTAATCGTACTTTTCTGCTCACCGGGTGTGAAAGTGGACGAATCAGGCGTGGCCTCATGGTTTCCCAATCTTTACTGGCATAACCTCTGGAGCTGCTGGGCGCTTCCTGCGGGTCTTGTAATAGGTGTGGTGATGGTGCTCTACGGCATACTCCGCTCTGCGTTCAGCTCTTACTGGAACAAGGGAATATGGTGGAGCGGCATAGGCACTTTCCTCGCAATACTAGTTCTTCTAAGCCTCATTGGATATAACAACACGGCATATTTGCCCTCGCTGACCGATGTCCAGAGCTCTCTTACTATTGCCAACAGTTCGTCATCGCTATTCACACTCAAGGTAATGAGCGTGGTATCGCTGTTCATTCCCATTGTCGTGATATATATAGGATACGTGTGGTATAAGATGAACCGCAGGCCTATCACCGAGGCGACACTCAAAAACGACGGGCACGAATATTAACCGTTAATTACATAACAGTATCAGACCGGCCGGCGAAATTTCGTCGGCCGAATTTTTTATTGTATCTTTGTGGATGCAAGCCACTCTTATTATTTAAGTACACTTCAAAATGGACATACAGCTCGAACCGGTCCAATATCTTACCTTAGCTAAAGACGGCGAGGACGTATATCGCGAAAAAATGAGCCGTTTTCTGGCCTTTGCCCATGAAGTGAAGGATGAACAGGAAGCAAAGGATTTTATAAATTCCATAGCGGACAAATATCACGATGCGAGACATGTATGCTGGGCATATATGGTAGGATCCGAACGCAAGACTTTTCTATCATCGGACAATGGAGAACCCTCAGGAACTGCCGGAAAGCCCATATTGGGACAGATCAATTCTTTCGGAATAACAGATACGGCTATTGCGGTGGTAAGGTATTTCGGAGGCATAAAATTAGGCACATCGGGTCTGATTGTCGCATATCGCTCGGCTGCACGGCTTGCCATAGAAAACGCCGGGACTACCATAAAGTATGTGGAGAAAACCGTGGTAGTGAAATTCTCATACATGGCGATGAACGATGTAATGAAAGCGGTCAAGAAATATCCCGACGCCAAATTTATCGATCAGCAATTCGATAATGTATGCCTCCTGAAGCTGTCACTGAGAGCTATGGCAGCTCAAAACCTGTTGCAGGCGCTTTCAGATATCGATGGTGTGGAGACCGTGGAGGAGGAATAACGTATGATTTTTAAAGCAAAGATTGTCTGAAATAATACTCGCTAATATATATATAATAATTTTCACTATTAATTTATGGGAATAGAAGCTGGTAATACAGTCAATAATACTGATTATAAGACTATTAATTCGCAAATAGATTGCGATGTAAAGGAGCTGTTCAGCCATTTCAGGAAAGCCGAAATGTGCCTGAAAAGTTGCATGCAGTGTCCGAATTACGGTCAAATATGGAGCTGTCCGCCTCTTGGGTTCGAGCCTGAGGAAAAATATGGGAAATACGGGAAATGTCGACTCTTCATGACAAAGATAATACCTCTGAAGAAAGGAACAAATCTCAGAGAAGCAGAGGGTTATATAATGAAAGAACGTCCCGGAATTGAAATAATGCTATTGGAGGAAGAGGTAAAGCTTAACGGGCGCGCCATGGCATTTGTCGGGAAATGTTTATATTGTCCCGGGCAAAAATGCGCGAGAACGGAGGGTGGGGAATGTCGGCACCCTGAGAAGATAAGGCCGTCTCTGGAGGCTTGCGGCTTTGATGTGACGGCCATCAGCAGCCATTACTTCAATACTGAAATTAAATGGTCTGGCGATGGGCACGCACCTGAATATCTCACGCTTATAACGGCATTGTTTTATGATTGAAATGCTTGTGATGGATGCCAGGCGTCAAACAGCGCATCATTTTTGGAAATAGAATCGAGGTTAAAGAATTTATGAAAAAGAGGAGTTGTAAAGGTAAGTAGGGAATAAAAGTCGATATACAATTTAACATAACTCACATTATTAAACTTAGAGCGCAATATTAGGACTATTTGATGAATGGTGCATAAAGAATAAATTTGAGCGCGAATGTGATTATTTCAAAACAGAATATATTCAGTCGGCAACAGATAATAATATGAGCCGCATTTATCCTGGCCATAAACTACGTGAAAAGATTCAGCGCAAGAAAATGTGCACGAAGTTCATGCAAAAAGAGGAAAGCAGGCGCTATGCTCAATCCACTTTTGAGAATTTAATACTCATACTTCTCCCAGTTGGATTGTCTTAAGACTCAACCTATATTCGCGGCTGTGCATGAAGGAGTATGCAAAGTTATACAGAAAAGATTTAAATGGTTAGAATAGGCTATTTATTGCTTAAAGGGTGTATAAGGCAGTGCAAAATGGCCGGAATTGCATGAATTTTCTAACTCGTGTAGAATAATGGAGCTCTGAAAGTGGCATAAATTAGAGATAAAGCGAGTGTAAGGTACTTAAATATAGTTAAATACTTCGCAATTATGAAACACTTATGCATCTTTTGAGGCTCTGAGATTGTTTTATTTATAAAAGATTGGCAAGTTATAGGATAATTTCAGAATTTTGAAAGAATTTAAGCATTGAAGTAAAGTCTGATTCGTCTCAAAATCAAAAATTATTGATTGAGTTTGTTAATTTCACAAATGTTATTCCAAAAATTTCATTTGTATATAAAAAAATTTAGTAAACGAAACCCTCAAACGCATAGACTTGATGAATAAATCTTCAAATTTATAGTTTACAATTTACAATAAGAATAGAGAAGGACAGCTGATTCTATATCCGAACCAGGATTCACTTCTGATTTTTAAATGTAAAAAGTCAGAGATTAATGTATTTTTACAATCAAACTTAATCATCTAATACTCATACTATTTGTTTCATCAATTCTAAAGTTTTTATTACGATGGAGAATAACCGCCGTCACACTTATACTAAATATTTAATTTGTATCACATTACAATCTACTTATCAACTATATACTCCTATAATAGC
>CAYZFL010000069.1:0-12481 GCA_964477785.1 uncultured Bacteroides sp.
ATGATGGATTCCCGAGGGGTCGTAGATGAGAGTTCCGCCGGGTTTAACCTTCGACTCGAATTTGTCGAGACTCTGCTGGTTGAGCACAACTGCGGTGTCGTATTTGTCAAGGACGGGAGACGAGATGGGCTGGTCGGAGAGGATAACGGTGACGTTTGCTGTACCGCCGCGCTGCTCGGGACCGTAGCTGGGCATCCAGGTAACCTCCATATCGTTCATAAGACCGGCGTACGCGAGGATTTTACCCATTGAGAGCACGCCCTGGCCGCCGAAGCCCGCTATGATGATTTCTTCTTTCATGATGATTCGATTTTAGCGTGTTAGTTTATTAATTGATTATGGAGATTATTCGTTTTTGAGGTCTCCCAGAGGATATTTTTCAAACATGTGCTCTACCATCCACTCGTTTGACTTGGCGGGGGAGAGCTTCCAGCCTGAGTTGCAGGTCGAAACCACTTCAACTACTGATGTGCCTTTCTTGTCGATTGCGTTCTGGAAAGCTTTCTTGAGAGCGGCTTTGGTCTTGCGCACTGCGGCGGGGGTGTGGACAGCCTGACGGGTAACGTAGCATGTGCCGTCGAGACCGGCGAGGATATCGGAGATCTTGATGGGATAACCGTTGAGCTCCGCTGTACGGCCGTAGGGGCAGGTTGCGGTCTTCTGGCCGAGCAGGGTTGTGGGGGCCATCTGGCCGCCGGTCATACCGTAGATGGCGTTGTTGATGAAGATGATGACGATGTTTTCACCACGGTTTGATGCGTGGATGGTCTCGCAAGTACCGATAGCGGCGAGGTCACCGTCGCCCTGATAGGTGAAGGCCACCTTGTCGGGGTTGAGGCGTGAGATAGCTGTAGCGACGGCGGGAGCGCGGCCGTGGGCTGCCTCCACCCAGTCGATGTCTATGTAGTTGTAGGCGAATACGGCGCATCCTACGGGAGCCACGCCAATGGCTTTGTCCTCAAGACCCATTTCCTCGAGCACCTCCGAAACGAGGCGGTGCACTACGCCGTGGCTGCAGCCGGGGCAATAGTGGGTATTGGTGTCCATAAACAGCTTGGGCCGTTTGTAGACTATATTTTTTTCTTGCTTTATTTCGTTTTCGTTCATGGCTTTTGAAGAATATTCATTGATGAATAAATTGATTTGAAACGCGGCTTATTTGGCAGCCTCGGGGAAATCCTTGTTGAAGGCGTCGAGCACTTCGTCGGGGTTGGGCACGATACCGCCCATGCGGCCGAAGTGATAAACTGGCACCTTACCGTTTACGGCGAGCTTCACGTCCTCGATCATCTGGCCGGCGTTGAGCTCTACTACGAGCATGCCTTTAACCTTGTCGGCGAGACGGGCGATTTCCTTCTTGGGGAAGGGCCAGAGGGTTATGGGACGGAGCAGACCTATCTTGATGCCCTTGGCGCGGGCGTCTTCGATGGCCTTGAGGCAGATACGTGCCACCGAGCCGAATGCCACGATAACGTATTCGGCATCGTCCATGAATTTCTCTTCAAATCTTACTTCGTTTTCCTCAATCTTGGCATAGGTGCGCTGCAGACGGTTGTTGTTCTCCTCCATTTTCGATGACTCGAGCTCGAGAGAAGTGATGACGTTGCGGTGGGCGCGGCCGTTTTTGCCTTTGGCAGCCCAGGGGCACTGTGCCTCGATTTCCTCGGCTGTGCGGCGGGGACGGAAGTCGGGAAGAACCACTTTTTCCATCATCTGGCCCACAACACCGTCGGCCATAATCATGGCGGGAGTGCGGTATTTAAACGAAAGGTCCATGCCGAGGCCTACGAAATCGGCCATTTCCTGCACGGTAGCGGGAGCGAGTACTATGAGGTGGTAGTCGCCGTGGCCACCGCCTTTGCAAGCCTGGAAATAGTCGGCCTGTGAGGGCTGGATAGTTCCGAGGCCGGGACCGCCGCGCATAACGTTGACGATGAGAGCGGGAAGCTCTGAGGCCGCTATGTAGCTGATGCCTTCCTGCTTGAGGCTGACGCCGGGGCTCGATGACGAAGTCATCACAGCCTTACCGGTAGATGCGCCGCCGTATACCATGTTGATGGCGGCCACTTCGCTTTCGGCCTGAAGCACGGTCATGCCGGTGGTTGTCCAGGGCATCTCGGCCTCGAGGGTTTCGAGCACTTCTGACTGGGGGGTGATAGGATAGCCGAAATAGCCGTCGATACCATATCTTATTGCGGCATGGGCGATAGCCTCATTGCCTTTCATTAGTTTAACTTCTTCCATTTTTAGAATAAGGATTAAAGGGATGAATGATACTGACAGCCGAAATTATTTATCGACCATAACTCTATATACTGTAAAACATCCGTCGGGACAAACCATGGCGCATGACGCACACCCGATGCAGTTTTCGGGGTTCTTGGCGTATGCGAAATGATATCCGCGGTCATTTACTTCCTGAGGATGGAGAGACAGCACGTCGGTGGGGCAGGCCACCACGCACAGGTCGCATCCTTTGCAGCGATTCTGATCGATATCGACTGCGCCTTTAGCTTTTGCCATATTTCACGATAGATTTTACGGTTAATGTTTGGTATCGCAAATTTAAAAAAATAACTCTGAAAAGGTACATGATTAAGGAAAATTAACACAGTGAATCCTAATAAGCCTAATTGGCAGAATTGGTTCCATTAGTCTAATAAGCCTAATATGAAACAGCGGCGGCACAGGCAAAGACCCGCGCCGCCGCTGATGCAGGATAAAAATCTTTCAGAGTTTTTCGCCGTAAGCGAGGTCGCCGGCGTCGCCCAGACCCGGCACAATGTATTTGTGCTCATTAATTTCGGGGTCAATCACACCCATCCACATGGTGGTGATGTCCTTTGGCAGGATGCCGGCGAGATAGTCGACGGCCTGCTGCGAGGCGATAACAGATGCAATATGGATTTTTGCCGGCATACCGCGGGTAAACAGAGCCTTGAGGCTGAGTTCCATCGACGAGCCGGTGGCAAGCATGGGGTCGCAGAGAATCAGTGTCTTGCCCTCGATGGAAGGCGAGGCGAGGTATTCGATGCACACGTCGAAATGATCGTTGTCCTTATATTTACGGTAGGCCGAGACAAAGGCATTTTCGGCATTGTCGAAATATCTCAGGAAACCCTGATGGAAAGGCACTCCGGCACGGAATATGGTGGCGAGGACAATCTTCTCGTCTATCACCTGACATTTTGCCGGCGAGAGGGGAGTGGTGACTTCTACCTCCTTGTAACGGAAGGTCTTGCTCATCTCGTATGCCATGATTTCGCCTATGCGCTCGAGATTTCGGCGGAAGCGCAGGCGGTCGTGGTGGGTTTCGGTCGAGCGCATTTCTGTAAGATACTGGCTTACGAGCGAGGGGCGTGTGGCGAATTCTATAATATTCTTATGATTGCTTTCAGTGTTAGTGCTTTTTGATAACTCCCCGGCTGAGGAATATGTTGCAAAGTTAGTGAAAATTCAGAATTTAACGAAAAAAGATTGCAGATTCAGGCTCTAACAGATGCTTTGAATCAGGGATTCCGAGATGGTTTTTAAGAGTAAAATTACTTATATGCTCTCTGAAAGCAAAAAAATATTTAACTTTGCAGAAGATCCAATAAATACTGCGAAATGAACCTTAGATTAAAAGCGACAGCGATATTAGCAGCCATGAGTTTAACCATGAGTTCTACAATAATAGCATCGGGCGATGGCGACGGAAAAGCCACTCTCGCCACACTTGCCGGGGCAGTGAGTCCCGTGATTCATGAAATCAATACTGCTTACGGTGGCGTTTCCGGACTTGACGCAGGCAAAGTGAAATATGTAATCGACCCGGCGGCCGGTTACGGCAGCGCGGTTAGCGGTGCATATAACATAAAGATTACGGATAAAGGCGTTGAGGTGAATGCCTACGACAAGGCAGGCGAGTTTTATGCCCGACAGACCATGCGCCAGCTTTTCGAGGCCGCCCTTGAGAGCAACGGTGGCATACTTCCAGCCGGCGAGATACGCGACTGGCCCGACATAGCCCGCCGCGGCGTAATCGAAGGTTTCTACGGCGCTCCCTGGAGCCATGAGGTAAGGCTTGCCATTATCGACTATATGGGCCGCAACAAAATGGACACATACGTCTACGGACCAAAGGACGATCCCTATCACCGCACTCCGAAATGGCGTGAGCCCTATCCCGAGAAAGAGGCGGGTCAGATCGCCGAGCTGTGCGACAGTTGCAACCGTCGCTCCATCGATTTCGTATGGGCAATCCACCCGGGGGGAGATATCCGCTGGAATGATGCCGACCGCGATTCGCTCGTGGCCAAATTCGAGCAGATGTATGCCTTAGGCGTGAGAGGCTTCGCAGTGTTCTTCGACGATATATCCGGTGCCGGAGCGAAAACCCAGCAGCAGGTCGACCTGCTCAACTATCTGACCGAAAACTTCGTAAAGCAGAAAAAAGACGTGGCCGACCTTATAGTCTGCCCCACAGACTATTCGCGTCTCTGGGCCAATCCTACGGAAAAAGGCCAGCTGGCTACCTACGGCAGGACCCTCGACAAAAGCGTGAGCGTGTTTTATACCGGCGACTATGTTTGCTCCGACCTTACCGACGATACCATGCAGTTTGTCAACAATCTGATAAAGCGCCCGGCCTTCTACTGGTGGAACTTCCCTGTCTCGGACTACTGCACATACTATATGCTCCTTGGCCCGAGCTACGGCCTCGACAAGAACATCGACCCCAAGGAAATAGGCGGCTTCGCCTCCAACCCCATGGAACATGGTATGGCTTCTCTGCCGGCACTCTGCGGCGTGGCCGACTATTGCTGGAACATCAAGGCTTTCGACCCCATACGCGCCTGGGAGCGCGGCATAGCCGACCTTGCCGGTGACGCATACGATGCTTACCGCCTCTTCTCCATACATTCGGCCAACAGCGGCAAAGGCTATGCCCGCGACGAGTCGTGGGAAACCGACACCGACCTCGGCAATCCCATCGACTGGGGCAAATACGACGCTCTCTACATGGAATTCGAGCAGATAGAAGACGCGCCGGAAGTAATTCGTCGCGACCTTGACAATTCTTTGCTTCTCAAAGAGATAAATCCCTGGCTCGAGCAGTTCGGGTTTCTCGGCACCCGCGGCCTCGCGGCCATGAACCTCGTGGCTCTTTCGGAAGACGCAACACCGGAACAGATATGGCAGTGGCTCAACCCAGCCGTGATGACTCCCGAGGGCAAAGCTGCTTTCCGCAAACATTCCATCGGCCTGAAAAAGCTCAATCCCTTTATAAACAAGGTGAAAGACGATAATATCGAAATCCTCTGGGAGAAAGTAACAGGCGAAAAACCTTCGGTACCGGCGCTGATCGCCTCCTTCAAGGCACAGGGCATCGCGGCAGTTCCCGACGATATGCTCGATCACGACAATTCGACATTTTATCATTCGGGCCTCAATATGAAACCCGGAGAATATATAGTGCTTGACCTCAAGAAACTACGTCCGGTAAAGGGCGTTGAAGTATTGATGGGCAAGGATGATAAAGACGATGCCGACGTGTATCCCGAGGCTGTGGTTGAATATTCGGCCGACGGCAAGACATATCACAACTTCCAGAAGCAGACCCGCAATGGCAATACGCTTACGGGCGAGCTGCGCCAGCCCGTCGAGGCCCGCTACATCGCACTGAAACGTACCGACGACAAGGATCACAAGCACTGGATTGCAATTCGTCAGTTTAATGTAAACACCACCGACGGTGCCGACGGCAAGAACCTCGCCGCCGAGGTCGCTCCCGGCACATACGGCGCGGATGTGGCCCTCGGCAATCAGTCTGTCACCTTCCCCGTAAAGAAAGATGCCAAAAAGGTGATGCTTCTTCTTGCAGGCGAAACACCCGTAAAGGTTGAATTCATGGGCAAACGCGGCAAAAAGCTCGGCACACTCGACTCAGAAGGCTCCTGCCTCATCCTCGACCTCCCGGCCAAGACCACGTCGGTAAGACTCAGTTCCGCAGCCGGAAACAGCCTCCGCGGCTGGACAAGCTTCTGATTCCATGCGTCCGCACATACATGTCGTAAGCTTCCAGAATCCATATCCGCCCGACTATGGCGGCGTTATCGACGTGTATTACAAGCTCAAAGCCCTTCATGACACGGGCTGGCGCGTCACATTCCACACCTATGCCTATAAGGGACGGGATGATATATCGCCGCTCAGACAGTTTGCCGACAAGGTGATCGTGTATGAGCGAAGGAGAGGCCTGAAAAGCCAGCTCTCGCGGCGCCCATATATCGTAAACTCGCGGCATGACCCGCGACTGATCGAAGATTTATGCGCCGATGACGACCCGATACTCTTCGAGGGGCTTCATACCTGCCTGCAGCTTGACCATCCGGCTCTAAAAAATCGCTTGAAGATAGTGCGCGCACACAATATTGAGCACGACTATTACAAGGGACTCGCCGGAAATGCCGGTTCACTGGCTAAAAAACTCTTTTTCAGGCTGGAATCCCGGCGACTGAAACGCTTTGAACGAATACTGGGACATGCCGATATTATCGCAGCGGTGAGTCCGGGGGATGCCGCTCATTTCTCGGAACTTTTCCCTGATAAAAAAGTGTTGCTGATGCCCTGCTTTTTTGATGAGAACCGGGATGTAGAGGGGGCAGCGGCCAAATTGCCCGGCGCAGGGAGATTTGTGCTTTATCACGGCAATCTTTCGGTGGAGGAAAATATAGGTGCGGTGAAATACATAGCAGATGAAATCGCGCCAGCATTGCCTGATGAAAAATTTGTTGCAGCTGGACTCAATCCGTCGCCGGAACTTGTAGCGTATTGCGCGCATAGCCCGAATGTCGAAATTATCACATCGCCTTCACCGGAAGAGATGAATCGGCTTATGAGCGAGGCAAGAGTGACTCTTCTCCTTACCTTTCAGCCTACCGGTCTGAAACTCAAGCTCCTTAATGCCATCTCCCGCAGCGCTCACATTGTGGGCAACCGTGCCATGATCACCGGCTCGGGCCTTGAAAACTGTGTGACGATAGCCGATACTCCGGAGGAGATTACTGCGGCAATATCACGCCTGCTTGACACCCCTTTCACCGGCAGAGCGGTGATGCCGCCTGAATACTGCAGCAACTACAAGATTTCACTTCTTGAAAAAGCCATTCATTCACTACTGAAAATTTATTAGGCCCGGAGGGTGCGGAATACCGTAAAAAATTGCTATATTTGCATTTGGAAAAGAGGCAGGGTGTTTTCACGCCTGATTTTACATTTCTATAATGCATATATATTCTAAATACCATAAATAAATGAATTTCAATCTTAAAACTCTGCTCGCAGTCGCAATGGCCGGAGCAGTGACATTTGGCGCATGCGCCGCAAAGCCCAAGTCGCCGAAGCTTAAAATCTGGCACGACGATGAGGAGAAGTACGACACGGTCTATAACTCTGTTTACCGTCTGGTCGCCGTAACCGAGCCGGGTGCCGAGGCATGGATCAACAAAGAACCGGCCCATGTATACAAAACCGGCAGCTTCGGAGCCGAAGTGACCCTCAAACCGGGCCTCAACGATATACCCGTCAAGGCCAAAGTGGGCAAACGCACAGTCGAGACCACTTTCCGTGTTTATTATGATGCCACCCCCCGTACGAAATCAGGCGTGAAGGCACTGCCCATGCAGACCAAAGAGCTTGCCGAGCCAATCAATATCGTAACCGACAACTTCGCATACATGCAGTATGGCAACGGAGGCGACCGTCTCGGCGGATCGAAGATGAATTTCATCGACTCGGGCATACCCCTCACAGCCATCGGCGAGACCGAAAACCTCTATAAGGTGATGCTCGGCTCAAGTCAGTATGCATACGTGCCCAAAAACACGGTTAACCGTGGCGGCGACGGTATGCAGATTGTCAATACTCTTAACGCCAGCATTTCAAACACCGGCAAGACCGACCGCATCGTGATGCCTCTGCCTTACCGTCTGCCCTACTGGTCAAGAACCGAAATCGACCCGCAGACCATCAAGATCACACTCTACGGTGCGATGAACAATACCAACTGGCTCACCCAGCGCAACACGCCTGGCATAATCAAATTTGTCGACCTCCAGCAGACCACACCCGACGCGCTTACAGTCGTGATCCGTCTCAACGACAACTACAACTGGGGCTACTCGGCAGGCTATGAAGGCGAATCAAACAACTTCGTGATAGAAGTGCGTCACCGACCCGAATCGCTTGAGCTCAAAGATCTTACCATCGGCCTCGATGCCGGTCACGGCGGCAAGTATCCCGGCGCCATCTCGCCATCGGGCCTCACTGAGAAAGAGGTCAACCTCGACATCGTGCTAAACGCCGCCCGCATCCTCCGCGACAAGGGCGCCAAAGTGGTGCTCACCCGCGACGGCGACACCGGTCCCTCGATGACCGAGCGCAAGCGCATCTGGAAAGAGGGCAATGTAGACCTGGCGATCAGCGTTCACAACAACGCCTCCGGCAATCCCCTTATCCCCCTGGGAACCAGTGCATACTACAAACATATCTTTGACCGTGCCCTTGCCGACTCGATGCACAAGTCGATGCTCTCGCTCGGCCTCACCGATTTCGGTTTGATAGGTAACTTCAACTTCTCGCTCAACGGTCCCACCGACTATCCCAACGCTCTCGTCGAAGTGCTCTTTATGAGCTCGCTGCCGGAGGAAGAAATGCTCGCAGACCCCGAGTTCCGTAAGAAACTCGGCGAGAAAATTGTGGAAGGCATCGAAAACTACCTCAAGGAAGTAAAAACAAGATAAGTCCCAAATGCGTTTACAGAATAAAAGCCAGTCTTTCAGAGGACTGGCTTTTTTACGCAGTTCATGCAAAAATAGGGCATGGATTTACCGTTTTTTTGACTGAAACACCACTAAAATCGGTTAATTTAAACTTTATTCACTATTTAGAGGAATAAACGGAAAATTTCTTTTCCGATAAGGCGAATCGGGCAGTTTAAAAATTTGTAACTTTGCACCCGAATGGCAAAATGAAATAGATTTTGTTCAATAAAGTAAAACACAACACGCTAAAGTATTAAGCCTTATAGAAATTTAGAGAATTAAAAGCAACTAACAGGTAAAAACAGACATAGAAATGAAGACAAGTAACTATCTTCTGATGCTCGGAGGAATAGCCATGATAGGCGCTCTGAGCTCATGCGGAAAAGGGCAGCAGCAACAGCAGATGCCCGCGCCCGAAGTTGACGTAATCGCCGTAGAGGAGACCAGCGCCGACAATGAAGTGAGCTATCCCGCCACTATCCAGGGCAAGACCGACATCGCTATCCGTCCCCAGGTGTCGGGAACAATTTTGAAAGTATGTGTCGACGAAGGTCAGCACGTAAGCAAGGGCCAGCTGTTGTTTCAGCTCGACCCCGTCACATTCCAGGCAGCCGTCGACCAGGCCCGCAGCGCAGTGAGCGCAGCCAAAACGGCTGTGAGCAACGCTCAGATCACAGAGCAGAATCAGCGTCGTCTTTATGACAAGCAGATAATCAGCGAATACGAGTGGCAGCTGTCGAAAAACCAGCTTGACCAGGCCCGCGCCCAGCTGGCCCAGTCGCAGGCAGCCCTCACCGCCGCTCAGAAAAACCTCTCCTACACCCGCGTGGTTTCACCCTCGGCCGGTGTGGTAGGTCAGATACCATTCCGCGAAGGATCTCTCGCATCGCCCTCGTCGCAGGTGCCTCTCACAACCGTGAGCGACAACTCGCAGGTTTACGCTTACTTTTCGTTTGACGAAAGCGAGCTCCTCAACCTCACGCAGAACGGCACTATTTCGCTCGCCCAGGCCATCGCCCAGATGCCTCCCGTGCAGCTCCGTCTCGCCAACGGCAGCATCTATCCTCTCGAAGGCAAGGTGGTGACCGTAAGCGGCGTCAACGACCTGCAGACCGGTTCATCGTCGGTACGCGCACTTTTCGACAACCCCAACGGCCTTCTCCGCTCAGGCTCGACCGGCTCGGTCATCATGCCCGTCCACAGCGAGAACGTTATTGTAATACCCCAGAATGCAACATACGAGATTCAGAACCTCCGTTACGCTCTTGTGCTCAACGATTCAAACAAGACAGTGCCTGCCAAGATCGAGGTACTCGAAGTTTCCGACGGCAAGAGCTTCGTGGTTACCGACGGCCTCAAGGCCGGTGACCGCGTGGTAATCGAAGGCGTCAACTCTTCGGTAAGGCCCAATATGGAGGTCAAGCCCCGCACTCCCGGCCAGAATCAGGCACAGCCGGCAGAGCAGGCCGGTGCCGAAGCCGGCGCACAGGCCAACAAGTAAGACTTACGGAGAAGCTGACTAAAACTTGTCCCTCTTGCTTCACGCTCTTTATTATCATTCAGACATTTAATCGAAAGATAAGATAAATGAAACTTGACAGATTTATCAACCGACCGGTGCTGTCGACGGTGATTTCTATCTTCATCGTGCTGCTCGGTCTTATCGGACTGGTGACGATGCCTGTCACCCAGTATCCCGATATCGCGCCCCCTACAATTTCGGTGACCACCTCATATAACGGCGCCAACGCCGCCGCCGGGCTCAATTCGGTGATCGCTCCTCTGGAAGAGAGTATCAACGGTGCCGAGGGCATGACATATATGGAGTCGACGGCCACCAACACCGGCTCGGCTACCATCAACGTGTACTTTGAACAGGGTTTCGACCCGAACATGGCCGCCGTCGACGTGCAGAACCGTGTGTCGGCCGCCGCCAATCTTCTGCCTTCGGAAGTGAACCAGGTGGGTGTACAGACCCGCAAACGTCAGACATCCATGCTTCTCGGTGTGGCCCTTGTGGATACCACCGCAGTTGCCAAGTACTCGCCCGAGTTCCTCGACAACTACATGAAGATCAACATCATCCCGGAACTCCAGCGTGTGCAGGGTGTAGGCGATGTGATGTCGTTTGGCGCCGACTATTCGATGCGAATCTGGCTTAAGCCCGAGGTTATGGCTCAGTATCACCTCATGCCGTCTGATATCTCGGCTGCGCTGGCCGAGCAGAACGTCGAGGCCGCTCCGGGCGCTTTCGGCGAACAGGGCAACCAGTCGTTCCAGTATATCATGCGTTACCGCGGCCGCCTCACCACTCCCGAGCAGTTCGGCGATATAGTAGTGCGCACGGGTGCCAACGGTGAGGTGCTTTATCTTAAGGACGTGGCCGAAATAGAACTCGGCCGTGTTACCTACGGCTTCTCCAACAAGGCCAACGGCCACCTCGCCGCCATGGCCATAGTGTTCCAGACTCCCGGCTCGAACGCCACAAAGATTATCGAGGACTGTCTGGCGCTGTGCGACAGGATGAAGAAAGACGTTCCGGAGGGCTGCGAGATACAGATACCTATGAACAACAACGACTTCCTCTATGCGTCGATCAACACTGTGATCCATACGCTCATAGAGGCGTTTATCCTTGTGTTCTTCGTGGTATATGTGTTCCTTCAGGATATCCGCTCCACCCTTATCCCGGCCATCGCCATCCCTGTGGCACTTATCGGTACCTTCTTCGTGATGAAGCTAATCGGCTTCTCGGTCAACCTCATCACCCTGTCGGCTCTCGTGCTTGCCATCGCGATTGTGGTGGACGATGCGATCGTTGTGGTCGAGGCGGTGCATGCCAAGCTCGACCAGGGCTATACGAGCGCTCGCCGCGCCTCTATCGACGCCATGGGCGAAATCGCCGGCGCTCTCGTGTCCATTACCCTGGTCATGATGCTGGTGTTCATCCCCGTGTCGTTCATGCCCGGTACAGCCGGTGTGTTCTACCGTCAGTTCGGTCTGACCATGGCCATAGCCATCGGTTTCTCGGCCGTGAACGCCCTTACGCTGTCTCAGGCCCTCTGCGCCATCTTCCTCAAGCCCCATAAGGCCGACGGCAGCGAGATGTCGCTCAAGGAGCGCATGGGCGAGGCCTATAAGGCAACAGGCGAGGCCATGGCGAAGAAATACAAACGTACATTCGCACTCGACATACATCCTCTGATCACTTTCGTGCTTCTTATCGCCACCATCACCTTCATGGTGCTGGGCTGGTACAGCTTCCACAATGTTCTGCTGAGCTGCATTGCCTGGGCTGTCGCTATCGTGGCCGTGCTCGGTCTTTTCGGCAAGCGTTTCCACCGCTCGTTCGAGAAGAACTTCGGCAAACTTCTCAACGGTTATAAGAAGGGCGCGTCGTGGTTCGCCAAGCATAAGGTAGTGTCGTTCGGCACTGTCGTGGCAGCCATCGGCATTCTTGTATGGCTCATGTCCACAACCCCGTCGGCCCTTGTGCCCAACGAGGATACCGGTGTGATCTTCTGTATGGTCGACATGCCTGCCGGTACTTCGCAGGAGCGTACCGGTAAGGTAATGGAGCAGATCGACTCGATGGCCGACCATATCACCGGCATACGTATCCGCCAGGCCCTCAACGGCTACAGCTTTATCGCCTGTCAGGGTCCGACATACGG
>CAYZFL010000070.1:0-12429 GCA_964477785.1 uncultured Bacteroides sp.
TAGCTGCCGTCGTCGGTCATCACTATGGTCTCGTCGCTCGAGGCGGCAACCTTGTCTTCGAGTATTATAAGTTCCTTTGACCGGCCGGCGAGTATCGATATCACGCGGTTGCCTGCGGCCTTCATGGCCCTGATGATGGGCAGAAGCGGAGCGATGCCCACACCGCCGCCGCAGCACACCACAGTGCCGAATTTTTCGATATGAGTGGCTTTGCCCAATGGCCCCACTACATCATGGAGCGAATCGCCCGGCTCGAGCGAGCATATATGGCGTGTGCTCTCGCCTATCGCCTGAATCACAAGAGTTATGGTGCCCTTCAGTGGGTCTGAGTCGGAGATGGTGAGGGGTATGCGCTCGCCTTTCTCGTCGACGCGCACTATCACGAAATGACCCGCCTTGCGGGCCACCGCGATTTCCGGCGCCTCAACCACGAGCTCAAACACCCGCTCCGAATATTGTTTCTTCGATACTATCTTATACATGGTCTATAGAATTAATAGTCAAAATGTTAAATTTCAGGCGATTCCCCGCCCGGTAGGGGCTGGGTCGCACCCAGCCCGCCTTTCAGGCGATTTCCCGCTTGGTAGGGGCCAGGCCGCGCCTGGGCCGCCCCGCGCCGTCAATGTCCGCGTCACCGTCCCGTATACAGGCACATCACCTTGCCCACGGCCAGGTTGCCCTGCAGTTTCACGGGTATCCTTCGGTCGTCGGCCGTGATCCATGCGTCCATATCGTCCGATGTCTTCTTGCCGCCTTCGCTGGTGAATATGAAGGTCACGTGGTAGCAGCGGAACTTCCGGTCGTCGAGCTTAACCTCCTCCGTGCCCTGATATTTGAGCGAGAGGGTTTCCTTGCGCTTGCCCGAGAAGATGGTGGTCTTGTCGGTGTGACCCTTCTGCCACCTCTCGAAAGGCAGGGTACGCATATAGTAGAATGCCGAGAGCATGTCCACGGTCTTGCCCATGGCCTGCAGCTCGCGCTTTTCGTCCTTTTTCAGCTTCTTGTCCTTATACTCCACGCGGGTGCATTGACCGTTGACGCAGTTCTCCGAGGGGTAAGAAAACTTCACAACGTCGTGCTTGTAGCTGTTGCCTTCGCGGGCAATCTTTTCGTAGCTTATGGGCGTGAGGTCGTGGTGCATCACGCCGTTGAGCGTGTCGCGCACCATGTAGATGCGGTCGGCCCATGGCTCCGTCTTGCCCGTAAGCTTGCTGTAATACTTGTCGCCCGATTTGATGAGCGTTATCTGGGCCGTACCTGCCTTCTTGCGCACCAGGCCCCATTTATACGTCACATCGTATGTAAGAGCCTCGTTCTTAAATTCATGGGCCTTGGCTGTAAAAGCAGCCGGCAGCATAAGCATCATGGCTATTACAGCCATCGCCATTCGGTTTATATTTTTCTTTTTCGTTTTGTCCTTGATAGCTTTAAGTGTCATGTCTTAATTTTTTAGATTTGAGAGTGAAAGGTTGTTGTCGGGGTCGCCCGGTAGGGGCTGGGTCGCACCGGGCCCGTCTCGCGTCCTCCCTTTGGTAGGGGCTGGGTCGCACCCAGCCCGCCCCTTTTCCCTTAGACTCTCTAAAGCTCCGGAAGTTTAGGCTGGGCCATCTCTTCATCGAAAAGCGGCAGCGTATTGCGGCTGCTCTGCTCTATATGCTTCTGGCGCCAGCACTTGCGGCACACCGCCACATACCGGTCGTCGCCGCCTATCTCAACCTGCGCGCCTTCCTCCACGAAATTGCCGTTGGCGTCGATTCGCGCGTTGATTATCGTCTTGTTGCCGCAGTTGCACGTCGATTTTATCTCGTCGATAGTGTCGGCGAGTTCGAAAAGACGCCGCGAACCCTCGAACAGATGACTTTGGAAGTCCGTCCTCAGCCCGTAGCATATCACGCTGCTGCCCAACTCGTCCACGACCCTTGCAAGCTGGTCGACCTGACTCTCGCTCAGAAACTGCGCCTCGTCGATCAGAAACCAGTCGTAGATCTTGGAACTCGTACGATAAAGGTCGCGCACCATCTCGAAAATATTCGTGTTCGGGTAAATCCACTGACATTCCCGCTCTATGCCTATGCGAGAGCGTATTACGTTGCGCTGTTCGCGAGTGTCAATCACGGGTTTGAGGCAGAGATAGCTTATGCCTCTCTCCTCGAAATTATAGGCCGAAGTAAGCAGAAGGGCCGTCTTGGCCGAACCCATAGTGCCATAGCGGAAGTATAGTTTGCCTTTTCTTAGCATGGTAAATTCAGATATAGATAAAAAACATCGTAAAGTTACACAAAAATCCTCAACTATCATAAATATTTACAAACCCGTCTTTCCCGCTGTTGTCGGGTTCTCCCGGTAGGGGCTGGGTTGCAGCCAGCTCGTCTTTCAGGCGATTTCCCCGCTTGGTAGGGGCCACGCCGCGCGTGGCCCGCCCGCGTTCTCTCTGTGGTAGGGGTCCCGCCGCGCGTGTCCCGCCACGCGCCTCAACCTTTTGTTCTTCTGCCCTTATGACCTTATGTTTAAAACCCTTCTGTTCTTTATTGCTCTATTTTTCAATTACTTATGTCTAAATAAATCTTCTGGTTTTCTGATAAAATTTATGTCCTTTATATTTTTTTGTTTTTATGTTTCATTTTTATCGTATTTTCCCCTTCCCGCCACCCCTAATTTTGCGCTATAAATTTTTTTATGTTCTCATTATGGATGGTATAAAACTCAAAAAACTCGAATTCACCGGCCTTTGCCCTTCCGACGGCTCATACATTCCCGCCGGCCTGCCTCAAAAAATTGCCTCACTCCCCGAAAACGCAAAATTGCTCTGCACCGTGCAGCTTGCTCCGGCCTCCGAATGTCTCGTCGCCGCCGTCGGCACCGCGCTCTATGCCGTTGACCCCGATGGCTCATCGCGCCTAATCCATGATACCGGCACCGAAATATTCTGCGCCGTAGCCACCTCCGACACCCTCGCCGTGATGACCGCCGGCGGCGCCCTCTGCTTCAGCCTCGGTCCTGATTCCGAAGGCAAAATAATCACCTTTACGCCCACCGGTGCAAAAACATTCGGCGGTCTCATGCTCGAGGCCGCCGCTCATCAGGTCGTCGTGGGCCGTGTCGAAAGCCGCACCCTCTCCAAGTCATACCTCACAGAGAGCGTCCTTGATGCAAAAGACGCCGCTCTCCTTGTTTCCGACCTCGAAGCGGCCTACAACGAAGCCGTCCGTGGCGCTGCCGAGACACGCTCTTTCGTCGGTCCTCTCATCGCCCGCATAAAATTCTTCGACAACGAGGGCCGCAAGGTCTCCGAATCCTCTCCCGTGCTCCTAACGCATCCCACCGAAGCGCAGTTCACAGGAATCTGGAACGTCGATTCCTCCGATGCGCAGACTGTCAGCGCCTATAACCTTCAGCTCCGCACCTGGCGTTTACGTCTCCGCCGTCTAAAGCCCTCTGACTCCTCAGAATTCTCCCTCTCCTCTCTCTCCTCCGTCTCCCGCGCGGAAGTTTGGGTAAGCCCTCAGATTCTGCCCTATACCCCCGCCGCAGAAGGCTCTGCAGTGCTCAGTCTGCGCCACGATTCTCATTTCGCCCGTGTCTCCCTCCCTGGCATTTCTGCCGGACTTAGTACTAATGATTCATCGCTCGCCGCCTCGCTCCTCGGCGCTTGCATCAATCGTCTCGACAACATGGATCGCCTCGTGGCTGTGATTGCAAATCCTTTCGGCGACGGCCTTTCTTCCGATACCCCGCTCACCCTCGACGCCGGTGGCATGGGCGACGCCGCACGCGAAGCCACCGCCCTTCAGAAAGGCCTCGCCTCAAATGCTGCGGCTTTCAATAATGAAGGTTTTGAATATGTGGCCCGCTGCGGTCTCCGCGTGGCCTCAACCCTTTTCTGGGGCAATCTCTGCAAGGTAAGGCGCAAATCTCTTTCACCTTCTCAGTTCGGCGCCGCCTTCGACAATAAGGCATGGCGCGGATATGTCCGCATCTCATTTGCCGATGGCTCCGTGAGCGTCACCGAGGAATCAGGTTCGACAAATGTCACCTCGCACCCTAAACTTTTCGGCCCCATGCTCTATGTGCCTGCGCCAGACGCCCGCGAGGTCGAAATCTGCATCTACTGCGACGACAAGTGCTATAAAGGCGTCTTCTCTCTCATTTCCACCGGTTTGGGATCTATTTATGCAGCCACCGGCACTCTGCCTTTCGTTCTCGAAGAATATGCCGCCGATTACATCCTTCCCAAGACTGTTTTTGCTCAGTCTTCTCTCCCCGAGGCAGTTGCCGTGGCCGATGATGCTTCCCCGGCTGACATCCGGCTCCTTTCCAATGCGCAGGGTGCCGTCAGCCGAATCCTCACCCCTTCCCGCTCCGATTCCGCCTGGGATTTCGGCTGTCACAAGGCCGTGGCGCTCACTTCTGCAGGCATTTACGGTCTCAGACGCAGTGCCGTCGGTGACCAACTCGCCGTCAGCAAGATTTCTGAACTTACTGTCGACTCCGGCGCCATGACCTCCGTCGTCTCGCCACGCGGCATCTACATCATAAGTGGTGGGCGCCTGTGGCTCCTTGCAGGCTCCAGGCTTTCGCTCGTCCAAAACTTGCCTTTCGACGATTTCCGTTGTCATAAACTCCTCGCAATGGTTTATAATCAGCCGCTTAACGCACTCGAACTATGGACTGCCCAACGTCAGGCCGTCTGCCTCTTAAGCCCCGACGGACTCAAAATCACCTCTTACTGGCTCCGTGCTCCGCGTCAGATTCCCGGCGATTCTCCCTCCGTCTGCGACTCCTCAGGCATCCGTTACTGGCTCGACTCCTCCGGCTCCATTTTCTGTTCCGGCAGGTCGGATTATCCTGACTCTCAGGATATAAAAATCTCGCTATGGTATGACCTCGACCGCGCTTCACTTTTCACCTCCCATAAATCCGCACCGCGAAGGCAAAGCTCGGGGCCTCTTTCCGCCCCCATACACATAGATTTCTTGCGGGCTCGTTTCTGGACCTTCAGTTTTCCGGCTGCCGCCTCATCATGTCAGGGCACACTGAAAATCTACCGCATCCCCGCAGGACTCACCTCTCTCTCCGCCCCTGAAGTGGCATTGCGTCTCTCCGGTGCTCTTCGGTGCCTTCCTTTGCGTTGCTACCTCAGTCCCGGCAGCGACGGTTTCCTCATCGTCTTTCAGGCTACCGTCTCCTCCGACTTCCGCTTCCGGGCCGAACCCTCTCTGTGGTAGGGGCCGGGTCGCACCCGGCCCGCTCCGCGCCCTCATTATTAAATATTTTATCTCTCAATTTTTTAGGATGGAAATTAATGATATTTTACTCGAAGACGAGCGTCGCCGCCTCGCCCGTCTCCGCGATGACTACGACCCCGAAAAGGGCCGTGGTTGCTTCGGCCAAAGAGTCGAAGCCATCTCTCCCTCGGGTGGTATGGTGTTCATTCCCCTCTCGATGACCCGCGACCCCTCTTATAAGGCCGCCCTTGCATCATCGGAGGAATGGGACCGTCTCCGTTGTCGTCATGACTTTGAATACTGGGCTTTCACATGCGTGAAAATCCGGGACAAACTTTCCGGCAACGACGTACCTCTCAGACTCAACAAGCCCCAGCGCAAAGTGCTCGCCATTCTCGAGACCGACCGCCTTGCAGGCCTCCCCATCAGGCTTATCCTCCTCAAGGCCAGGCAATGGGGCGGCTCTACCCTCATTCAGATGTACATGGCATGGATTCAGCTCTGCCACCGCCGCAACTGGAACTCCGTAATCTGCGCCCATGTAAAGGACACCGCCGGGACAATCCGAGGCATGTACACCAAGCTTCTCGCCAACTATCCTATGGCTCGCTGGGAAGGCGACGAAGGCTCAAAGCCCGAGTTCAAATGCTTCGAGCGGAGCATCAACACCCGCGAAATTGCCGGTCGTGGCTGCCGCGTGACTGTCGCCTCCAGTGAGAACCAGGAGGCCGTCCGTGGAGCCGATTATGCCATGGCCCATCTCTCAGAGGTCGCCTTCTGGAGAGCGACGCCAAACAAAAGCCCCGAGGACTTCATCCGCGCGATCTGTGGCTCGGTCACCCTCGAGCCTCTCACCCTCATCGCCCTCGAATCCACGGCCAACGGTGTAGGCAATTATTTTCATTCCGAATGGCTGCGCTCCAAGCGCGGCGAGAGTGACAAGCACGCCCTTTTCATTCCCTGGTATGAGATCGAAATCTACTCCCGAACGCCCGTCGACCGCCGCGAGACGGCCCGCAAGATGATGCAGAAGTCTTATCTCAGCTATCTATGGAAACTCGGCTGTGACCTCGACCAGATCAACTGGTATATCATGAAAAGCTCGGAATATACCTCCGAGGAAAAGATGATGGCCGAGTTCCCCACCACTGACACCGAGGCTTTCACCAACACCGGCTTCGGAGTTTTCTCTCAAAACAAGGTTGAGAAGCTCAGGGAATCTTGTTGCGAAGCACCTCTCAGAGGCGAGATAAATTCCAATGGCGACCTGGCCGAGGATGAGGTGGGCAATCTCACCGTCTGGAAGCGTCCTGAGGTGGGCAGAAAATATATCGCGGCAGTCGATGTGGGTGGTCGCTCTTCTAAGTCCGACTTTTCCGTCATCGCCGTCCTCGACATCAGCGGCTCTATTCCCGAAGTTGTCGCACAGTGGCGAGGGCATTGCGACCATGACATCCTGGCCGACAAAGCCGTCGACATCGCCCGTTTTTACAACAAATGCCTCCTCGTAGTCGAATCAAACACCCTCGAGACCGGAAACTACGGCGGCGAAAACATCGCTTCCGACAATGGCAATCTCTTTGTCCTAAACCGCATAGCCGATAAGTACGACAATCTATATTGCCGACGTGTCTTCGACTCGGTGAAAAACGAAATCACCCTCAAATATGGCTTCCACACAAACCGCTCCACCAAGCCCATGCTTGTAGGCGAACTGGTCGAGGCCGTGAGAAACACCCGCTACATTGAGCGCGACACCGGGGCCTGCGACGAACTCCTCACCTATGAACAGAAGCAGAACGGCACCTACGGCGCCAAACCCGGCTATCACGACGACATAATCATGACCCGCGCCATGGCTCTCCTCGTCGCCGCCACCGAGCATCTCATCCACCGCCAAGTCTGTCCATCTTCTCATCTTTCTTCTAAACCTACTTCTCATCCCACGACTATTCTCAAAATCAATCCCACGACCAATCCCTTTACTCATCGCTCAACCCCTCCTTCTTCCTTATCCTTCCCCCATTCCACATCCCGTTTCCGTCGTCCCACATGGTAGGGGCGAGGCCGCGCCTCGACCGCCCCGCATCAACAATTGCGCATTACGCATTATGCTATCTCCCGAATGACCATCCTGCACCGAGCATCAGATGGTTGGGCTTCTTGAAATCCCGAAGCGAATACCCTATGTTTATAAACGCATTGCGGCTCACATAGCTCTTAAGCGCAAGCGTCTGATAAAATATGGCATTGCTCCCTTTGGCTATTATATTGCGTCCCAGGCCGATATTGATGCTGAAAATGGGCATCGTAAACTCTGCATGAAGGGCCAGTCCCGCCGAAAATCGCTCGCTGAAACTCTGGCGGTAAAATTTCATTTCATTGCCTCCATACTCTACCGCGATGTTAGACTGCAGATTGGCGCCCTGGTCATACTGCAGGTCGACAGACCCTCCCACGCTCCATTTATGGCTCAGACGATAGAGAGGCATCACGGTCACACCACCAACGAAATACCGGTGCGGCACCATCACTTCCTCGTCGTAGCCATTAACCACCGTCTGCTGATTGGGCGCGCCGTAAGCCATCACATCCCAGCTCAAATGTTTGTCAAATTCAGGTTCAGGTCCCTCATAATCAGGATCTTTAACCGGATTGAAAATATAGCTCAGACCTATCCTTGCGCCGAACATATTCACACCCGAATTTGGCAGCGCCGAATTTCCGTCGGAATAATGGCTCGCCTCCACTCCTCCATTCAGCACCAGATGGTCCGACAGCCGATAGCGAAGCATCAGGCCGATGTTGAGATAGGCGTTGAAGTGAGAGCCAACAGCCGTATTGTCGGGATTCTTATCCTCGTCATATTTATCCCATCCGGCTGATAGGCCGAAGTTCCACTCGTAATTCAGTGACAGGCCCCTCGAACTTCCGGCGAGACGCGAGCCCTGAAATACATACAGCAATGCTGGCGTGCCGAGCGACTGGGTCGGCATCATCGTGAGAACACCTAGGCCAACGCCCTGATAAGTCCCGGGATAAGTGCGGCCCATGCGGCTTTCGCGACTGAACTTGAATGACCAGCGCAAATCGCTCATCACCGCCGCATCGATCCTATCGTCATGATCGGCATATTTAAGATAAGGACTCGTAGGTATCACCCACATAGGGCGGACATTAAGCCCAATGCTGTTGTCGCAGATCGAATCGCCCACAGCCGCCCGCAAACCAAAAGGCCAGAGCATCAGCGCGATGAAACCTAAGCGCCAAAATAATTCAAGCGTCCCTATTTTTTTTATTATTTTCAAACTACAGTACCCCAAAATTATGATTGATTTTACGTTCTTCAAACATATGTCGGCTATGCCCACAGCTTATTTTATCTTCATCAAACAATTGACAACTAAGCAATCAGCTTATTTTATTTTCTTCAAGCTGTTGTCAGCCAATACATTGACCGTTATTTCAGATATCAGCTTCTTGATTTCATCGATAAACGATGCCGCCTGGTATGTGCCGCGCTCTATGCGCCTCAGCTTGTTTTCCCACATGCCCGTCAGCGCCGCCGATTTGAGCAGTGGTTCTGATATGATGTCGATAAGGTCGCACCCGGCCCGTGTGGGAAATATCGACTTGCGTTTGCGCTCCAGATACTTACGCTTGAAAAGAGTCTCGATTATGGCCGAACGGGTCGACGGACGACCTATTCCGTTCTCTTTCAGGCTCTCGCGCAATTCGGGGTCGTCGACACTTTTGCCCGCCGTCTCCATAGCCCTCAGCAGCGTACCTTCGGTGTACGGCTTGGGCGGAGTTGTAGTTTTCTTTGTCACCGAGGGCTTGTGCGGCCCTTCTTCGTCCTCCTTGAACTCCGGTAGCACAGTGTCGTCGCCTTCCTTGTCGTATATGGCTTTCCATCCGGGGTCGAGCATCACGCGTCCGTTGGCCTTGAACTTAACCTCCGACACAGATTTCAGACGCTTGCCGCCAGATTCACTTCCTGTATTTGATCTGTTGTCCGAAGCATCGGCCTCGCCTTCCGTTTTGGTAACGGCCGGAACTTTAATCGGTTCGGCAGGCTTGACGGAGGCCTCGACGGTGGTCACCGAGAACTTTGCCGGAGGATAGAAAGCGGCGATGAAACGTCTGGCGATGAGGTGGTAAAGCAACTTCTCGTCGCCAACAAGTGCCGAGGGCGACTGGCCGGTAGGGATGATGGCGTGATGGTCGGTGATTCTTGCGTTGTCAAATACCTTTTTCGACTTGGGTATCTTCTTGCCCAATACCGGAGTCGTAAGGGCGGCATAGGGCGTCATGCCACGCATGATTTCAGGGATTTTAGGGTACACATCCTCCGGTAGATACACCGTGTCGACTCGGGGGTAGGTGACAGTCTTCTTCTCGTAGAGCGACTGTATGAGCTTCAGGGTTTTATCGGCACTCCATCCCCATTTTTTATTCGACTCTACCTGAAGTGACGTGAGGTCGAAAAGCTGAGGTGGTGCCTCGGTGGCCGTTTTGCCGGTCACCTTGTCGATGTGGAGCGGGAATGGCGCGATTGCGTCGGCCACGGCCTGAGCCTGTCCCTTAGAGTCGAAGCGACCCGCTGCGGATGAGAAATTTACCTCACGGTAGGTGGTTGAAAGCTCAAAAAAGTCGGCAGGAACGAAGTTGTCGATTTCTCTCTGACGTGCCACGACGAGCGCGAGGGTAGGGGTCTGCACACGACCCACAGATAAAACCTCGCCGGGCCGAGAGTATTTTAGTGAGTAAAGCCTTGTGGCGTTGATGCCTAAGACCCAGTCGCCTATGGCTCGCGAAAGGCCTGCGTGGTAGAGCAGCTCATAGTCCTTTTCGGGCTTGAGGTCCTTGAAACCCTGGCGGATGGCGGCATCGGTGAGCGATGAAATCCAAAGTCGGCTCACCGGACATTTTACGCCTGCCTTCTGCATCACCCAGCGCTGGATTAGCTCGCCCTCCTGCCCGGCGTCACCGCAGTTGATTATCTCATCGGCCTCGGCTATAAGACCTTCGAGAATGTGAAACTGCTTGGCTATTCCTTTGTCGGGCAAAAGCTTGATGCCGAAGCGCGGCGGTATCATGGGTAAGGCTCCGAGCGACCATCGTTTCCAGTTGTCGGTATAGTCCTGCGGCTCCTTAAGGCAGCAGAGATGGCCGAAAGTCCAGGACACGCGGTAGCCGTTGCCCTCGAAATAGCCGTCATGGCGCGAGTTTGCGCCTAAGATATTGGCTATGTCGCGGGCCACAGAAGGTTTCTCGGTGATGCAGAGTTTCATAGGATTTTGTAATCAGAGAGCTCAGATAACTCGGAGAACTCAAAGGACTCGGAGTAATTAGAGCTATAAGAGGAAATGGGGGCTTCAAAACAAGGCCGCGCCGTTGTAACGGCGCGGCCCTGAAGATATTTTGATGAAGAATCAGGCGTTTTTAACCTTCTCGACAACAGCCTTGAAAGCTGAGGGGTTGTTGAGAGCGAGGTCGGCGAGCACTTTGCGGTTGATTTCGATGCCTGCTTTGTGGATCATGCCCATGAGCTGTGAATAGCTGAGGCCTTCCATGCGAGCAGCGGCGTTGATACGCTGAATCCAGATGGCGCGGATATTGCCTTTTTTGTCCTTACGGTCGCGGTAAGCGTAGGTAAGACCTTTTTCCCAGGTGTTTTTGGCGACGGTCCAGACGTTTTTACGGCATCCGTAGTAACCGCGGGTAAGTTTTAATATTTTTTTACGACGTGCGCGAGATGCTACGTGGTTTACTGATCTTGGCATAGTAGATAATTTTTTGAGCGTCAGCGGCTCTGTATGAGCTCTTTGCGGCTGTCCGCCCGGTTAATAATAATGTTGGTAAATCTATTTACTAAGAAAATTGAATCTGAAAATTGGCTTTGCTTTGCCTCGGAAGATTTTTTATCTTACGTTGAGCAGAGCCTTAACACTGCGGAGATTTGCGCTGTCGACCAGACCGGCGTGGGTGAGGTTGCGTTTCTGTTTCTTAGTCTTTTTAGTCAAGATGTGGCTTTTGAAAGCGTGTTTTCTCTTGATTTTTCCTGATCCGGTAAGAGTGAATCTTTTTTTGGCACCGGAGTTAGTTTTAACCTTGGGCATTTTTTAATTGATTAAATTATTAATTATTAGTCAGGTTGTCAGGCGGACGGGCACAAGAGGCGCACAGCGCCCGCGACAGGGATTTCTTTACAATTAATTTAAAATTAAGAGTTAAGAATTAGAATTAAAGCTTAACACTTAAATTTATGATTCAGACCCGATTGACACCGGGGAGACGAAGCGGGATGCCTTATTTCTGCTTTTTGGGCGAGAGCATGATTATCATGCGTTTGCCTTCGAGCACGGGCATCTGCTCAACCTTTGCATAGTCCTCGAGGTCGTTGGCGAATCTGAGGAGAAGCACCTCGCCCTGTTCCTTGAAGAGAATCGATCGGCCTTTGAAGAAGACGTAAGCCTTGACTTTAGCGCCTTCCTTGAGGAAGCCCTGGGCGTGCTTGAGCTTGAAGTTGTAGTCGTGATCGTCGGTCTGAGGCCCGAAACGGATCTCCTTAACGACGACTTTTGTCGACTTGGCCTTGATTTCCTTGGCCTTTTTCTTCTGCTGGTAGAGGTATTTCTGATAGTCGAGAGCCTTGCAGACAGGTGGATCGGCCTGAGCGGAGATTTCGACCAGGTCAAGCTCGAGGTCGCGTGCAATCTGAAGGGCCTGTGCTATGGGGTAAATGCCGGGAGTGACATTGTCGCCCACAAGACGCACTTCGCGGGCACGGATGTGCTCGTTGATGTTGTTGGGGTCTTTCTGACGGTTGTCGATGCGACCGCGCATAGGCGGGCGATTTGCCGGTTTCGGGCCTGCGGGCCTGAAGGCGGGGATGTATGGTTTTTTCTCCATTCAGGGATTATTGGTTTGTCATCTTCGACACTTCCTCGGCCAAAGATTTTGCAAAGTTAGCAATTTTAATCGAACCTTTATCACCTTCACCCTGCTTTCTTACGGAAATTTCACCATTTTGTGCTTCTTTTTCACCTACAATAAGCATATAGGGCACACGTTTGAGCTCGTTGTCGCGAATTTTCTTGCCGATTTTCTCGTTTCGGTCGTCAACGGTGGCGCGGAGATCGTATTTGTCAAGCTCTTTGACAACCTCGCGGGCATAGTCGTTGAACTTCTCGGAGATGGG
>CAYZFL010000071.1:0-12125 GCA_964477785.1 uncultured Bacteroides sp.
GGCGTGCGCACCGACGTGAAAGTGGTGAACCTCAGCTACCTCACCACCGACTGGTATGCCAACCTCCTGCGCTATCCCACCTATGACGCGGCTCCCGTCGACATGTATGCGCAGCCCAAGGACTACGCTTACGAGCGCATCGGCTACAACTTCGTGATACCCCGCTCGCAGGAGCTCGTCACGGCTGAACAGGCTCTCAAAGAGCTCTATAGGTCTAACCCCGATGTTTACGGAGCGCCTTTCATTCAGCACCCCAACGTTATCATCGAGACTGACTCTGTCGAAGCCATGAAACGCTTTGGCGCGGGAGCCGACACTCTCTCGCTCCACAGCATGGCCGAAGGCTTCATGCCTCCCGTGCTCGACCTCTCGAAGATGGGCTCGGGCATGAGCCAGAGCAAGGTGCTGAGCCTCGACATGATTGCCAAATCCGCTGCCAACGGCTGGAAACGTCCCATCTATTTCGCGACCACCGTGCCCTCGAGCTACTACCTCGGCCTCGACGACTATCTCTACAATACAGGTATGACCATGCAGGTAACACCCTTCCCCGGCAGCCGCGTGTCGCCAGTCGCCGACAAGGCTTACGAGAACATCGTGACCAAATTCCGTTTCGGTGGTCTTGACAAGACCGACAGCGACAAGCTCTATCTTGACGAGACGGTTAGGCGCATGGTTTCGTCGACCCGCTCTTCGATGATTAAGGTAGCCGGCGATCTGCTCAACATGGGCGAGGTCCCTGCAACAAAGGCCGCTAAGGAATATGCCAGCAAAAACGGCCTCCCCGAACCCAAGAATCACTTCGATATGGCCCGCCATATCTATAAGATGATTCTCGAGAAGCTCCCCGCCCGCGCAATGCCTTTTGACGGACTGCATACATATTACATTGCCGAAGACCTCCTAGCACTCTATGTCGAAACCGGCAACGCCGAAGACCTGAAACTGGCACAGGAAATCATCCGCCCGGAGATGAAGCGCTATGCACAGCTTATAAAATACGCCGCTACCCTGTCGCCCGACCGCCGCGCCGCCCTCGGAGCAAACGAGCGTTACGCCCTGCAGTATCTCAGTCTTATGGCCGGCCTCTACAACCGTACCGAGCTTCTGCAGAAAGCCGCCTCGCGCAAAGACCTCGACATAGATAAATATCAGGGGCTCATCAACGAGGGCCTCGCTCCCCTTGACCCCAGCTCGGTTTATCCAGTTCTCTATGCCGCCAATCCCTCCGAAAAGGATATAGCGGAGGAAATCGAGTCCTCGTCTGGCCGTTCCCAGCTCATCTATCAGCAGATAGCCGCCCTCATCGACCTCAACAAGACTCTCGGCGTCAATCCCGCTGCGGCTTCTGACGAGGTTCTGAAGGAAACGGGCCTCACCCGTCAGGAATGGGTCCGCGCTTCAAGATAATCCCTTCCCGACCGAATGTTAATCGAACAACCCCCATTGCTTTACCGCCTCCTCTTCCCGGAGGCGGTATGGCGTTTAAAAAAGAACCGTGTGAAAACGGTTTACCTCACTTTTGACGACGGACCAAACCCAAATGTCACTCCCTGGGTGCTCGACGTGCTCGACCGTTACGGCATCAAGGCCACCTTTTTCATGGTGGGCGACAATGTGAGGCGACATCCCGAACTGCTCGAAGAGGTGAAACGCCGCGGCCACAGCTTCGGCAACCATACCTATCACCATCTTCAGGGCATGAAAACCACCGCCCGACGGTATATCCAGGACATTTCCCAGGCCCGTGAACTTATCGACAGTCCTCTTTTCAGGCCTCCTCACGGCCTTATGAGATGGAAGCAGGCAAAGATCCTCAAGGAGCATTTCAACATCGTGATGTATGACCTTGTGACCCGCGACTATTCCAAACGTCTTTCGCCCGAACATGTAGTGGCAAATGTGATGCGCTATGCCCGCAACGGCTCCATCATAGTGTTTCACGACAGCGACAAGGGCTCGAAAAATCTCCGCAAAGCACTGCCCGAAGCCATAGAATGGCTCTTAGCCGAGGGCTACTGCTTCAAACCCATTTCGATGGAATAGAAGTCAGGAAATAAGGTCATTGAATTCGGCCAAATTTACGGTAAAACAAACATTAGCACTCTCTCATAATTGAAAAAACCTGGTTGCGAGGATATTAACCTTATGGTACTTAAAACCGGAGCCATAGCTTCGGGCTGCGTGGCAGTCGGTGATGTTGACGCAGCGGCGCAGCGACTTTATGACGAGGCGATTGCTATCGGCCGTCATGGTACCATGACCTGGATGGAACGAAACGGCGATATAAGGCGCTCTCCCGCCCTCTTGCTCGAAGGCGCGAATACCATGGTCTGCGCCGCTTTCCCTTTCTCACCCTCCGGAAAACATCCCTTCATATCCGACTATGCCCTGCCGCGGGAGGACTATCATCAGGCCATCCGCAGGAAACTCTCTGAAGCCGGTGATGAAATCGTAAAACTATATGGAGGTACATACCGCATCTGCATCGACTCGGCGCCTCTGCGCGAGCGTTACTGGGCAGTGAAAAGCGGCATCGCCTCGCAATGTCTCAACAACTGCGTGGCCGTGCCGGACGCCGGCACCGAGGTGTTTCTTGCCGAACTCCTTCTGACACTTAGCCTGAAAAATTACGGAGCTAACTTTGCCGGCACCGCTGACTTGCCGCAGTGTGCCCGATGCGGACTCTGCGTCAAACATTGTCCCACCGGAGCACTGAAATCCGACGGCTCATGCGATATGTCGCGCTGTCTCAGCTACCTCACCGTAGAGTACCGCGGCGAAGAGCTGCCGTCTTTTGCCAAAGCTATGAAAAAAGCCGTGGGCTGCGACATATGCCGCGAGGTCTGTCCCCTGAATTCTATTGAAAACATCAGATTCAAGGCTCCGGTATGGCTCTCTCCATCTCCGGAAATCTATGACCTTACGCTGAGCGAAGTGGCCGATATCAAGCCTTCCGAGTTCAGGCGTCGCTTCGGTTCTTCCGCCATTTCACGCCTCAAACCATCCATGCTTCGCCGAAATGCACGTCTCCTTTTGGGAGATACCGATAATTAATTGTATCTTTGCGCCAGCAAAAGCATGGTAGTAATTTAACCATATCTCTCTCAACCTCTCTTTAAAAGAAAAGATAAATGAACCCGTCAACCGACCCCAAAAATACAAAGCCCGAAGATCAGACAACCGCCGGTGCGGACAAAAACGTAAAAACGGTCTCAGATTCCAAAGGTGAAACCACTGAAAAGGAAGCCCCCAAAAACTTTAAGGAAAACCTTATGACGCGTATTCAGAGCACAAAGACTACGCGCTGGATACGATTCACTATCATCGCGCTGATTTTCATCGCCTGGGTGGTATGGATGGAGTCGCCGTGGCTGGCCATTTTCCTCTTCCTCCTCTTCGACATCTATATCACCGGCTTCATTCCCTTTACCTGGTGGAAAAAATCCAAGAGCAAAGCCGTCAGGACTATCATGAGCTGGGTCGACGCAATCGTCTATGCCCTGATTCTCGTCTATTTCGTGTTCGCATTCATAGGCCAGAACTATCAGATACCCTCCGAATCCCTCGAAAAGACCCTGCTGAGAGGCGATTATCTGTGGGTCAACAAGATGGTCTACGGTCCCCGCGTGCCCATGACTCCGGTCAACTTCCCGCTGGTTCACAACACCTTGCCCATATTCGGTTGCGACTCTTACCTCGACAGTCCCTCCATCAGCTATAAGCGCCTCAAGGGCCTCAGAAATGTTGAGAGCGGCGATATCGTTGTCTTCAACTTCCCCGCAGGCGACACAGTGGCTACAAACTTCGAGGAGTCGCCGCAATATTACGAAACACTCGTCAAGGCTTACGGATGGCACCGCGTCAACACCGACAAGGCAACCTTCGGTGATATCAAGTACCGCCCCGTCGACCGTCGCAGCAATTTCGTGAAACGTACCGTGGGTCTGCCCGGACAAAGACTTAAGATTCAAAACGATACCATCTATATCGACGGCAAGATGCAGCCCTTCCCCGAGAACGTCCAGTTTAAATATGTGGGTGCCTTCACTCGTCCGCTCGACGATGACCTGCTGCATGAATATGGTATTGTCTCCGGCGATGTCTTCGCCCATAACGCCCCCGAAGACCGCGCCGCCCTCTTCACCTGGCTCCCCACAGCTCCCTCAAACGTATTTTTCTACGAACTGCCCATGACCGCCGGAATGATCGATAAATTCAAGAAAGACGGGCTGCTCAATTCATGCATCAAGATCAACGCCATGCAGCCGGTTTCGCCCGATCTTTTCCCCGAAGGGGTCGCCGAAAGTTGGACGCTCGCTAATTACGGCGGCAGCGAAGGCCTGCTTATCCCTAAAAAGGGCATGACGGTAAAACTCACACCCGAGAACTGGCTCACCTACAAGCGCGTAATACGTAACTACGAGAACCACCCCGAAGCTTATATCGACGGCTCGGGTACAGTGTATATCAACGGCAAACCCGCCGGGACATATACCTTCGCCATGGACTATTACTTCATGATGGGCGACAACCGAGACCTCTCGCAGGATTCCCGTTTCTGGGGCTTCGTACCCGAGGACCATATCGTCGGCACCCCGGCCTTCATTCTCGTCTCAATCGACAAAGACCGCTCGATTTTCAACGGCGGCATCCGCTGGAACCGCATCTTCCGCTCGGCAAATCCCGACAAGAAATAATCAGCTGTCAAACTGAATTTTAAACAGATTATATAATTCTCTGGACACATATCCATGATTCTCGGTATCTTCCCGCCGCAATTTTTCGCCCCCGAAGGCTATTACAGGCTTGTGAAAGACTGTGATGTGAGCGTGACAGATACCTCTATGAGAGCTGAGCGTAACTTCAAGAGCGCCCACCGCTGCACCATCGAAAGCCGCGACGGCACTGCGATGCTGAGTTGCGCGGTGGCCAAATTCGATTCCCGCGCCACATGGGCCGACGTGGCTCTTTCCTCCCATGGCCAATGGTGGGAAAAGCACCTGCAGACCCTGGCCACAAATTACGGTCCCTCTCCTTTTTTCTCCTTTTATCAGCCTGTGATAGAGCGGCTGCTGAGCCATGAGCTGGTAGAAAAGATACCGTCGGTCGCAGCATACGACTGCGCCATCGACGCTGAGATTCGTCATATACTTGATCTTCCGCCGCAGGGAGAGCCTTCGTTGCTCCGCGCCGCCCTCGATTGTCTCCGCAATGGAGAGAAAAGCCACGAATTAATTTACAAAGGCACACATTATACTATAAAAGACTTCCGCAACACTGATTTCTGTAAAATACCCTGCGACACATATCAGCAGCCGTGGCGCGAGCCCTTTACCTGCCAGCCCTTCACTCCGTGTCTCTCGATTCTCGACCGCATTTTCTGCGTGGGCGCGGAATTTTAAATTCTGCATGAAAATCAAGGAAATCATTTTCGACCATAATCTATGGCTTATTCCTACTTATTGCGCATTTAGGGTTAAATAACCTTAAAAATTAGTTAATTTTTTACTTTTGTTCACTTTTTTATTATAAATTTACAGCCAAAGCCTTAAATTACTTAAAAAGAGATAAATTCATCATATTTTTTAATCATTTCCCAACCTTAACTTTTTATGACAAAAATCTATTCATGGATTGTTTTGGTCAGTCTCATATTCCTTTCAGCGGGATGCTACGATGACTCCGACCTCAAGAAATCTGTAGATGACCTCGACCAGCGTGTCACTGAGCTCGAGAAAGTTGTAAATCAACTAAACTCAAACGTCAACACCCTGTCGGAGCTGATGACGGGCAAAACCTTCATCGAAAGCATCGAAGATCAGGGTAATGGCGTGAAAGTAATCAACCTAATCACGGCCAACGGCGAAAAGAAAACCCTTGAAATCAGCGACGGCAAAGACGGTAAGGACGGTAAAGACGGACTTAACGGCAATGACGGTAAGGATGGTAAAGACGGCCTCGATGGCAAGGACGGTAAGGACGGCAAGGACGGCCTTACTCCCCAGGTGAGTGTTCGTCAGGACTCCGACGGCAACTACTACTGGACCATCAACGGCGAATGGCTTATCGTCAACGGCAAGAAAGTCCGCGCCAACGGCATTGACGGTCTTGACGGCAAGGACGGTAAAGACGGCCTTAACGGTCAGGACGGCAAGGACGGTAAAGATGGTAAAGATGGCAAAGACGGCCAGGACGGCAAAGACGGTGAAAACGGCATTGCCCCGGCTTTCCGTATCGAAAACGGCCGCTGGATGGTTTCGCTCGACCGCGGTATCACATGGTACGACTGCGGACAGGCAACCGGCAAGGACGGCGACTCTTTCTTCAAGGACGCCCAGATGAGCGAGGACGGCGACTATGCATTCCTAACCCTCTCCGACGGCACCGTGCTCACATTTGAAATCTATCGCCAGTTCAACATAGCCTTCGATATCAAGAATGTACTCGTACAGGAAGGCCAGACAAAAGACATTAACTTCACAGTCACAGGCATGACCAAAACCACCGAGGTCGAGGCAATAGGCAAACGCGGATTCGACGCCGACGTCAAGCTCAACTCCGACGGCTCGGGCGTGCTCACCGTAATGGCCCCCGACAAGGTCGCCGACGGCTCGGTGATTGTACTCCTCTCAAACGGCAAGGGCAAGACCATCATGCGCACTCTCAGCTTCGTTTCAGGTATCGTGAACATTAGCGACAAGAGCGTTGAGATGACCCAGGAAGGCGGCACTGCAGAAATCACTGTCGAGACCGACCTCGAGTTTACCGTAACCGTGCCCAAGGAAGCAAGCGACTGGATTAAGGTCGTAAGCGGCCGCGCACTCCGCACCGAGAAATTCCAGGTTGTGGTTTCGCCCTCAAACGATCCCGAAAGCCGCTCGGCTCTGCTTACTGTCGAAAGCTCAGGCGGCAAACCGCTGGAATCGATTCTTGTGATACAGAAACCCACCGTGCTCGACCCCGCTCACCTCGCATTACGCGTTGACCCCTCGCAGGCTCCGGCTACCGGCGTAGGGCTTTTCTTCAGTTCACTGAGCATCAAAGGCGGAAAAATATACATCGACTGGGGCGACGGGTCTGAGGTTCAGTCTCTCGCAGCAAGTTCTTCGACTTCAACCAGCCTTGCCTCGACGGCACGCTATCCCAAACACGTATATGCCGACAAGACGAGAAAATACATCGTGCAGTGCTGGGGCGACTTCAACCAGATATCGGCCACCAACGCCAACTACTTCGCAGGCGTCACCGAGATTCTCCAGTGGGGCAACATTCCTTACACAGGCATCAACATCAAGGGTGAGCAGCTCGTCAAAGTCTGCGGTCCCAAAGGCAAGGAATTCGCCAACACATCATCCGTCAAGTTCGACGGCTGCAAGAAACTCAAATACGTTAGTCCCAAACTGCTCAGCGGTATAAGCAATAAATTCTACAGCTTCAACACCATGTTCCGCTCCTGCGAGTCGCTGGAGGAAATTCCCGAAGGGTTTTTCGACCCCGTGACCAAGCTCACAAGCGTGCAGGATATGTTCTACGGCTGCCGCGCACTCAAGAGCGTGAAGTCGGGCTTCAAAAATGTGACCGACGTGGGCACATCATTCAGCAACAGCGCAATAGGCGTTTTCAAATACTGCAACGAGCTTAAGGGACTTCCCGATCAGTTCCTGCCCGAGAAATATCTCGAGAGGGTCAACAATATCAACTCCTTCTTCCAGGAGTGCTACAAGCTTGAAAGCGTTCCCTCGGGCTTCTTCAAGGGTCTCGGCGAAGGCAAAAACACCTCAGGCAAGACGATAGAAGTCAACATTCTCAACATGATGTTCTACAAGTGCACGTCACTCAAGAGCGTCGACCTCAGCTTCCTCAACACCCCCGGCTGTCTCAAGGTCTATGCCTTCAACAGCATGTTCAGCGGATGTACGGAACTCACCACCGCAATACCTTCCTATACATGGGAATACGACGGCAAGAAATACGACATCAAACTCTGGGAGCGCGAGAACTACACAGGCAGTAGCGACGCCGCAATGGCTACCGCAGCCAAGACCGTGTTCTCGACCCGCAGCTACAACGGAACCGACTGCTTCAAGGACTGCTCGAGCATACCAGGTTACGACAAGATACCTTCAGGCTGGGGCGGTGCCGACGACGGCTACTACCAGAAACCGGGCCTTACCGTGGAGACAATTCTCCCCGAAGGCAAGGAATATTATCAGGTAGACTTCCGCATAAAGACCAAACAGGCCGCTTCGCTCTTCTACTACCTCGCCGATAAGGAAAGCTTCGACAAATCGCTGCCCAGACACGGCAACTCCATGGAGCAGATGGCACTCGAGGCCGGTATCGAAATCCGCTCCGGATATGATGCCGACTATATCGCAGCCGCCAACTCGGAGCGTGGCCTTACCCTCGAATTCGAAGGCGGTATGCCCGGTTTCACATATTGCATGGCAGTTGTAGCGGTAAACCCGCGCGGCAAGACCGTTGCCTTCGCCCAGGCTACCACTACACCGATGCCCAAAGGATGCGACGACTTCGAGGCCTTCGTAGGTTCTTGGAACGTGAAGTCGGCTTCCACTCTCATCGAACAGTATGACGAAAACGGCGACCCCATCGACGTAGGTCCAACCAATTTCGAGGTTACCATCGTGCCTAACCGCGTTGACGAGAACTATCTCTTCTACGGCTGGGGTACCTCGATATTCAGCAACAAGCCTATGCTCGCCCACTACAACAAGGCAACCAAATCTCTCGAACTTTACAACGGCACCAAGGGCGCATGCGAAATCACCCGAAACTATCCGTTCAGCAAGGAAGACGATCCCAACGCCATCTTCACGAGTTACAATGTGTTATATTATCCCTATCTTGAGAATCCCAAGGACCATTCCATCAACTACTGGGGCAGCGGACAGACCGAGGAAATGATCCTCAAGGGACGTCGCGTGGCCGGTATGGACAAGATTACTCTTGTGGGCCAGCGCAGCGCATACAACAGCTCGCAGCAGGTGGGCGACGTTTACTGGCGCGGTCTCGAGGCGGTGCTCTCCATGGGTTCGTACCAGACCTCACAGCTCTGGACTCCCGTCAAAATCATCCGTCCGCAGTATGTAGTGAACCGCAACGGCGAAAGCTTCGTGCCTCACCACATGGCTCCCTACACCCTCACCCGCAAGGCTAACTCCGACTCCGAAGTCAAGGCAGCCCGCAAGAGCATCGTGAAGCAGAATTCCGGCAAGACCTCGCTCAAGATGACAGCTAAGAAAAATGCATCCAAGACTCCTGCCCGCAAGCGGAAATAATCACCTCTCCTCAATTTTCTCAATTTTATATCAATCAAGCATATACGAAATGAAAAAATATATAATATCCGCTCTGGCAATAGGATGCGCCCTGTGCGCCAATGCCCGATATCTCAGCCCCGAGAAGGCGCTTTCGCGCCTTAACTCGGAGGGCGAGGGCCCCGCGAAGGCCATGGCAACGGCCTCAGCTAAACCGGTATTTACCGTCGAGGTCGCCCAGGCCGGCGGCATGGCATACGTGTTCAACCGCGGTGAAAACGCCGGCTTCGTTGTGGTCAGCGCAGACGACTGCGCTCCCGCCCTGCTCGGCTACTCAGAAAACGGCAGCTTCGACCCCTCTAATATTCCTCCCGCTCTCAGGGCATGGCTCGACGAATATGCCCGCCAGATCAACTGGATGGCCTCTCATCCTCAGATAAGCCTCAACGACGCCCCGATGAAGGCCGAGGTGAAGAAACGCGCCGAAATCGCTCCCAAAATCAAAACCAGATGGAATCAGGATTTCCCCTACTGGAACATGACTCCCGTCAATTCGGCGGGCAAGCATGCCTATACCGGTTGCGTGGCTACAGCAATGGCTCAGGTGATGAACTATCATAAATATCCTGAAAAAGGAACCGGCACTATAAGGTATTACAGCCCTTATGCCGGCGGATATGTAGGCTGCAACCTCGACACCATCACTTTCAAGTATGACAAGATGCTCGACACCTACGACGTCACCTCTCCCAAGGAGAACCAGGATGCTGTTGCCGAGCTGATGATGGCCGTGGGCTTAGGTGCCGAAATGGTTTACTCCAATACCGGTTCAGGCGCAGCCACAAACAAGATGGCCTTGGCTATGTTTAAATACTTCGGCTACGACAAGGGTCTCTCCTACCAGCTCCGCACCTGGTACGGCATCGAGGAGTGGAACGACATGGTCTACAATGAGCTGGCCAACAACGGTCCGGTTTATTACGACGGCACCGGCGACGGCGGCGGCCACGCTTTCGTCTGCGACGGCTACCGCGCCGAAGACGGCCTCTTCCACTTCAACTGGGGGTGGGGCGGCATGAGCGACGGTTATTTCCGCCTCGAGGCCCTGGCTCCCACTATTCAGGGTGCAGGCGGATATGCCGACAACTATTCCTTCGGTCAGGGTATCATCAAGGATCTCAGGAAGGCGGTAGAAGGCTCTGAGGTGGCTGTTATCTTCGCTCCATACGCAGGAGTGAAGGCCGCTCAGGCTACCGTTGTTCCCGGCAAGTTCCTAAGCCTCTTAGGCTATGAGACCAACGACGGTTTCTGCAACTACTCCGTCGATGCCGTAAGCGATATCTACCTGGGCCACATGTATGTAAACAACGCCACCAAGGACGTGCTTTACAGCGAAGCCGTGACCTCGGCAAGCAACACCAAACCCGTAGGCCCCAGAACCTGGCAGGCATATACGCGCCAGAACATCGTGGGCGCACTTGTGCCCGACACACTCAAGGAAGGCCAGTATACCGTCTATCCCGTATTCCGCAAGGGCGCTATGGGCGAATGGCAGCGCATGAAGAGCAACCGCTCTTTCCGCGAATGTGTCATCCTCACACTCAAGGACGGTACCTGCACCCTCTCGCTCGCGACTCCCGACGCACAGCCCAGGGCCGCAGTGACCAAGATGCCCGAATATTTCACCTCTCAGAGCGAATATACCATTCCTATCGAGTTCACCAACCCCGGCACTCAGGACTATGCAGGCCCCATCGTGGGAGCATTCCTTACCGAGGACAGCAAGGGCGAGCTTAAAGTGGCAGCCCGCGGGCGCGACCTCTACGTGGCCATTCCCGCCGGCAAGACCGTGAAGGTCGACTACACTTCAAATGTAACACAGGGGTCGATAGTCGACGGCGACTATGGTTTCGTAATCGGCAACGCCACCACCGGCGATGTGATTTCAGATATGTACACCGCCAAGGTAGGCAACCGCTTCGGCAGCCTCATGATGAGCTATTTCAACTTCGAGGTGCTCGACCGCGATTTCATCGATGCACGCGAGATACGCGCCACAGCCGATATTACTGTGCCTCAGGGTCAGTACAAAGGCCCCATCGGCATGCTCATCTCAATGACCAAGAAGAACTTCACACCGGTATGCGTTGTAGAATCCGAGCCTGTTGAACTTGTGGCCGTGGAGACCAAAAACGTAACCATGAAGGGTGCCTTCCACGAGGCAGAACTCGGTGCCACATATTATTGCGTACCCGGCTATAAGGTCGACGACAAATGGCAGGCCATTGGCGACTTCTATCTCGAGCTTGTAGTGGGCGCTGTATCTGCAGTAAGCGATCTCACCGCCGAGAGCGACGTGGATGTCGCAATGCGCCGCGGCATGGCAACCGTAATTTCAGGCTCACAGGCTATCGCAGGCATCGACGCCTACGGTCTTGACGGACGTCTTGTGAAGCCCGCCGTAAGCATCTCAGGCAACGAGGCAAGCGCCGACTTCCGTAAGCTCCCGGCCGGCGTCTACATCATCGCCATCACCACCGCCGACGGCAACACCTACAAGGCCAAACTCCTCAACGGCAAATAAAATCTGCTGAAATAACAACATTAGAAGGCGACCTCCCCCGAGGCGCCTTCTTTTGTATATGGTCGGATTACCAAAGCGGCCGTGATTTAACGAGATTAATCATGATTAATCGTGAAGGTGTGAGTCGACACGGGCGAGTCAGGCCTTAGGCAATTGGTAATTGCGTAGATATATGCGGTTTAGGCGCAGCCTAAACTATACCTCGCGACCCCGACAACCGCGGCAAATCGCCTGGAAAATTTGAGGCTTTTATTTGTAAC
>CAYZFL010000072.1:0-12076 GCA_964477785.1 uncultured Bacteroides sp.
AGATGAAAAGACAATCTCATACGTCGAAAGCCACGATCAGGCGCTCTTAGGAGACAAGACTATAATTTTCCGTCTCATCGACGACCAGATGTACTGGCACATGACCATCGATGATCCTGATATGACCGTTGCCCGCGGCATGGCGCTCCACAAGATGATACGCCTTGTCACAATCGCCGCAATCAACGGCGGCTATCTCAATTTCATGGGCAACGAATGGGGACATCCCGAATGGATCGACTTCCCCCGCGAAGGCAACGGATGGAGCTATAAATATGCCCGCCGCCAGTGGAGCCTCGTCGACCGGCAGGATCTCAAATACCGTTTGCTCAACGACTTCGACAACGACATGATTTCGCTCATCTCCAGCGTCTACAACTTCCAGGCTCTCCCCGTGCGCAAACTTTGGGAGCAGGACGGCGACCAGGTGCTCGCTTTCATGCGCGGTGACCTCGCATTTGTCTTCAACTTCTCGCCCACAAAGGCTTACGACGGCTACGGCATCCTCACTCCTCCCGGCGAATATATTCCGGTTCTCTCCACCGATGAACCGCGTTTCGGAGGCTATGGCAACATCGATATGCAGGTGAGTCATTTCACCATGCCCGACCCGCTCTATGAGCCTCACGGTGTAGCATGGCTCAAGCTCTATCTGCCGCCCCGTACTGCTCTCGTGCTCAGACGTAAGAACTGAAATCCCATTAACAATGCGGTCGGGACACATCCCTGTTTCCTGCTCGCGCTTATTCTTACTACTCATACATAAAAACTTATAAGACAATGAAATTACTGAAATTACTTCCTGTCGCCGCCCTGACTCTCGTCATGGGTGCCTCATGCAGCAACAAAACAACCGGCGCAGCCGACAATGCCGACGCTTTCATGCCACTCGGTGACTGGACTATCGAGACACTTGCCGTAAACGACACTCTCTCGCTTAAACCTCTCGAAATCGACTCCGCAACTGCACAGATCTTTACCTTCAACGCCGATTCAACCTATGGCATCCAGACAAACTGCAACGAGATAGCCGGTGAATTCGTAATCAACGGCGACTCGATTGTCTTCGACCCCGCAGGCATGGGCGCCGCCACCCTCATGATGTGCCCTGACATGACTGTGGAGGACAACCTCAAGGCTATCCTTCCCCAGGTGGGTTCGTACACTCTTGACGTCACCACCACTCCCGGCGACACCATCCTGACTCTCACGACAAACACTCCCTCGCAGTATATCAAGCTCAAGAAGAAATAATCATTACTGATAACCATATTAAAGCGGTCGGACGAAATCTCAATTTCGCCCGGCCGTTTTTGTCTTGTTTATCTTCTCTGAAGTTTAAGGGGCGCTATTCACTCTTTTTCGCGAAATTTTTAGTAACTTGCGGTCGATTTACCAAACTTTATCCTTAGCGCCACTTCTTTAGAAGAAAACGACATCATCACATATCATCACATAATCTAAATGAAAGAGATACTTACATTCAATCCCGTATTTGTACACCTCATATGGGGCGGAGACCGCATCGCCCGCTTCAAGGGCATCGCCCCGCAGGGCGATGACATAGGCGAGAGCTGGGAGCTGTCGCCCATGCCGGGCCGCGAGTCGGTTGTCGCCAACGGCAAATTTAAAGGCGAAAACCTCAATAATCTCGTCGACCGTTTCGGTAACGACATAATGGGCGAAAGGCTCATGAAGAAATATGATGGCCGTTTCCCCTTGCTTATCAAGTTTATAGACTCGCGCCGCGACCTCTCCATCCAGGTGCATCCCGACGATCGTCTCGGAGCCCAACTCGAAGGCAAGCGTGGTAAAACCGAGATGTGGTATAGCGTCGACCCCGCCGAAGACGCTTATCTCTATGCAGGTTTCACCGGCACGGAAACGCCAGAGAGCTTCAGAGCCAAAATCGAGGACTCCACCATCGTCGACGCCCTCCGCAAATATTACACAAAGAAAGGCGACGTCTTCTTCCTTCCCGCCGGTTGCGTTCATGCCATAGGGCAGGGCAATTTCGTGGTCGAGATTCAGGAAGCAAGCGATGTAACCTATCGCATTTTCGACTATAACCGCCCCGGCGCCGACGGCAAGCCGCGAGAGCTCCATGTGGCGAAGGCCATGAAAGCAGTGAAGTTTGATAATTCCGACCTCTCCATACCCCATAACGTTACCGCCGATCCCGATACCGAGGCTGAAATGGTGCACTGTTCCTATTTCAACACCGATCTCGTGAACGTCGACGGCGAAATGACCATCGATCTTGCCTCACGCGATTCTTTCACCGTATTTATCACCGTCTCAGGCGAAATCACTATCGAAGGTACCGACGGGCAGTCACTCACCGTGGGCCGCGGCATCACCCTGCTCCTTCCTGCCTCGCTGCCTGCTGTCCGCCTCAAAGGTCACGGCGAGCTTATCTCGGTATTTGTGCCGTGATACGCTAAAATAGTATAACGCATTAGATATAAACCAGTTAAATCATAATCTTATGTACCGCAACGACAACAGAACTGTCATCACCCTCGATGCAGGGGGCACCAATTTCGTGTTCAGCGCAATGCGCGGCTATGACTTCATAGTACCCCCCATCACCTATCCTTCAAATTCCCATGACCTCGCGCTTTGCCTCGAGACCATGCTCAAAGGCTTCCGCGAGGTGATGTCAAAGCTCGATGAAAAGCCTGTGGCCGTGAGCTTTGCCTTCCCCGGGCCGGCCGACTATCGTCGCGGTATAATAGGCGGTTTCCTGCCAAATTTTCCTTCTTTCCGCGATGGCGTAGCCCTCGGGCCTTATCTCGAACGCGAGCTTCGTCTGCCGGTTTATATCAACAACGACGGCGACCTCTTCACTCTCGGCGAAGCCATGGGCGGCGTTTTGCCCGAAATCAACCGCAAGGTACGCGACCTCGGCGGTAACGCTCAGTTCGCCAACCTTTTGGGTTATACTTTCGGCACCGGTTTCGGAATCGGTTCCGTGATTAACGGTGATCTCAATCTCGGCAACAACTGCTGCATCGAAACCTTCTGCCTCCCCGGCAAAGGCATGCCCGGAGTGATAGCCGAAGAGGGGGTGGCCATCAGGGCCATAAAGAGAGAATATGCCCGTCTTACCGGCGTGAAGGAAACATCGCTCGAGCCTTACGACATTTTCAAAATTGCCGAGGGCCAGCGCGAAGGTGACGCTGATGCAGCAAAAGAGGCATTCGCCATATTCGGCCGCGAGGCCGGCAACTCCATCGCCATAGCCGTTTCGCTCACCGACTCGCTGGTGGTGCTCGGCGGCGGTCTTTGCGGTGCATCCAAATACTTCATGCCCGCGCTTCTCGACGAGATGCGCTCAACACTCGTCACCATCGATGGCCAGCAGGTGCCACGCGTGCAGATGCGTGTCTTCGACCTCGACAACGAGCTGGAATTCGCCAAGTTTGTCGTGGGCGACGCCCGTCCTCTCAAAATATTCGGCTCCGACGAAGAAGTGATCTACAACCCCATGAAGCGCACCGGAGTAATCCTCTCCAAACTTGGTGCCTCAAAGGCCATCTCCATCGGCGCTTACACCTTCGCCCTCCGCAAAATCGACGCAGAAACTAAAGCAAACGACTGATTATACGCATATAAAACAAAGATTTCAAAGTGCTAAAACCAATCATCACACTAATGGCGGCGAGTATGGCCGCCGGTATCGCCATGGCAGACACTATTCCGGCCGAAGGACTCCGTTTCGCAGGCCCTTTCCCAATCGTCAGGCCCCTCGTCATCGACCAGCTCGATGTAAATTCCAAACCTTACAGCATCGAAAGCGCCCTCTCGCTCCCGGCCAACCTCCCCACAATCTCCCGCGACGCAAAATCTCCTGACGGCAAAGCTTTTAAGGCCGGAAAGGACGATGCGCTTGCCTTCGCCATCGTCGATTTCTCAAACGCCTCGCTCTACACCCCCGAAATCATCGTCGAGGGTCCCGAGCACTACAGGATCTATGTAGACGGCGTGGAAATCTCTAAAGAGATGAAGCTTCGTCCCGGCACACATCAGGCTGTGGTTAAATATATCGTTCCGGCCGGAAAAGATGCTTCGGTGAAGGTGAAAATGGCCTCCGACAAGACCGGTGAGTTAAAGACCGGCGTGCAGAAGAGGCTCTTTACCCTCGGCGATGTACTCCACGGCCCGAGAATTTCCGGTACCGAGATTTCCCCCGACGGCAAATATCTCATCACCGCTTACTCCGACGGTCAGACCGACGGCACCACTCGCCACGAATGGCGTGTGACCGGCACCGACGGCCGTCCTGTCGCCACTTCGGCCTCGCCCGTCGCCTGGATGCCACGTGGAGCAAGTTATTACCGCACCGAAAAGACTCCCGAAGGTCTCAGACTCATCGTCACCGACGCCTCCACGGGCCGCAGCGAGACTCTCGCCGGGAATCTGCCCGACCAAACCTTTGAATTTTTGCCCGACGGCACACATATTATTATAAAGCGTCTCAACAAGGGTCCCAAGGAGGACGAGGAAGTCTACCGCATCCTCGAGCCGGAAGACCGTCAGCCCGGCTGGCGCGACCGCACTTCCCTCGAGCTCTACGACCTCAAGACCGGCGTCTCCCGTCAGCTCACCTTCGGCAACAGGAACGTCAACCTGCTCGACATTTCGGCCGACGGCCGCAAGCTCCTTTTGCTCAGCCCGAAAATGCGTTATGAGAAGCGTCCCACCACGCTCTTCACCATCTATACCCTCGACCTCGAGACCATGAAGTCCGACACCGTTGTGGCCGACGACGGCTTCGTGGCCGGCGCCGTATTCTCGCCCGACGCATCAAAGGCCCTCATCATGGGCTCGCCCGAGGCTCTCGGCGGCATCGGCAAGAACGTGCCCGAGGGCCGCACTCCCAGCATGTATGACTATCAGATTTACATCCGTGACATCGCCACCGGCGACACACGTGCCATGACCCGCGACTTTAATCCGGCGGTGAGCAGTTTCAAATGGAGCCGCGCCGACGGGAACATCTACTTCAACGCCAACGACCGCGACTGTCTCTCTCTCTTCCGTCTCAACCCCTCAACAGGCAAGATCGACAAACTGCCCGTGCCGCAGGACCTCGTGAAGAATTTCTCGTTGCCCCTCGCCGGCAATGAAATCGCACTCCACACCCAGAGCGCCGACAATCCCGACCGGCTCTATGTCATCGACAGCCGCTCGGGCCGCACACGCCTGCTTGACGAGCCTCTTAAGGAACAGCTCGCCGACGTCAATTTCGGCACAGTCGAGGCCTGGGACTTCGTCAACTCCGTTGGCGACACAATCTGCGGCCGATTCTATCTTCCGCCCAATTTCGACCCCTCGAAGAAATATCCCCTCATCGTTAACTATTACGGGGGCTGCACGCCCACCGAGCGCAGTTTCGAGAGCCGCTATCCCCATCACGCCTACGCCGCGCAGGGTTATGTGGTATATGTAGTCGAGCCATCGGGCGCCACAGGCTTCGGCCAGGAATTCTCATCGCGTCATGTCAACACCGCCGGCACCGACCCCGCCCGCGACATCATCGAAGGCACTAAGAAATTCTGCGAGACCCATCCTTACGTCGACCCCAAGAAGATAGGCTGCATAGGCGCAAGCTACGGGGGCTTCATGACCCAGTATCTCCAGACCGTCACCGACATCTTCGCCGCCGCCATCTCGCATGCCGGCATCAGTGACCACACATCTTACTGGGGCGAAGGCTACTGGGGCTACAGCTACAGTGAGGTCTCCATGGCCAATTCCTATCCCTGGAGCGAGCGCGACCTCTATGTGGGGCAGAGTCCGCTCTATAATGCCGACAAAATTCACACTCCGCTGCTTTTCCTCCACGGCGACGCCGACCGTAACGTGCCCGTGGGCGAGTCGATACAGATGTTCACCGCCCTTAAGCTCCTCGGACGTCCCACCGCTTTCGTGGCTGTCAAAGACCAGGACCACCACATCCTCGACCATGACAAGCGCATCAAGTGGCAGGACAGCATCTTCGCCTGGTTTGCCCGCTACCTCAAAGATGACCCCTCATGGTGGGAAAGCCTCTATCCGGACTTGGCAATCAGCTCAAAATAATTAGTAATTAGCAATAGTCCTAAGGGCAAAGATTTTAAACTAATAAGTCAGATTTTATGCACGGTCTGTCGCGGCAATAGCCGCCGGGCCGTGCATCGCATTTTTAGGAGGCCATCATAGGCGGCACAGGTCGCTGTTGGCTAAATGGTCTAATTGGCCTTCAAATGTTAAAAATTAAATCCGGAGCTGAAAATTTTTATCAAATTTTCAGTCGGTTTTTAGCTCTTTTTTCTCTTCCTTAGAGATGTCACCTTTATAAAATTGATTGATAGTTAGAGGTTTGTGAGGTGAAGGCCTGCCGTGCTTTTTAGCGATATGCTCAAAACTCTAAAAAATAATGCTTTAAAACATTATTTCGATTTAAATAATATTTGCTTAATTCAAAATATTTTAGCTAAATTTGCACGATAATTCATGGTATCTCTAAGGAAGAGATACGCAAATCGCTTCTAAATCATAGCTACAATCCTTAGAATCAAACACCAACCAATATTATTCACCTTTATGAGAAAACAGTTAATTGCAACTCTGTTGCTCGCTTGTGGTGCAGCATACGTGCCGGCCAGCGTTATGGCCGTCGCCGAGCCCGCCCAGCAGAGCCAGACAGTGTCTGTCATCAACGGTACTATCCTTGATGAGAACAATGAGCCTTGTATCGGTGCCAGCGTTCAGGAGAAAGGCAATTCCTCCAACGCCGCCATCACCGACGCATTCGGCCATTTCCAGCTGCGTGTTAAACCCGGTGCCACACTTGTAATCAGCTACGTAGGTTACAAGACCGTTGACGCCAAGGCTACAGCCGACATGACCATCTACATGGAGCCTACCACCGCAAGCCTCGAGCAGGTAGTGGTTGTGGGTTACGGCTCGCAGAAGAAAGCCAACCTCACCGGTGCAGTCTCCACCGTCGACGTTGCCCGCGTGATGGACAGCCGTCCTGTTCAGGACGTTACCAAAGCCCTCCAGGGCGCAGTTCCCGGTCTTACCATCACCAACTCTCAGGGTGGTGTAAACTCCACAGCTTCTATTAAGATCCGCGGTATCGGTTCACTTTCCGGCAGCGTCGAGCCTCTTATCGTTGTCGACGGCGTACCCACCGAAAACCTCGACTTCATCAACCCCAACGACATCGAGGAAATCTCGGTACTCAAGGATGCCGCTTCCACCTCTATCTATGGTACACGCGCAGCCTTCGGTGTGATCCTCATCACAACAAAATATCCCGCAAAGCAGGATAAGGTTTCCGTTCATTATACAAACAACTTCGGATGGGCGCAGGCCACCGTTATGCCCGAAATGGCAAGCAACGTCGACCAGATGGAAGCCCAGCTGCAGTCGGCTTACCGTTCGGGTGCTTCCGGTCAGCTCAAGACCGAGGTCGGCGGTATGTCAATCGAGGCCCTTCTGCCCTACGCCCGCAAGTGGGCCGAGCAGCACAACGGTCCGTACCGCAGCTACCGCGAGGTTATGCCTTATGTAGACGAGAACAACGTGGGTGACTACCGCATTCTCGACGACGGCACATGGTTACGCTACGCAGAGTGGAACGTGGGCAAGACTCTTTTCACCAGCTCGGCTCCCCAGCAGAAGCACAACGTTTCAATCGAAGGTACCTCGGGCCGTACCCAGTACCGTATGTCGTTCGGCTACGACTCGAAGCAGAACCTCAACCGTTATAACCCCGATAAGATGAAACGCTACATGGCCAACATCAACCTTACCACCGAGATCACCAAGTGGCTCAAGGCAGGTGTCCGCGCCAGCTTCACCCAGCGTGATGTAGAAGTTCCCAATCTTGACCGTAACTCATACCAGTACCTCTGGCGCTGGCCTTCATACATGGAGTTCTATGGCTGGAAGGAAAACGACTACGGTGATAAGGTTTCGTTCCGCAACGATATCGGTAACCGTAAGTTCGCCCACATCGACCACTTCCGTGACCGCCGTGCCCGTATCCAGGCCTTCATCAAGGCCGACATTCTTCCCGGTCTTACCCTTGACGCCGACTTCACATACGACATGCGCTATGCTCACGGCAAACAGGCCTGGACATACAATCAGTATTGGAATACCTGGACTGCAACAGCATTCACTCTTTACCAGCAGCCCAGTGGAGGTCAGCCTTCGACTTATGCACGTAAGACCTTCGATGACAATTCAATCTGGACATTCAACGTCTTCGCTACATATAAGAAAACCTTCGCTGAGGTCCACAACCTTAAGGTAATGCTCGGTAGCTCGGCAGAGCGTGGCGAATATAGCTACTTCACAGCACAGCGCAACGGTCTTCTCGACTATAACCTCATTGACCTCTCGCTTACCGACGGCGGTCTTGAAGGAACTCAGCTTACAATCAACAACTCCGATTCACACTATGCAACCGCCGGCTGGTTCGGCCGTATCAACTACGACTACAAGGGCATCTACCTCTTCGAGGCAAACGGCCGTTACGACGGTTCATCGAAGTTCCCCGCAAAAGACCAGTGGGCGTTCTTCCCCTCGTTCTCCGCAGGTTACCGCTTCTCTGAAGAAGCTTACTTCAAAAATCTCAAAAACATCGTAAGCAACGGTAAGCTCCGTGCATCTTACGGTCACGTTGGAAACCAGGCAGTCGGTAACAACCGCTTCATCTCAACCATATCCAAACCCGCCAAGATCAACTGGATCGACGCTAACGGTAACACCGTATTCGCTTCAAACATGCCTACCCTCGTTTCCAGCTCTCTTACCTGGGAACGCGTAATCACCACCGATATAGGTCTCGACCTCGGTTTCCTCGACAACTCGCTTAACCTCACCTTCGACTGGTTCAGCCGCGAAACCCGCGATATGCTCATGCGCGGAGCGGAACTTCCCCAGACCCTCGGTGCATCTGCTCCCTACGAAAACGCAGGCCGCATGCGCAGCAACGGATGGGAACTTGCCATCAACTGGAACCACAGCTTTGGTGACGCCGACGTATTCGCAAGCTTCACCATCGCCGACGCCAAGACCAAACTTACAAAATGGCAGCAGAGCTCTATCCTCTATTCATACAACCCCGAAGGTTACGGCGGCTTCTACTCAGGCATGACCTACGGAGATATCTGGGGTCTCGAATTCGACCGCTACTTCACCGAAGACGACTTCAAAGGTAAGGACGAAAAAGGCAACTGGATACCCAAGGACGGTATCGCCACTCAGGACGCAATCCGCTCAGGTACATTCCGCTTCGGCCCCGGTGATGTTAAGTTCAAAGACCTCGACGGCAACGGCGTCATCAACGGTGGTGTTTCCGGCCGTCTGCGCTATCAGGGCAAAATCTATGATCCGGGAGACGCTGACTACGACCGCATCAAGGCACTTCAGAAAGACCCCACCAGCGGTGTAGAATCAATCGGTGTAGGTACCAAGGACAACCACGGTGACTTCAAGGTTATCGGCAACGGTCTTCCCCGCTATGAATACTCATTCCGTCTCGGCGGCGCATGGAAGGGCTTCGATCTCGACGTATTCTTCCAGGGCGTAGGCAAACGCAAAATGTGGGTTATGAACTCGCAGGTTATTCCTTTCGCTCAGTTCACCGGTGCTATTTATGACTACCAGCTCGACTGCAACCGCTATATCTTCGACGACAACCATAAGATCGTAGGTTACGAAATCGACCAGAGCAATATGTATCCCAACCTTTATGCAGGATGCTTCTCATACGCTCCCAGCGCATTCCGCAGCATGGCCATGCAGGGTGTCAACAACTTCACAATCAACAACCGCTATCTCACCGACATGAGCTACCTCCGCGTCAAGAACATCACGCTCGGTTATACCCTTCCCTATGACCTCACCAAGAAAGCATGGATTGAAAAGGCACGCTTCTATGTATCTGTAGAAAATCCCTGCTTCATCCACAACGGTGCCGGCAAGTATGACATGGACCCCGAAATCTCAACGGGTGAAGGCGGCCAGGGTACCGGTTCTTTCGGTCGTACAAACATGTTCACCAGAGTTTACTCATTCGGCGTTCAGGTTACATTCTAAAATACTAAAACAGATATAAATATGAAAAAATCATTAATCATAGGCCTGCTCGCTCTCACCGGCGCTTCTCTCACAAGCTGCGACCATCTGCTTAACGAGAACCGCTTCCCCCTTGACCAGCAGAGAGACAATCCCGAGTTCTGGAACAACTCCAGAAACGTTGAGCAGGAAATCAATTACTTCTATCTTAACTGGTCGGGTTACGGCACAGGCGCAGGCCGCAACGGCTCATTCTATTTCCAGTCGCTTTCCGATGACCAGTGCAACGTTTACGGCAGCTCTGCAACAGATTTCACTGAGTGGAAATTCCGTCAGGCAGCCGAAAGCAACAGCACATGGAGTGCAAGCTACGAGGAAATCCGTCGCGCAAACATGATTATGGAGCGTGTGGCAGCCTCGACCCTTCTCACATCAGAAAAAGACAATTACATCGCTCAGTGCCGCCTCTACCGCGCAATCCAGTATTATGAACTGGTACGTGCATTCGGTGATGTTCCTTTGGTTAAGCAAGTTCTTCTTCCTACCGACGACGAGGAAATCTACGGTCCCCGTGTAAGCCGCAACGAGGTTATGGACTTTGCTCTCGAGGATCTCAATTTCGCTTGTGAGAAGATTGCCAAACAGTCCGGCAAACTCGTCTTCTCGAAAGACTTCGCAAACGCCTACAAGTCGGAAATCTGCCTCTTCGAAGGTTCATACGCTAAATATCATCAGAAAGACCAGACCCGTGCCAACAAATACTTCGGTGAAGTAGTCAAGGCTTGCGAGAACATCATGAATAGCGGATACACCCTCTGCGAGGACTATCAGTCGCTTTACAACTCTTTCTTTGATGGCGAAAACGCTCTGCCCAAAAACCCTGAGGTTATCTTCATGAAAGCCTACATTCAAGGCAAGCTCGGTAACTCTATCGTTAAGTACACTTCCACTACCGTGCCTATCATGGGTATGACCCGTGACGCCTTCGAGAGCTACCTCTTCAAGGACGGCAAGCCCCTCGCTCTTACAACTTGCAATAAGAACGATGCCGGTAAGATGGCAAAACAGGGAAAAGACGATATCGTAGATATCACCGATGTACTTGCAGAGCGCGACCAGCGTCTTGCCAAGACCATCGACCCGTTCGTATGCTACACCGGTACACCCGGCAAGCGTGCCAACTCCGACTACATCAGTTCAACCACCGGTTACTCGATCAAGAAGTTCGTCAACCCCGCCATGACCTTCTCACAGGCCACTACCGACGGTCAGAACGCTACCCAGGCTCCCATCTACTGGCTTGCCCGTACTTATCTTGACTTCGCCGAGGCTAAGGCTGAAATGGGTACTCTTACCGACGCCGACCTCAACAACACCATCAACAAGCTCTACAAACGTGCCGGACTTCCCGACCAGACCGTGGCTTCTCTTTCAAGCATGAACGACCCCGCCAACAATATGGGAGTAAGCTCACTTCTCTGGGAGATCCGCCGTTGCCGCCGCTGCGAGCTTATGTTTGACGCCGGTATCCGTTACTGGGATCTCATCCGCTGGCACCAGCTCGAAATCCTCGACACCAATAACTATCCCAAGACTGCACAGGGTGCTAACCTGAAGGACGTTCCCGCCAACTTCAAGAAGAATATGTTCTGCACACCCGAAGGATATATCAATGTGGCTCAGACCGCCAACGGTACGTTCCAGCGAGTATTCAACGAGCGCGAATATCTCTATCCCATCCCCACCAAGCAGATCACAATCTATTGGGAGCGCATGGGTATCCGTCTTGAGCAGAATCCCGGTTGGTAATCGCAGATAAGTAAGAATTCGTAAAAGAGACTTTTTATAGTAATTCCGAAATCATACATTCTTTCCCGGCTGCGCCGTCATTTCGACGGTGCAGCTTTTTTTTGTTGGCGAGAGGGGGCTGGGCGCGGCCCCAATGTCACTAACTTAAGACTAAAGACCATTTAAAAGGACAAGCCGATTGTCA
>CAYZFL010000073.1:0-11988 GCA_964477785.1 uncultured Bacteroides sp.
CGTGGGCGAGGATAAGCTGGCCACGCTGACGGAAGGACTCGAAGTAACGGACGAGGTTTATTTCAAACGAGCGCATGGGACGGCCCAGCCATCGCCGGAAGTCGGCTATGGAGACGAGACGACGGGTAAGAGCCATCTTGCGGGGCTGGGATATTAGTTTGCACTTCATGCCGCGAAATTAAGACACGGCGAGGCGGAAAAATGCTATGAAAAATGAAACATAAAAACAAAAATTAAAAAGGACATAAAGTTTTAGCAGAAGACCGGAGATTTTTTTTAACAAAAGGGCATAAGGGCACAATAACACAAGGGATTGAGGGAGAGGGAGATAAAGGACAGAAGGTCTTTCTTGCGAAAAACAGGAAAGGACATAAGTTTGAGGCGGAGATTGATGTTAAATGTCGATGCAGGGCGGGCGAGGCGGGGCCTCGCCCCTACCACAGAGACGAGTAATCGACGGGAAATGAATTAGTTATTGTCGGCGCGGGACGGTTTTGTACGATAGCAACAGTGGTTAATCTGTTTATCGTTTATCCGAGATAATATTCTTTATACCATTTGGCGAAGGCGCGGAGGCCGGTGCGGAGAGAGGTGGAGGGACGGAAGCCGAAGTCTCGTTCAAGCGCGGAGGTGTCGGCATAGGTTACGGGTACATCGCCGGGCTGCATGGGCACGAATCTTTTGTGGGCCTCAAAGTCGTAATCGGCGGGAAGCACTCCTGCAGCAACGAGCTCTTCCTGAAGTATGGAGACGAAGTCGAGAAGGTTTTCAGGCTGACTGTTGCCGATGTTGTATAGGGCGTAAGGCGGAACAGGAAGACCGTCGGAGCCGGTACTGCGCGTCGGCGCCTTATTGATGACGCGGATTATGCCGTCGACGATATCGTCGATATAAGTGAAATCGCGTTTGCAGTTGCCGTAGTTGAAAATGTCGATAGACTCGTCGCGGCGCAGTTTGTCGGTGAAACCGAAATATGCCATGTCGGGGCGCCCAGCGGGGCCGTAAACGGTAAAGAAACGGAGTCCGGTGCAGGGAATGTCGTAAAGTTTGGCATAAGCATGAGCCATAAGCTCGTCGCTCTTCTTTGTTGCGGCATATAGCGAAACGGGATTGTCGACCTTATCGTCAGTGGAGTAAGGCACCTTGGAGTTGGAGCCATAGACAGAGGAGCTGGAGGCGTAGACAAGATGCTTCACGCCTGAGCGGCCATTGTCATAGGAATGACGGCAGGCCTCGAGTATGTTGTAGAAGCCTACGATGTTAGACTCTATATAGGCACCGGGGTTGACGATGGAGTATCGCACACCGGCCTGGGCGGCAAGATTTACCACGACATCGGGCCTGAATTCATCAAAAAGGCGGTCGACAAGCGATTTGTCGGCGATATTTCCTCTGACGAAACGCCATGAAGATGCAGGCTGAATGGCTGACTCGCGGCCTATAAGGTCAAGACGATATTGCTTGAGACCGGGGTCGTAATAATCGTTGAGACTGTCGATGCCGTGGATGTCGACGGGTACCTCTCTTTTGAGAAGCTCCAAAACAAGGTTAGCCCCGATGAACCCCGCAGCGCCGGTGATTAGAATTTTAGAATTCATGATGCAAAATCAGTCGCGGCGGAAAATATCTCGGGTATATACCTTTTGGGCCACATCGTCGAGACATGAATCGTAGCGGTTTGCCACAATTGCGCGCGACATCTCCTTGAACCTGGCGAGATCGTTGACCACAAGACTACCGAAGAAAGTGGAACCGTCTTCAAGTGTGGGCTCGTAAACAATCACCTGAGCACCCTTGGCCTTAATGCGCTTCATCACACCCTGAATGGAAGACTGGCGGAAATTGTCGGAATTAGATTTCATCGTAAGACGATAGACACCCACCACGCAAGGAGTCTCGGCACCGGCGTCATACTGACTGTTTGCGGCATAGTAGCCCGCCATGCGGAGTACCTGATCGGCGATAAAGTCCTTGCGTGTGCGGTTTGACTCCACGATTGCAGTCATCATCTGCTGAGGCACGTCGGCATAGTTTGCCAAAAGCTGCTTTGAGTCCTTGGGAAGGCAGTAGCCGCCGTAACCGAAAGAAGGATTGTTGTAGTGAGTGCCTATGCGGGGGTCGAGGCCAATTCCCTCGATGATAGCCGCGGAGTCGAGGCCCTTAACCTCGGCGTAGGTGTCGAGTTCGTTGAAATAGCTCACGCGGAGAGCGAGATAAGTATTGGCGAAAAGCTTCACGGCCTCGGCCTCCTTCATGCCCATGAAGAGCACGGGGATATTCTCCTTTATGGCACCCTGACTGAGAAGATAGGCGAAGACACGAGCGGCCTGCTCGAGGCGGTCGATGTCGGTGACGGCACTGATAGCACTGTTCTCGTCCTCGAATCCGGGACGTGATATGATTTTGGGGATGCCCGCGATGATGCGTGAGGGATAGAGATTATCATAGAGGGCTTTTGACTCGCGGAGAAACTCCGGGAAGAAAAGGAGATTGAAACTCTTCACACCTTTTTCGGCATATTTCATGTATAGCGAGCGGCAGTAACCCACAGGGATGGTGGATTTTATAACCATCACTGCCTGCGGATTGACTTCGAGCACAAGGTCGATTACCTCCTCGATGCAATGCGTGTCAAAATAATTCTTCACAGGGTCGTAATTGGTGGGAGCAGCGATGACTACAAAGTCGGCGTTGCGGTAAGCCTCGCGTCCGTCGAGAGTGGCGGTGAGGTCGAGGGGCTTCTCGGCCAGATACTTTTCAATGTATTCGTCCTGAATGGGTGACCTGCGGCGATTGATCATCTCCACCTTTTCCGGCACGATGTCTACAGCCGTAACATGGTTGTGCTGACTAAGCAGCGTGGCGATGGAGAGGCCCACATAGCCCGTACCCGCAACTGCAATATTATATTTTCTCTCGGTATTGTTATTCCCGACGGAATTCATAATTAATAGAGTTAAAACTGCATTTAAGTGCAAAATTAGTTTATTTCAGATGGCTTTGCAAATTCTCGGGGGTTTAATATGCCGGTGAGAAAAAAATTCAAAAATAATTAGCCGAGCAAAGCTGGGAGGAAAGAAAATTTGTTAACTTTGCAGAATAGATTCAAAGGACAGAGACCGGTAAGCCGCCGACGCGCCTTGGAAAAGGCCACGTAAGGCATAACGGCCGATTGAAACAATATATAAACAAAGGACTAAAGACATGCTTTCAAACTGGTTTGAATGTAAAGTAAGATACGACAAGACCCAGGAAAACGGGTCGGTAAAAAAAGTAAACGAACCCTATCTCGTCGATGCGATGAGCTTCACCGAGGCAGAGGCAAGAATCATCGAGGAGCTCACACCGTTTATTTCGGGCGAGTTTAACGTCTCGGCCGTAAAGCGCACCAAATATGCTGAAATCGTCTGGGACGACAGCGCCGACCGCTGGTATCAGGTAAAGACGGCCTACATATCGATAGACGAAAAAGGCAACGAGAAAAAGGTGAGCGTGCTGAGCCTCGTGGCAGCCAAAGATTTCCGCGGCGCTCTCGACGCCTACAACGAGTCGATGAAAGGCACCACGGTGGACTACGAGATACAGACCATCAACGAGACGCCCATCATGGATGTATTCAAAATGAAAGTGGTGGAATAACGGGAGCCTCAGAGGCCTACCGATAAAGGAAATCACGGAATGACTGACAATAAGACAGACATAAATCAGGAAATAGCCAAAAGGCTCGAAACCGTGTGGGAACAGCTTCCGGACGGTGTGGAGCTTTGCGCGGTATCGAAATTCCATCCACAGGAAATGATACGCGCAGCCTATAAGGCCGGGCAAAGAGTATTCGGTGAAAGCAGGGTGCAGGAGCTTGTGCAGAAGCACGAAGAGCTCGCCGACCTGAAGGACCTGAGATGGAATTTCATAGGCCACCTGCAGACAAACAAGCTCAATGCACTGATGAAGCTCAACATCGACCTGATACAGAGCGTGGACTCGGAACGTCTGCTGGAAATGATCGACCGTAAGGCCGAGGAGGAGGGCAAGATACAAAAGGTGCTCCTTCAGGTACATGTGGCAAAGGAAGAGACAAAATTCGGCTTTCTGCCGGAGGAAATCGAGGACTATTTCCACCGCCGTGCCTTCGAGAAACTGCGTGCCACACATATCAGCGGCATCATGGGCATGGCAACCAATACGGACGATGTGGAACGGATAAAAGACGACTTCAACCGTCTGAAACTGCTCTATGACAGAATCCGCGAGGATGTGGAAGACCTGCGGGGCTTCGACATACTGTCGATGGGGATGTCGGACGACTACCACATAGCCATCGAATGCGGATCGGACATGGTGAGAATAGGCTCGGCAATATTCGGCCCGAGGAACTACTGAACCGCAGGCAAAGCAAAACGAAAATCAATCAAACATAGCACTCAATAAAACCAAAACGATGAACGACGACGAAAACACCAGATTCGGCAACGACTATCCCCAGCAGGGACAGGCAACACCACCCGCCTATAAGGAACCCCAGGAGGAAATAGTAGAAAAAGAAGTTGTATCTACCTTCCATTATCCCGAAGGCTACCAGGAAGGACAGCCGCAGGATTATGAAACGGAATCAGAAGAAGCAGAGCGTGAAGGACGCGGCCATAAAGTGAGTTTCTCCTTCGGCTGGGGCATAGGTCTCTGCGCATCCTCCATACTGATACTGATACTTGCCATAGCGGTGGGAGCTGCGCTGAGAGGCACCGGCGACTCTGCGGCTCTGTGGTTCTTTACCATTGTAGCAGTGGCCGGACTGGTTCTTTCGATAATAGGCCTCGTAAAAGGCATAAAGGGCATAAGGAGCGACAAGCGCACCAAGGCCATAATAGGCACGGCATTCAACGGTCAGAATATCATAGTGTATATTTATCTTATAATAATATGTGCCGCTCTCGCCGAGGCTGCAAGCTACCATTACAATCCATATTTCTATTATTAATCGACAGGTGCCTCACCGGGTATGAACCGCACGCGGCATCAGTCACGAAAAAAATCAGTCACAAAAGCTTTAAATTAAAATAAATGACACCAACACCTCCTCCCGTACCGGGCCAGATGCCTCCGAGCATGCCCGGACTTCCCAATCCTTACGTACCCACAGGCCGCGAAGGCAAGGCAAAATTTGGCTATCTCGGCGGATGGATATGCGCCGGCGGAGCAATGATACTACTTCTGCTTTCGATATTCGGCTATGCGAACTATACAAGCTGCCATGAGATATTCTATGCCACCATACCCCTGGGCATACTGGTGACGATACTCGCGGGTCTCAACTTCATACCCGCAATCATGGGCATGAGAAGCCTGCTGAAAAGCAAAGCACGTCTGGGGCTGATACTGGCTATTGTCGCAATGGTAATATGCATTATAGTATTCATTGTATCAGCAATGGGTCTTTTCGCGCATGAGGCATATTCCTATGACCTTATGTATAACGACTATTACTATTATTAATAGATAAAACAATGGCAACAGAGAGTCACAGACTTACGCCCCCGCCCTACCGGCCCAACAGGATGGCAAAGACCGGCTTCATCATATCGCTTGTATGCGCCGGGCTGCTCACCGGAGGGTCGATATTCCTGTCAGGGACGCTATTTTCATCCGACACGCTGAGGCTATGCTTCATCGTGTCGCTGGTGTTTATAATACTGCTTGCGGCATTCGCACTGATACTGAGCCTGAGCGGCATCAAAAAGACACCGAAAGTGTTTGCGATACTGGGCACTGTGATATCCTCGGTTGTGATACTCGATTCGATAATCTCGCTATTGTCTCAGATATTCAATTTCAGTTTCTACAGCTATCTGAGATAAGGGCACCAAACGTAGAATGGGGCAAGTTTCCAGAGCCGCACATCGACAAATAATTAACCAAATAATAAAACCGATCATGACAACAACAACAGCAACGCAAAAAGGAAGCGCGGGCGGCAAGGCACTTGCCATCATCATCTGCTTCTTTCTGTTTGCGATGATTTCATTCGTCACAAACCTCGCCGCGCCTCTGGGCACCATCTGGGGCAACAAATTCGAGTGGGCCGGAATGGCCGGTAACCTCATGAACTTCATGGCTTACCTCTTTATGGGCATACCGGCCGGCATACTGCTTCAGAAAATAGGCTATAAGAAGCTTACGCTCTGGGCTCTTGCATGCGGTTTCTGCGGTATACTGATACAGTGGCTTTCGGGCGTAATCAGTCCTGCGACAATGATAGCGGAAGGCCTCAGCCTCAACATCGTGGTATATCTCACGGGCGCCTTCATCTGCGGTTTCTGCGTGTGCATGCTCAACACGGTGGTCAATCCCATGCTCAATCTTTTGGGCGGCGGCGGCAAGCGCGGCAACCAGCTGATACAGATCGGCGGCTCGCTCAACTCCCTCACGGGTACTTTGACCCCCCTTCTGGTGCTCGCCATGATTGGCACAATAACCCCCCATACCTCGATTTCATCTGTCAATACACTGCTTTACATTGCGATGGGAGTGTTTCTGATTTCGTTTTTCGTGATACTTTTCACCCCGATAGCAGAACCGTCCACACAGAAAACAAGCAAGGTAAAATACAGCCACTCGGCGTGGAGTTTCCGTCACTTCGTGCTCGGGTCCATAGGAATCTTCTTCTATGTAGGTATCGAGGTGGGTATCCCCGGCATCCTTATCTTCTGGCTGTCGTCGCCGACATCCGGAGTAGGCAGCGGCCCTGTAGCCGGCTCAATCGCAGCCATGTACTGGCTACTGATGCTTGTGGGACGTCTGATTTCCTCGGGCATCTCGGGCGTGGTATCGTCACGAGTACAGCTCATATCCGTAAGCTCGCTGGCTCTTGTTCTAATCACTCTGGCGATACTTCTTCCCTCGACGATAAGTATCGAAATGCCGGCATACAGCGCAGGTTCGTTCTCGATGTTTGAAGTTCCCGTGAACGCACTCTTCCTGGTGCTCTGCGGTTTCTGCACATCAGTGATGTGGGGGGGCATCTTCAACCTCGCGGTCGAGGGTCTGGGCAAATACACCGCCCAGGCATCGGGAATCTTCATGATGATGGTAGTAGGCGGTGGCGTTATGCCTTATATCCAGAAGCTCATGGCCGGTGAAACCGCGTTCCTGCCTTCATACTGGCTTGTATTCGGCATGCTCGCCTATCTTCTTTTCTACTCGCTGATTGGTTCAAAGAATGTGAATACCAATATACCTGTAGAGGAAGAGGAAGAAGCGGCCGATCCGCGCAACCTTTAAGCATATTTTCAGGTTATATTTAGAAACTGAATTTTAACCACAAATCTAAAACATAAAACATGAATCAGGAAAACACAGGCATGGATGTAAAAGTCTATAACCGAGCGGCGGACAATATCCGCATACTGGCGTCATCGATGGTGGAGAAAGCCAAATCGGGACATCCCGGGGGCGCCATGGGCGGCGCAGACTTCGTCAACGTGCTTTATGCAAAGTATCTCGTGACCGATCCGGACGATCCCACATGGTTTTTCCGCGACCGCTTCTTCCTTGACCCGGGCCACATGTCGCCCATGCTCTATTCGGTGCTTGCCCTTACCGGCAAGTACACTCTCGACGAGCTCAAGCAGTTCCGCCAGTGGGGCAGCGTAACGCCGGGCCACCCCGAGGTCGACCCGGAAAGAGGCGTTGAAAATACATCCGGTCCTCTGGGCCAGGGCCACACCATGGCCGTAGGCGCAGCAATAGCCGAGCGCTTCCTCGCAGCAAAATTCGGTGAGGTGGTGGCCCACAAGACCTATGCCTTCATCTCCGACGGCGGCATCCAGGAGGAAATTTCACAAGGAGCAGGCCGTATTGCGGGCTTCCTTGGCCTCAACAATCTGATAATGTTTTATGACTCCAACAAGGTTCAGCTCTCGACGGACGTCGACGCCGTAGACGAGGAAGACTATGCCGCAAAATACCGCTCATGGCACTGGAATGTGATAGAAATCGACGGCAACGATCCTCGGCAGATTTCTGACGCGCTTGCAAAAGCCAATGCCGAAAAGGAGAAGCCGGTGCTCATCATAGGCCATACCATCATGGGCAAAGGCGCTGTGAAAGCCGATGGCAGCAACTTCGAGGGCCAATGCTCGACACACGGACAGCCTCTGAGCAAATCGGGTGCCGATTATCCCGCAACGATAAAGAATCTGGGCGGCAACCCCGACAATCCATTCGAGATATTCGCCGAGTCTCAGCAGCTTTATGCCGCACGCAACGCAGAACTCAAGAAAATCGTGGCCGAGCGCCGCAATGCAATCGAGCAATGGGCAAAAGAAAAACCCGAAAAGGCAGCAGAGCTCAGGAGCTTCATAGAGCTGAAACTTCCCGAAATCGACTACGCCGCAATCGAGCACAAGCCCAACTGCGCCACCCGCGCCGCCTCGGCAGATGTGCTGAAGGTACTCGGACAGAAGGTTCACAACATGATAGTATCATCAGCCGACCTCGCCAACTCCGACAAGACCGATGCTTTCCTGAAACAGACCGGAGCCTTCACAAATCATGACTTCACGGGCGGATTCCTCCATGCCGGAGTATCGGAACTCACAATGGCCTGCATTATGAACGGTATAGCGCTTCACGGCGGCTGTTTCGAGGCCTGCGGCACGTTCTTCGTATTCTCCGACTATATGAAACCGGCGGTAAGAATGGCCGCTCTCATGGAGCTTCCGGTTAAATATGTATGGACCCACGACGCATTCCGCGTGGGAGAAGACGGACCTACCCATGAGCCCATAGAGCAGGAAGCCCAGCTCAGACTCATGGAGCAGATCGACAACTTCAGCGGCAGGATGTCTCTTATGGCACTCCGTCCGGCCGATGCAGCCGAGACAACCGTGGCATGGGAAATGGCGATGGAGGAGAAACACGCTCCCACTGCGCTGGTGCTCAGCCGTCAGAATATCAAAGACCTGCCCGCACCCGAAGGCAAGACCCGTTACGAGATGGCTCAGGGCGCACGCCGCGGAGGTTATGTCGTCCTCCCCTGCGACAGACCCGACATAGTGCTGGTAGCCAACGGCTCGGAAGTTTCACTGCTTTGCGAAGTGGCCGTACTGCTCGAGGCTGAAGGCATACGCGCATCAGTAGTATCAATGCCGTCGGTAGGCCTCTTCAACCGTCAGGACGAGGAATACCGTAACGAGGTGCTTTCCGGCGACACGCCCAAATTCGGCCTCACCGCCGGACTGCCTGTATCGCTTGAGATGATAAGAGGCTTCAACGGCAAGATCTACGGCATGAACCGCTTCGGCGCATCGGCACCCTACAAGGTGCTCGACGAGAAATTCGGCTACACACCGCAGAACATCTGCGACGCCGTAAGAAGCTATCTCGGCTTAGGCGCCAAAGAGTCTACAATGTAGTAAGAGCTAAGAGGCTGTTAAACAATGAGTTTTAACACTCCCTGATACGAAAATAGAGGTTGCGCTTCCCGAGAAAGCGCAACCTTTTTATATTATAGTTTCTTGTTTATCTCAGGCTTTGTTAAAAATCCGGCCAGACCGGTTATTTATTGGAATCGGAGGGTGATTTTTTCTTTCTGAAGATGTGTCTGAGCACGGGCGGAGCCGTGAGGGCAGCGATGATGCAGCCGCCCCAGTCAGCCAAAAGGTCGAGGATGTCGCTTTCCCGACCCAAGCCGAAGATCGACTGGCTGATTTCGTCGATAGCGGCGAAAACAGCCACAACAAGGGTTGTCATCCAAATGTTTTTGGGTGTGAGAATGGCACGGCCCTTGTGACGGGAAAGGTCAAAGAGGACGGCTGCCACAATGCCACCCATCATAATGGCATGAATGAGCTTGTCGGCACCAGGAAAAAGCGGGGGAGCGTCCTCGGGAAGAGGATCGGGCCACTCGGTGGCGTAAAGGACCACAAGGATAACAATAATTGTAGGCCAGAATTTTTTTAGAAAGCGCATTTAGGAAATTATTTGTTTTTAGCGTTTTTTGAAATTACCAGGCTGATAGTTGTCTGCGATTGTCGATGCGGGCGCGTCAGGCGCGGCCTGACCCCTACCCTCCACCAGCGGCAACGCAACTCCTAATTGTTTTCTTCATAGAAGAATTTCCAGAGTGAAGTGGTCATCATAGCCTGCATCATCCCGCCATTTTTGAGCATCGAGAAAAGCTGTCGACGGGTGAGAATCCTGACCTTTATGTCTTCCGTGGCATCGAGATGCTGTCCGCTCACTTTTTTTACGCCACGGGCAATGTAGCAGTAACATAGATTGTTAGCCGAGCCGGGGTTTCCTGCGGTGATGCAGTTGAGTTTCCATCGTCCACCGGCATAACCCGTTTCTTCCTGAAGCTCGCGTTTTGCACCCGCGAGGGGCTTTTCACCCTCCTCGACCACTCCGGCACAAAGCTCTGTCTCGACTATGCCAAGGGCATGTCGGTATTGCTCGACCAGAACGAATTTGTCGTCCTCGGTGATTGCGATTATGTTTACCCAAGTGGGATATTCGAGGACATAATATTCATCGTAGACCTCGCCGGAAGGCAGCTGCACCTTATCCTTGCGGGCAGTGAGCCAGGGACGGCGACTTACATATTCACTTTCGAGCACTTTCCATGGTTTAACGTGCTCTTCTTCTTTTTTCATTTATCTTCTTAATAAATATTCTTACCAATTAGAGGCTGTCAGACATTTTCGACTGCATCAAAAATATTACGACAGGATGATTCGAGAAGGTCGAGAACGAGTTCGAAGCCTTCGGAACCTTCATAATAAGGATCAGGCACACAGTCGATACGTGTACCGGGCGAGAAAAATGCCGACATAGGCATAATCTTGGCTGCGGTCTCAGGTGAAGGAGCCAATTCCTTCAAATCCTCGATATTCATGGAATCCATGCCTATGATAAGGTCGAAGTCAAAGAAATCCTGAGTTGAAATCTGCCTGCAGCGATGAATGAGGTCATAACCCCGGTCACGGGCATGAAGCCTCATGCGCCGGTCGGGGAGGTCGCCCACATGCCATCGGCCTATTCCGGCCGAGTCTATCAGCCATTTCCTGTCGGAAGGCGTGCTCGCCGCTATCCTTTGCATCACACCCTCAGCGGCCGGGCTTCTGCAGATATTGCCGAGGCAGATAAAGAGTATTTTGATTTCCTTTTTGCCATGGAGTGTGTCGAGCAAATTATTATAGGGGAGTAATTTGTTATCGTCAGTCATCTCGTATATCATTAAAAAAGTCCGGGTCGGATGTGGCCCGGACATTTAGTCAGGATCAAATAATCAGCCTTTATATTGCATTGCAGAGGCGAGTTCTTTGGCAAGATCTTCGCCCATTGATTCGGCAACTATCGCATAGCCGAACTTCATAGCTGCGCCGGGGCCATTGGCCGTGATGAGATTTGTATCGGTCACGACAGAAGCGTTGACCATGACGGCTCCCCCTTTTTCACAAGCAGGCTCGAAACCGGGATAGCATGTGGTCTTAAGACCGTTGAGGAGACCCAGAGGAGCGAGCACTACGCCTGGAGAGGCACAGATGGAGGCAATCCTGCCGCCGCTCTTGCGCTGGGCGAGAAGCAACTCGCCTACCCTTTTGCAATTATGCAGATTCTCTGCACCGGGCATACCGCCGGGTGTAATGAGCCATTCGGCTCCGGGTTCAACATCTTCGAGTGTAATGTCGGATTTCACGGTCACCCCATTGGCGCCTGTCACTTCCTTATTGTCTGTGATTGACACAAACTTCACATCCATACCTGCGCGGCGCATTATATCTACGGGAGCTATTGCCTCGATTTCTTCAAATCCGTCGGCTAAAAATACGTAACTTCTCATTTTATGTTAGTTTTAATGGTTTTGTAAGTCTTAATAGTTGAGATTATGGCCATAATTTCTTAGATTTGCACTACGAAATACAAAAGGCCCTGAGGAAGGTAATAAGCCTCATCATTGCAAAATTAATAAAAAATCGCGAGTCGGCAAAC
>CAYZFL010000074.1:0-9886 GCA_964477785.1 uncultured Bacteroides sp.
CGAGCCATCGCTGAAAGTCGGCGATGGAGATAAGACGACGGGTAAGAGTCATCTTTCGGGGCTGGGATATTAGTTTGCGCTTCATGCCGCGAAATTAAGACGCGGAGAGGCGGGAAAATACTATGAAAATTGAAACATAAAAACAAAAAAATATAAAGGACATAAATTTTAGAGCATAAGGGCAGAAGAAAATAAGAACAAAAGAGGTTGAGGTACAGAGGAATAAAGAACAAAAGGTTTTTCTTACGAAAAACAAGGAAGGACAGAAGTTTGGGGCGCGGAGTGATGTTAAATGTCGATGCAGGGCGGGCGAGGCGCGGCCTCGCCCCTACCTGGCGACCCCGACAACGGAGGACGTTGAGCGGGAAATAAGGGCTTTAGGGTCTTTAAGGTTTTTAAGGAGGGGCAGAGCGGGGAATCGATTTTTGAGGAGAGAAGATTTAGCGGATTAATCGTGATTTATCGAGATTAATCATGATTAAACGGGATTGTGATATGTCTGCGTGGGGCGGGTGAGGCGCGGCGTCGCCCCTACCTGGCGTCCCCAAACAACAGGGGAGGTCGAGCGGTGAAGCGATTTTTGAGGAGAGAAGATTTAACGGATTAATCGTGATTTATCGAGATTTATCACGATTAATCGGGGAGGGGTGAGTCGGCGGGGGCTGTGGAGTCGCGGCTCGATCCTACCAGGTTCAACCTGAAACTTGAGAGCTATGGGCATTTTAATTACCGGGGCGGCCCGTGACGAGGTAAATGCTGCGCCTCAGAATTGCAAGGGCAAAGGCTGAGATTGGAGCATAAACAAAACTGTATTGTTCCACGTGGAACAAAACGGTTTTTATTGACTGAATTGGTGGTGGTTATGTTTCACATGATTTTAAGGAAGGGAAGAGCGGTGAATTATGGTAATTGTAATGATAGGAATTTGAATCAAAGATGTGGACCAAAAAAATGTCATATTATCTTCCCAAGAGGAGCAAGAGCACATTGATATCATTTGGTGAGACGCCTGGAATGCGGGAAGCCTGGCCGATAGTTTTGGGTTGGATTGTGTTGAGTTTTTGTCGGGCCTCTGTTGAAATGGAGTTTAACGAAAAGAAGTCCATAGTCTCAGGGATCCTAACGTTCTCGAGTCTTCTTAGTTTCTTTGCTGTTTCCATTTCCCTTTCGATATAGCCTGAATATTTGATATTGATTTCAGCCGACTCAAGGACTTCGTTTAGATAATCTTCGGGTATAAAAACAAGCTTCTCCTTTAGGGTGCCTGAATATTCAATGAGGTCATGAATATTCAATTGAGGACGACTAATAAGAGAGGATGCCGAAACCGATTCCTTAACCGGGCTGGATCCTTTTGACTCTAACAATGGATTGATGATTTCAGCCTTGAATTTTGTTTCTTTTAAAAGAATCGCTAAATCGTCAATCAAATCGACTTTCTTCTCCAAACGTTCGACCCTGGTATTACCGACAAGACCATATTTTGCTGCAAGAGGAGTGAGACGCCGGTCGGCATTATCCTGACGGAGAAGGATTCGATGCTCGGCACGGGAAGTAAACATGCGGTATGGTTCGTCGACTCCTTTCGTAACAAGGTCATCGATAAGGACACCTATATAAGCCTGATCACGGGCAAGGATAAAATCCGGATTCTCGCCCCTCGCTTTGAGTGCAGCGTTGACACCCGCAACGAGACCCTGACCTCCGGCCTCCTCGTAACCAGTGGTGCCGTTGACCTGTCCTGCCATAAAGAGACCTAAAATTAGTTTCGACTCAAGTGTAGGATTAAGCTGGGTCGGGTCGAAATAATCATACTCTATAGCATAGCCCGGCCGATAGATTAGGATATTTTTGAAAGCCGGAATGGTTTCAAGCGCCTTTATCTGGATGTCCATAGGCATCGAAGAAGAGAAGCCGTTGAGATAAAACTCCTGAGTGTTCTCGCCCTCGGGCTCAATGAAAAGCTGATGGCTTGATTTATCTGCAAAGGTATGAATCTTTGTCTCGATGGAAGGGCAGTAGCGGGGCCCAATACTTTGAATCTGGCCATTGAAAAGGGGAGAACGGTCGAGGGCTCTTCTCAGAATTTCATGAGTCTTTTCGTTTGTATGTGCAATGAAGCAAGGACGCTGTTTTAGCTTTTTACCTTGAAAAGGCATATACGAAAACTGCTCTGCAGTATCGTCACCATACTGAATCTGAGTCTGAGAGAAATCGATGCTACGTCCGTCGATACGAACCGGTGTTCCGGTTTTCATGCGATTGAGCCGCAGGCCGCGAGCCGTGAGTTTAGAGGAAAGAGAATTGGCTGCAGGTTCTGATATTCGGCCACCGGGCCAACGAAGCTCCCCGCAGTGCATAAGACCGTTTAGGAAAGTTCCGGCAGTGATTACCACGGTCCGGCAGGTAAAGACAGCACCCATTGCAGTCTTAACTCCGGTGACAGAACCATCATTGTCGAAAAGAAGGTCAACGACTTCGTCCTGCCATATCATAAGATGAGGGGCATTCTCAAGACAGTGGCGCCAGTTGGCCGAGAAAACCATGCGATCGCATTGCGAGCGTGGACTCCACATTGCGGGGCCCTTGGAGCGGTTGAGCATACGGAACTGAATCGAAGAAGCGTCGGTAATTATGCCGGCCATACCGCCGAGGGCATCTATCTCCCTGACTATCTGACCTTTAGCAATACCACCCATTGCGGGATTACAGCTCATTTGAGCTATCTTGTTCATATCCAGAGTAATAAGAAGAGTGTCCACGCCCATTCTTGACGAAGCCATTGCGGCCTCGCAACCGGCATGCCCGGCTCCCACAACAATCACTCCATAATCCTGTTTCATAATTAGATTTGATTTAAAGCCGAAGACAACCGAGACTTCGGAAACTTTCAGGGTGCAAAGTTAGTGAAGATTTGGCAAAGGATAATCCACTTTGGGAAGGTAGAAAAATATAAATTGTTAAATAGCCAAAAAGGACAAATAAAATAGAAAGATGTAAAATCAGAAATTAACATTAAATTGTTAACTTTACGGCTGAAATAGGAAAGCCGACAGAGACCTAAAAATTAAGAAAAAGAGCCTGTATGCTTAAAAAAATCCGACCGGACCCCCGAAGCGAGGGGAAATATCAAAACCTCAGCTTCTGAATTCGGTCTGAAACTATATGTAATCCAATAGTTAACAAGGAATTGCAACTAAAACCAATTCTAACGCAGAAAATATCGAAAAAAACGAAAATAATGAAGAAGATAACACGTATACTTTCAGCACTGTCAATTGCCGCCCTCGCGGCGAGCACCATAGGCTTTTCTGCCAACGCAGCCTCAAAACAGAAAAAGGGCAATACGCTGAGAAAAAATCTGATTACATTTCAGTTGCTGACCAAAGAGCTCGACAACAACTACGTCGACACGCTCGACTATGACAAGCTCTTTGAAGATGCAATTTACGGGTTGCTTTACAACGTGGACCCTTATACCGAATATATCAAGAAAGAAAACCAGGGAGACCTCAAGCAACTATCGACGGGCAAATTCGGCGGAATCGGCAGCTACATACAGCGCAGAGGTGACCTAACAATAATTTCCGCTCCGCAGGAAGGCACACCCAGCAAGAAGGCAGGGCTCCGTCACGGCGACAGGATAATCATGATCGACACCACCGAGGTAACAAAGGACATGAACATCTCGGAAGTGTCGAACCGACTTCAGGGCAAACCCGGCACGACGGTGAAGGTGAAAGTGAACCGCCCTTATGAGAAAGATTCGATACTGACATTCGACATCGTGAGAGCAGAAATCGAATCTCGCCCCATCACTTACTACGGCATGATAACGCCATCGGCAGGGTATATAAAACTTTCCACATTCTCTGCCAACACAGCGGAAGAGATGCGCAAGGCCGTGACTGAACTAAGCCAGGCACCGGGCATCAAGGGTCTTATAATCGACCTGCGGGGCAACACGGGGGGACTGCTTGAAGCGGCTGTGGCATCGGCATCATGCTTCGTGCCCAAAGGCACGGAGATAGTAAGGGTGGTGTACAAAGACAAATCCAAAAAAGTATACCGCACGACACGGCAGCCCATCGCGCCGGAGTTGCCGCTTGTGATACTCACCGACGGTATGACGGCCTCTTCATCGGAGATACTTGCTGGCTCGCTGCAGGATCTTGACAGGGCCGTGCTTGTGGGCAACCGTTCTTATGGCAAAGGGCTTGTGCAGATATCGCGTCCCCTACCCGACGACGCGCTGCTTAAAGTGACAGTGGGCAAATACTACATACCCTCGGGCCGACTAATACAGGCCATAAATTACCGCGACAGAGACGAAAACGGACGAGTAAACCGCATACCCGACAGCCTGACTAAAGTGTTCCATACACGCGTTGGCCGCGAAGTGAGGGACGGCAACGGTATCACGCCCGACTCGATAGTGAAAGAAGAGGAAGTGACAAGACTTGTCTATACCCTTATGACCGACAACTGGATATATGACTACGCCACGAAATACAGAGCCGCCAATCCCCGGCCAGTTGCCGCAGAGAAGTTTGAAATCAACGATACCATATTCGGCGACTTCAAGAAATACATAAGCGAGAACTCGGCCAAACTGAAATATGACCGTGCAACCGAAACCGGACTTAAATATATCGAGGATGCCGTAAAAGCCGAAGGCTATACGGGCGACAGCATCCAGGTACATATAAATGCGCTTAAAGAGCTGCTGAAACATGACCTCAACCATGACCTCGACTTCAACCGCAAGGCCATAACGAAATATCTCGATTCGGAATTGTCGGAAAGATATTACACCGAAAGAGAGGCCATCAAGAGGTCGCTGAGGACTGACAAAGATGTCGAGGCAGCGATAAAAATCATTGACAATCCGGCGAGATACCGGAAGATGTTGATGCCGAAAAAATAGATAGCGGACGAGGCGCGGCCTCGCTCCTAACACAAAGACCGGAAACTAAATGGGGAGGCGGGTCAGGTGCGACCCGACCCCTACCTCCATGACGGGAATCGCCCGGAAATTTGATATATTATGACACTGAAAGAGCTGAATCAAAAATTCCTTACTCCGACACGCAAGAAGGCCATAGAGGCCACAAAAGGCGAAAAGGAGATATATTGCTACGGACTTGCCGGATCGGCACAAGCCATGTTGATAGCCGCGCTTGAAAAGCTTCACGGCACGAAAGGCGGCATACTTGTGGCCGGAGACAGCGAGGATGAGGCAGGATATATTTACTATGACCTCTGCGCCATTTTAGGCGAGTCGAGAGTGGCTTTCCTGCCATCGGCCTACCGGCGTGACATCAAATACGGCCAGATCGACGCTCCCAATGAAATACTCCGCACCGAGACCATCAGCCGCATCAACGCCATGATGGAAACCGAAGAAGAGAAAACGACAGAAAAAGGAGCCGGACGAAAGAAAAAGGGGAGCGATGAAGAAACCGGCCTAAGGGTCGTAGTCACCTACCATGCCGCGCTTGCCGAAAGAGTCGCCTCGAAGGTGAAGATCGACGAGAGCACCATGAAACTCAAGGTGGGCGAGGAAATCGACATGGAGGAACTTCAGCAGTGGCTAAGGGAAAAAGGATTCAGCGAGGTGGATTACGTATATGAGCCGGGACAGTTTGCCGTACGCGGCTCTATCGTAGATATTTATTCCTACGCCTATGCCCTACCCTACCGCATAGACTTCTTCGGAGACGAGATAGATTCGATACGTGCATTCAACATCGAGACGCAGCTTTCGGAAGAGAAAGTGGACGACATACGCATCATAAGCGATATGAGCGTCAACCGCAAAGATGACGCCAACATATCTCTGCTCGACTACATAGGCGAAGACTGGACGCTTGCGCTGAGCAACGAAAACCTCACCGTAGAGAAAGTGCGTGCCATAGCGAACACCGACTTCTCGGCCATCGCCGAACAGGCGGGAGAGGGCGATTCAAAGGCCGTGGATTCGGTAGTGGATTCGGAAAGATTCGCGGAGAAGCTGAAACAGTTCCGCCGTTTCCACCTGCTGAAAGGCGTGGAGATAGACAACAGACTCAAAACGTGCGCCATCGACTTTAAATCGACGCCACAGGGCATATACCACAAAAAATTCGACCTCATAGCCGACAGCTTCACAAAATTGATTGACGAGGGCTACAAAATATATATCCTCAGCGACCAGGAACAACAGTTCGAACGACTGAAAGCCATCTTCGCCGACCGTGGCGACAAGATAGATTTCACGGGCGTGAAAGGCACGGTACACGAAGGATTCGTTGACCACGCGACAAAAAACTGCGTATTCACCGACCATCAGATATTCGACCGATTCCACAAATACGCGCTGAGGAGCGACAAGGCCCGGTCGGGCAAACTCGCATTGTCGCTCAAGGAGCTGAGCCAGATAGAGGTTGGCGACTACATAGTGCACACCGATCACGGTGTGGGCAAATTCGCCGGCCTGCTGCGCACCAATGTCAACGGCCACACACAGGAGATGATAAAACTTGTGTATCAGAACAACGACATCATCTTCGTCTCGATACATGCGTTGCACAAACTGTCGAAATACCGTGGCAAAGAAGGCGTGCCGCCTAAGATAAACCGCATAGGATCGGGAGCCTGGAGCCGCGTGAAAGAGCGCACAAAGAGCAAGCTAAAAGACATAGCCCGCGACCTTATCAAACTATATGCGGCAAGAAAAGAAGAGAAGGGATTCGCCTACTCTCCCGACACCTATCTGCAGCATGAGCTCGAGGCTTCGTTTATATACGAAGACACGCCTGACCAGCTCACGGCCACGCAGGCAGTGAAAGCCGACATGGAAAGCGCGAGGCCGATGGACAGGCTGCTTTGCGGCGACGTGGGCTTCGGCAAGACAGAAATAGCGGTGCGCGCGGCATTCAAGGCGGCCACAGACGGCAAGCAGACGGCTCTATTAGTGCCTACGACGGTGCTTGCCCATCAGCATTACCACACCTTCTGCGAACGACTGAAAGACTTCCCGGTGACGGTGGATTATCTTAGCCGCGCCCGTACGGCCAAAGAGACCAAAGACATACTGCAACGGCTCGAGGAAGGCAAAATCGACATAATCATAGGCACTCACAAACTGATAGGAAAATCGGTGAAATTCAAAGACCTGGGCCTGCTTGTGATAGACGAGGAGCAGAAATTCGGCGTGTCGGTAAAGGAAAAGCTCAAGCAGATGAAAACCAATGTGGACACGCTCACGATGAGCGCCACGCCTATACCGAGGACGCTGCAGTTCTCGCTCATGGGTGCGCGCGACCTGTCGTCGATCACCACCCCGCCGCCAAACCGCTATCCCATCGTAACCAATGTGACGGCCCTCACCGACGAACTGCTTGCGGAAGCCATAAACTTCGAGATGTCGCGTGGCGGCCAGGTATTTATGATCAACAACCGCATAGAGGGGCTGGAGCGTCTGGAGGCAATGATAAAGCGCGTAGTGCCGGATGCGAGAGTAGTGACCGCGCACGGCCAAATGGCGCCAGAAAAGCTCGAAAAAGCAATCGAGGACTTCTCGGCACACGACTATGATGTGCTTCTGTCTACCACCATTCTCGAAAACGGCATAGACATGCCGAGAGTCAACACCATAATGGTAAACAACGCGCAGAACTTCGGTCTGAGCGAGCTGCATCAGCTTCGAGGCAGAGTGGGGCGCAGCAACCGCAAGGCCTTCTGCTACCTGCTGATACCTCCGGAGGCAACACTCAGCGATGTGGCGAGAAGGCGATTGTCGGCCATAGAAAGCTTCTCAGACCTCGGATCGGGCATGCGCATAGCCATGCAGGATCTCGACATAAGAGGCGCCGGCAACCTATTGGGAGCCGAACAGAGCGGCTTCATAGCCGACCTGGGCTTCGAGACATATCAGAAGATACTGAAAGAGGCAGTGACGGAAATCCGTACCGAAGAATTCGCCGGACTGGAGATGGAGGAAGGGAAGGAAAGCGACGAAAATTCGTTTGTGACCGACTGCGTCGTCGAGACCGACATGGAGCTGTTGCTTCCGGCCAGCTATGTGCCTCAGGAAAGCGAGCGCATAAGCCTATATCGGGAGCTTGACAGCATAGAGCGCGAACTTGACCTCAATGCCTTCAAGACTCGACTGGAGGACCGTTTCGGCAAGATACCGAAGGAGACGGCGGAACTTATGAGGATACCACGACTGAGGCGTCTGGCGCGGTCGTTAGGCATCGAGAAGGTAAATCTCAAACAGGGCACGATGTATCTGTACTTCGTAGGCGACGAAAACAAGGCATATTATCAGTCGCCGATGTTTGGCAGGGTGCTCAACTATCTGCAGCATAACAGCCGCAGGACACAGCTGAGGGAGAAGAACGGGCGCCGGAGCATGGCTATATCACAGGTGCCCAATGTAGAGACGGCTGTGGAGATACTAAATGAGATACTTGCGTTGCCGGCAATTTGAGAGTGTGTCTGAATGTTAAATATGGTTGGTGGGTAAACTTAGGAAGGGGGAAAGAGGTTTGTATTTAAAAAGGCTGATGCCGGGAGGCGATATTTGCGGAGATAATAATCTCTGGAATACTGAGGCTGAAAGTGCTTCACGCAAAGAATCAGCAGAACGGCATCGATAGAACCCCAAATAATATACACACTCAGAAAAGCTCCAGAGGCCGCCCTCATTCACATAGTACAGAAAGAAAAAGAATAATAATCAAAGGCCAAAAGAGCAAAAACGCGACAGGAAATATCCGGAATTCCCTGCCGCGTTTTTTAATTATGAGAAACGAGTGTGTATATTTTTAGTTAAAAACCTTTAATCTTGTAACAAAGTGTCGTTGCTTAGTGTCTAATTTACAGAAGCGGTAATAACTTTGCATCACATATAGAAATTTTTCAACCCTAAACCTAATAAACCCTATGAGAAAAATCTGGATATGGCTTTTGCTGATTTGCAGTGTATTGACGGCATTTGCCGATAACATTTATGTGACCGGGCGAGTAAAATCGGCCATAAACAAGATCGATCTCAACAAGGCTTACCTTCTGATATACGACTCGACGGGTACGGTGCGCGACACTGTGTACGCAAACCGGGGTCTGAGATACAATATGGGAGTAATCGACACCCTGTCGAATTTTTATCTGGAGATACCGCGGGCCGATACCACACTGGTGTTTGACGTTGAATGCGAAGGGTTTAAGACTGTGTCGATGAACTATCGCATCGAGAATTTAGGCAAACGGGAGAGGTCGCGCACAATACCCACCATATACATGGAAAAGGCACCCAAAACGCTCAAGGAGATAACTGTGACCTCCACCAAAATCAAATTTTACAACAAGGGAGATACAATAGTATACAATGCGAGCGCATTCAACCTCGCGGAGGGGTCGATGCTCGATGCCCTTATCTCTCAGTTGCCCGGAGCGGAGCTTAGCAGCGACGGACAGATCAAGGTAAACGGCGAGTTCGTGGAATCGCTGCTTCTCAACGGGAAGGAGTTTATGAACGGCGATAAAAACGTGATGCTCGAAAACATAGGCGCCTATACTGTGAAAGATATCCAGGTGTACCAGAGCCAGACTACAGAGGCAAAACAGAGGCACGACGAATTCGCGCCGAAAGTGCTTACGATGGACGTGCAGCTCAAAAAAGAATACAGCATGGGGTGGCTTCTCAACGCGCAGGGAGGCTACGGCACAGAAGACAGGTATATGGGCCGGTTATTTGCATCATGGTTTAACACTACCACAAGCCTGACGCTGATAGGAGGGGCCAACAACCTCAACGACAACCGCACGCCTGGGCGAAACGACACCTGGACACCTGAAGAGATGCCTTCGGGGCGGAAAAAGATATATACCGCCGGCC
>CAYZFL010000074.1:9896-11985 GCA_964477785.1 uncultured Bacteroides sp.
AACTATAATTACGAAGATCCTGATGAAAAGTTAAGAGCCAACGGCATGGCGGCGTTCCGTCATTCCATAGCTGACAATTATAGCGAAGTGTCGCGCACCAACTTTATCCCCAGCGGAAATACTTACGATAAATCGTTCAGCAATGGCAGGATGCGCGAGACTCAGGCCCACACATCCCACAGCCTGAATATCAATCCGAGCAAAAATTTAGGTTTCGGAACATCGCTCTACGGAAATTACAATTATACAAAAAATGCGAATTCGGGGTTGTCCGGAACATTCGACACCGAACAGAAGGAAATGACCATGGAGATGCTCGACGCCATATATTCAGACGGAAGCACCGAACAACTCGAAAGCATACTCAACCGGTCGAAGACGCGAAGCGACGGATGGCAGCGCAACTACAGGATATCCTTATCGCCCTATATGACCTATAGACCGGGTGGGGCAGACAATCTGCTTGCGTTATTCCATATATCGTATAACAAGACGAAAGACGAGCTATGGCGCGACTATGTGATAAACTTCGGGAGCAATCCGGAAGCGACAGACCGGCGCCGTCAGTATGTCGACAATACGCCGAATCATGATCTCTCTGTGAACGGAGAACTGGGCTACAGCACAGTCATAGGCAACGCGAGAGTGGGACTAAACTATACCTACAATTTCAGCGATCAGGTGAAAGACTCGTATATGTATGCACTTGAGCGACTTGAGGACATGGGGGTCTATGGAGTCGTACCCGAAGGGTATCTCGCCTCGCTCGACGCCCGTAACAGCTACAAGTCACATCTGTTCACAAACGAACACAGGCTGTCGCCTCAACTGGTCTACAATCTGGAAAAAGACAAACGTTATCTGAGGCTCATGTTCGCTCCCGATCTGTCGTTCAAGCACCGCAAGCTGATTTACTGGCGCGACAACAAGGATTATAACAAGAGCACGCAGAACACGATGTATGAGGTAACGTCGATATGGAGCTCGATGATAGAGGCGGGATTTGACAAGTCGGAACGAACCCGCAGTTACCGCCACACAATACGCTACAGCTACCGCATAGAGCCAAGACTGCCGGAAATGACCGACATGCTCGACATCGTGACTGATTCGGATCCTCTGAACATATACGTAGGCAACCCTGACCTAAAGCCTCAGAAACGCTTCAACCACCTTGTGCGATGGAGTTACTCACCGGCATCGCACAGCTTCAACAACATATTCTACCTGGGATTTATCCATACCACCAACGCTTTGGTACGGGGCTACACCTACAACACAACGACGGGCGTGAGGGTAAACAAGATGTATAACGTAAGCGGCGACCGTAGAGGGGCAATAACCAATGAGCTGCGCTGGCAGTTCGGCAAAAAGAAGCAATTTGTGCTCAGTGCGACTACCGATGCCAGCATAGAGCGTGCCAATGATGTTATAGGCACCAATCAGGAGACGCCCGAGACATATTCGATCAACCACCGGGTGCTGACGCAGAAACTCAGATTCCAGTATCAGATCGGCAGCCAGACGCTTTCGCTGAGATGCGATTATACCAACCGCCACACCACTTCGGCACGTGAAGACTTCGACAACATCAACGCCAACCATATAAATTACGGCATTTCGGGCGTGTTCAAGCTGCCTGCGGGCTTCGGTATAAGCACAGACTTCATCTGCTATACGAGGCGCGGATATGGCGTTAAAAGCCTCGACACGACAGACCCTGTGTGGAACGCGCGAATCACTTACACTCCCTCGGCCTATAAGAAGCTGACCTTCATAGCCGACGGTTTCGACCTGTTGCACAAGCTATCGAACGTGAACGATGCCGTAAACGCCTCGGGACGCACAGTGACATATACAAACACGCTGCCGCGGTATATAATGTTTACGGTACAATACAGGCTTAATATCCAGCCCAAGAAAATGTGAAACCGGCGGGTCAGGCGCGGCCTGACCCCAAGCACGGGACCCGCATAAAAAAAGCCCGCCTGAAGCGGGCTTTTAATGTATTTTGCTATAAGACAGAAGTCTTATTAACCGTTGATCTTGGCCATTCTTGCGATGAGGTCGAGAACTTTGTTAGAGTAAC
>CAYZFL010000075.1:0-11905 GCA_964477785.1 uncultured Bacteroides sp.
GTCCGAGCGAGATAACCCGATGGCTGAGCGGACAGCATAATTTCACTGTCTCCACACTTGCCATGCTGTCGGCATTTTTCGGCAAATCCATAATCTCCGTTTAATCATGGCCAACGAATCCCTGTCGGCGGCCAAAGCCGCCAAGAATGATGAATTCTACACTCAATATTACGATATTGAGCCTCAACTCGAACGGCATCTTTACCTGTAAGATCTGGAGTTTCTTTAATCGAGCGTGCCATATTCTATTTATTCGTAAAATATTATTATGCAATTATATAACAATTTTTTCACAATTAACGTTTTCTGATTGAGAAATAGACATTCTAACAAAAAATTAAAGGATTAGAATGTATAATTGAGAACAACAAAGGCCGCCCCGGATGTATCGGAGCGGCCCTTAATGTTTATGTCTTGCGGGTTTATCTGCAGGCGGCGGCTACTATCTCACCAAGGGTGGGATGGCCGTGGACTATGGAGATGTTGATTTCATTTACAGTGAGTTTAGCATACATGGCAGTGGCGATTTCCTGAATGAGGTCGCTGGCATGAGCGCCGAGGATGAAGCAACCGAGCACCTGACCGGTTTCGGCAGCGTAGATGACCTTTACTGTGCCGTCACCGTGACCTGAGGCGAGTGCCTTGCCGTTTGAGGCATAGGAGGCTTTGCCTACCTTGTAAGCGAGTCCGCGCTCCTTGCAGGCGTCCTCGGTGAGGCCCACCATTGCGGCTTCGGGTGTGGTGAACACTGCGGCGGGGATGATGCTAAGGTCTACGTCCTTGCCAACGGCGCGACGAGCCTGAGCGGTGGCGGCATGCGCCAGCATGCACAAACCATTGACGTCGCCCACGGCATAGATGCCTTCGGCTGAGGTTTCCATTGTCTCGGGATTTACCTCGATGAAACCGCGCTGGGTAAGCTTCACGCCTGCCTTGTCGCAACCTTCGGGCACGACTGGACGGCGGCCGGTTGACATCAGCACGGCGTCACATTCGATGGTTTCGAGGCCTTTCTTGCCCTCGTAGCTCACGGTGAGCGCGCCGGGCTGTCCGGCGACGGATTTCACTCCTGCGCCGGTCACGAACTTCACGCCGCGGCGTGAAATCATCGACCTGAGACGCTTTGCGATATCCTTGTCGAAGGGAGGAAGTATCTCCTTGCAGTATTCCACGACGGTGACTTCCGAGCCGAAAGCGTTTGCGATTGAGGCGAATTCCATGCCAATCACACCCCCACCCATCACCACGAGGCGTTTGGGAAGCTGGGTAAGCTTCAGGAAGTCGTCGGAACTGATGGTAAGCTCAGCTCCCTCGATGGGAATAACGGCGGGCTTGCTGCCGGTGGCGATAATAATGCGGTCGGCTGAGATGAGAGCTTCCTCGTCGTCGGCCTTTGTCACCTTAACCTTACGACCGGCCTCGAGCGTGGCAGTGCCTTCATACACGGCGCATTTGCCGAGCATTGCGGCCACGCTATCGCGAAGCTGAGAAACGACTCTTATTTCGCGCTCCACGGCTTTGCCATAGTCGGCCCTGACGCCTTCGGGCAACTCTATGCCGAATTCGGCCATATCCTTGAGCTCCAGCAGACGCTCGGCGGAAGCGCAGAGACATTTGGTGGGGATACAGCCGCGGTTGAGACATGTGCCGCCGGGGAGATCGCGCTCCACAACGGCCACCTTTTTGCCCTCGGCGGCCAGCTCGGCGGCTATGTCATAGCCGCCGGGACCGGCTCCGATTATGATATATTCAAAATGTTCAGTACTCATTGTAGGGAACGTTTTTGCTATTATCGAATCAGCACTCGCAGATTTCCTTCCATATAACGACGGGATGCAGGGCAGCCTCGGTGTCGTCGGGATGGCTTACGGGGGTGTTGTGGGGAGCGTCGAGCACTTTTGCGGGCTCTTCCTTGGCTTCCTTGGCAATCTGACGCATCACGGCGATGAACTGGTCGAGGGTCTCGCGGCTTTCTGTCTCGGTGGGCTCGATCATGAGCGACTCGTGGAAGAGTAGCGGGAAGTAGATTGTGGGAGCGTGGAAGCCGAAGTCGAGAAGACGCTTGGCCACATTGAGAGTGGTGCAGCCGGTCGACTTGTCGATGAGGCCATCGAAGACAAACTCATGCTTGCAGGGACCCGGAATGGGAAGCAGATAGAGGTCTTTGAGGGCGTGCATCACATAGTTTGCGTTGAGAGTTGCGAGCTTGCCTGCCATCATGAGATTTTCGCTGCCCAGCGAGAGAATGTAGCTGAGGGCGCGCACGATGACGGTATAGTTGCCCAGCCAGCCGGAGATGCGGCCGAAGGCAGTGTCGGTGCACTTAACGTCGTAGGTGCCGTCTTCCCTGACATAAACCACGGGGTTAGGAAGGAACTGCTCCAGGCCTTTGCGCACACCCACGGGTCCTGCGCCGGGACCGCCGCCTCCGTGAGGAGTGGAGAAGGTCTTGTGAAGGTTGATGTGCATCACGTCGAAGCCCATATCGCCGGGACGAGCCACGCCGAGCATGGGGTTGAGGTTTGCTCCGTCGTAGTACATCAGACCGCCGGCCTCGTGTACGAGGGCTGCGATTTCGGGAATGTGCTTCTCAAACATACCCACGGTGTTGGGGTTTGTCATCATCATGGCGGCGACGTTCTCGTTGAGCTTGGTCTTGAGGTCCTCGACATCGATAGTGCCGTCGGCCAGAGAGTTGACCTCGACGATCTTGTAGCCGGCAACAGCGGCGCTGGCGGGGTTTGTGCCGTGAGCCGAGTTGGGCACCAGCACGGTGTCGCGTGCCACGTCGTTGCGTGAGCGGTGATAAGCCCAGATAACCTTGAGACCGGTGAGCTCGCCATGGGCTCCGGCATAAGGATTGAGTGTGAACTCGCCCATGCCGCCAATCTCGCTGAGGGCCTTCTGCAGCTTCCAGTATATTTCGAGCGCGCCCTGGGTGGTGCTCACGGGCTGGAAGGGATGAAGGGGAGCGATGGAGGGCGAAGCGGCCAGCTCATCATTGATTTTGGGATTATATTTCATGGTGCATGAGCCCAGCGGATAAAAACCGGTGTCCACGCCGAAGTTGTTTGTGCTCGAGTTGGTGTAATGTCTCACCACCGTAGGCTCGTCGACCTCGGGAAGGTCGGTCTTGGCCTTGCGCATCACATTGCCGGGAATAGAATCCAGGCCTTTAGCGCCGTAGTCGCTTTTAGGCAGGCAATAGCCCTTGCGGCCGGGGCGGCTGAGCTCGAATATGAGTTTGCCATACAGGTCTCTGTTCATGACTATACTGATTTAAAGCGATTTAACAAATTCTACGTACTTGTCGATGTCTTCCTTGGACTGCATCTCTGTAACAGCTATAAGGATCTGCTGCTCGTCGACCTTCACACCGGCGAGGATGCCATTTTCGGCAGCCCGGGCGATGAGTGTATCGGCGTCGAGACCGTCGGCGAGAGTGAAGAGCATCTCGTTGAGCACCGGCTTCGAGGGATATGCGGGTTTCATCTTGCCGGTAGCCTCCATCTTCTCAGCTAGGTAGCGTATGCCCTCGGCGCCGAGCTCGTTGACCTCTCTGAGACCGTCGGGGCCCATGATAGAGAGATACATGGCTGCGTGAAGGGTCATGATACCCTGGTTTGAGCAGATGTTAGAAGTCGCTTTCTCACGGCGAATATGCTGCTCGCGGGCCTGGAGGGTGAGCACGAACACGCGCTGGCCCTTGGCGTCCTTGGTAGCACCAACGATGCGGCCGGGCATCTTGCGCATGAGTGACTTGGTGGTGCAGAGATAGCCGAGGTAGGGTCCGCCGTAGTTGAGGGGCATGCCCAGCGACTGAGCGTCGCCGCAGGCGATGTCGGCGCCCCATTCGCCCGGAGTGCGTATCACGCCGAGTGCGGATGCGGGAGCGTTGATAATCATCAGCGTCTTCTTCTCGTGGCACATATCGGCCACCCCCTCGAGGTCTTCGAGAATGCCGTAGTAGTTGGGGGTCTGGAACACCACGCCTGCTACGTCGCCTGCGCCGAGCATGTTCTTGAGCTCTGCGAGGTCGGTCACGCCGTCGTGCTCGGGAATGGTCTCGAGGACGATGCCGCGTGGAAGGGCGTAGGTTGCGATTACCTGTGCGGTGACGGGGCTGAGGGCAGATGACAGAAGCACGCGGTTTTTCTTTCTGCCGGCGCTTACGGCCATAATCACGGCCTCGGCGGTGGCGGTGGTGCCGTCATACATCGAAGCGTTGCTCACTTCCATACCGGTAAGCTCTGCCATCATCGACTGGTATTCGAAAATATACTGAAGGGTACCCTGTGAGATTTCGGGCTGGTAGGGTGTGTAGGCGGTGAGGAACTCGGAGCGCGAGAGCAGCGCGGGTATCACAGCCGGGGTGTAGTGGTCGTAAAAACCGGCGCCTGCAAAGCAGGTGAGCGTCTTGTTTTTACGTCCGCAGGCGGCAAAGAAGTCTCTTACTTCTTTTTCGCTCATCTCTGAAGGAAGGTCGTAAGCCTTTTTGAGGCGCAGGCTCTCGGGCACGTCGCTGTAGAGGTCGTCGAGACTCTTGGCGCCGCAGCTCTCAAGCATCTGCTTAATGTCGCCTTCCGTATGGGGAAAATAGCGGTGGCTCATTTTTGTTGATTTGGTCTTTTCTGCCAAATTTGACAGATTTGGATAATAATTTAAGGTTAATTCCCTGGTTAACAAAGAGGAATAAAACCGCAAAATTCATTGCGGCATACCGGCCTGAGAGCCGCTCCGCAATGAATTTCGCGTATGTTTCAGATTAGTGGGCTTCTTCCTCGCAGTGCTTGTCGTAAGCAGCCTGGTCCATGAGACCTTCGAGCTGTGAGGGGTCGGAAAGGGTCACCTTGATGATCCAGTTCTTCATGGGGTCATCGTTGATGAGACGGGGATTGTCCTCGAGGGCTTCGTTAACCTCAACTACTTCACCGGAAACGGGTGAGAAAAGGTCGGAAGCGGCCTTAACGCTCTCGATAGCGCCGAATTCTTCGCCGGCCTCTACCTCGTCGCCAACTTCGGGCATGTCAACGTAAACAACGTTGCCAAGCTGTTTTGCTGCGTATGCAGATACACCGATATAACCGACTTCGCCGTCGACATTTACATATTCGTGTGAGGGAAGATAATAAATTTTGCTCATTGTTTTAGGTATTTAAGATTTTGATAATTATTAATTTACTGATTGAGTAGGTTTGGGATGCGGATGCCGTAGATTATTTCTTGTACTGGGGTGTATAGAAACGTTTCTTGACAACAACGCAGGGGAACTCTTTCTTGCGGATTTTAACTTTAAGGGGAGTCCCAAGCTTGGCGTAAGGCATGTCAACGATAGCCACGGCGAGGCTGTCGCCGAGGGTGATCGAACGGTAACCGGTGGTAACTTCGCCCACTTTCTCATCGTTTTCGTTGAGCACCTCGTAGCCGTGACGGGCAATGGCATTGCCTTCGAGCTTGAGGCCAACGCTCTTGCGCTTAACGCCTTCGGCTTTCTGCTGTGCGCATACTTCCTTGCCGATAAATTCGGGCTTGTCGAGTTTGACAAACATCGAAAGAGCGGCCTCGACGGGAGTAACATCGTCGGTGAGCTCATCGCCGTAAAGAGGCAGACCGGCCTCGAAACGGAGGGTGTCGCGGCAACCGAGACCGCAGGCCTGTACGCCGGCTTCCATGAGTTTGTCCCATGCCTTGATGATATAGTCGGCCGAAGCATAAAGCTCGAAACCGTCCTCGCCGGTGTAGCCTGTACGGCTCACTACGATGGGATAACCGTTCTCCTCACCGATGTGCTTGAAGGTGTAGAAGCTGAGGTCGGCATTGTCGATACCGAGTACTTCACGCATCACCTTTTCCGCATTCGGGCCCTGAATTGCGAGCTCGGCGTAAACTTCCGACTGGTTGTCGACCTTAACGTCGAACTTGGCGGCCTGTTTTTCAATCCAAGCCACGTCCTTGTCAATGTTTGCAGCATTGATTACCAGGAAGTAATCCTCCTGAGCGCGTTTGTAAACGAGCAGGTCGTCGACCACGCCGCCCCTCTCGTTGAGGAACATGCCGTAGTGAACGGTACCGGGCTCGGCATCCTTAATATCGTTTGAGAATATGTAATTTACGAATTTGCAGGCTTCGGGACCGGTAACTTCCACCTCACCCATGTGAGAAACGTCGAAAACGCCGCAGTTCTGCCTTACGGCATTGTGTTCCTCGACGATGCCTTTGTATTCGATAGGCATGTCAAAGCCGGCGAAGGGGCTCATGAGGGCGCCCATCTTCACATGACGGTCATGAAGACAAGTGGTTTTGATTTCTGGTTCGTTCATGGTTTTTAATTTAATTGGTTTATAATTATTTGGTTATTTTTTGTGATAAGTTCGGATAAATTGCATTTGGAATGCCTGATGGGAGGGATGATTCTGCAAAATTTCACCCCGCCGAGGCTATGAGGGCCGCGAGATCTTTGATTTCGGTGCCTCTCACCGGGGTTTCGATGCTTGATAGCGCCGAGGTGATTTCCGGCTCGCTGTGTGTATGGCCTTTGAGCGCCCGGGTGAGCACTCCCGAGGGGTCGGAGTCGCCGAAGAAGTCGCCCGTCAGAGTCACATTCTGAATAAGGTTCTGACCGTCGAGCGTCACAATCACTCCGAATTCACCGGCACCTTCGAGACGACGCGAGGCTTTGAGGGTGCGACAAGCCTCCAGGGGCATATTCCTGGCAAAAGCGCCCTTCTCGAGCCATTCGCGGGTGTAATATCCCTGCTCGATGGCCTCGATTTGGGCTACCTGTTCAGGCGTAAGCACCAGTTGCTCTGTGGTGAGGAATTCCTCGGCACGACGGCGAAAGGTTTCTATGTCGACGTCAAGCCACTCGTTGAGCATAGTGATGTGCGATTCCACCGACTTCACCTTTTTCGACTCGAGCTTAGACTTCGAGGGGGTTATCGCCCGGCACATGTTCTCGACATTGGTGCTATATAGCATAGTGCCGTGGACAATGCTGCGGCCGGGCAGATGATAGAAAGCGCTGCCGCTCACCTTTCGGCCCGAGATGCAGATGTCGTTGCGGCCCGTCGCTTCGGCTTTGACGCCCTGAGCGCCGAGCATGTCGACTATCAGCGAGGTATACTCCACATATGTGCCCTCGACATTCTGGCGGGGAGTGATATAGCTGAACATGATATTGTCGCGGTCGGCATAAATACAGCCTCCGCCGCTCTTGCGGCGCACGGTGTCGATGCCTTTTTCCCGACAATATTCCAGGTCAACTTCCTTTTCCATCACCTGATTACGGCCGAAAACCACTGTGGGGCCCACTATCCAGGTAAACACATAGTCGCCGGACGGAAGAGCGGTAGCCGCCCACTCTTCCATCGCAAGATAGAAGGGCACGCGGCGCCGAGGATCTTCTTCAGGTAATATGATGTGAATCATCTGTTTCCGTTTTATAAATATTGCTTACCAACTGCCGCTTGCGCCGCCGCCCGAAGTGCTGCCGCCGCCAAAGCCGCCGCCTATCGAACCGCCGCCGAAGCCGCCGCCATGACCGCTGCCGCCGCCGGGTATTATAAAGGGAATCACGGTGGCCGATGCCAGCTTGGCGATGGGATATTTCTTGACAACGCGGTGATGGCAATAGAGGCAGTCAAAGGTCTTGGCGCCTTCGCCTTCATGTGTAGTGGTGGGCTGCACGGCAACATTGTCGGAGATAAGACGCATTGTGCGCGAATGGCATTTTTCGCATTCGAAGAGGGCGACGTTCTTGTTTACGAAGGGGAAAACCTCGGTTTCGCCGCAGTCGGGGCAAACCCATACGTCATAGTCGATAGACTTGAGCTGCTCCTCGAGGTCCTGGGCGGGAGTGAGATAATCGTTGTCATGCTCCTCGTCGACCTTTTTCATCTCGCAGTTGCAGTTGCCGCAATAGCGTTTGCCGTTTCGCCAGATGTGGAGCAGAAGCATGATGATGAGAGGCGTGATCACGGGGATGCCGAGGCCGAGCATCGAGAGTGCGAGCGTGGGACTCTTCCAGGTCTCGAGGGCCGCATATTTCTCGTAAGGCTGTTTGCCCGAGAGAGATGCGAGCTTGAATACGAGGCAGAGCAGCATGAGGCAGGCAAGACCTATGGCGCACCAGATGTAGATCATGAAGGGCGACATGCCTTTGCGGGCACCTGCGTTGTCGGGCTTGTCAGACATGATTTCCTGCTTTGCCACGGGGTCGGTGAGCACGCTGTAGATAGTGGCGAGACCTGCTTCGATGCCGCCCTCAAAGTTTCCGGCCTGGAACTGGGGGACCATCTTTTCACGGATTATGCGTCCGCAGATTACGTCGGGAAGCACACCCTCGAGGCCGCTACCTGTGCGTAATGCGACTTTGCGGCTGTCCTTTACAACGAGCATCAGAAGGCCGTTTTTCTTGTCGCCTTTGCCGAGGCCCCAGTAGTTGAAAAGGCGGTTGGCATACCCGTTGGCGTCGGAGCCGTCGATTTTGTTGACTATCACCACGCTCACTTCGGCGGATGTAGCCTTGCGGATTTCGGCCAAAGTGTAGTCGATTCTTGTCTGAGCCTCGGGGCTTACGATGCCGTCGGGATTAGTGAGATAGCGGTCTTTGTTTTCGACCTGCACGTTGGGCATTTCTTCTACTTTGTAACCCTCGGCGAGCGCCTGAAGTCCGGCGCCGCATATCAGCGCTACGGCTGTTACAGCCTTGAGTAATGTCCTCGCAATCATTGTCTTCATCAATTTAAGGTTTCTATTTTATTGTTTTTATATTTCGGTTGGTTTATTATTCTTTGATTTGCCTGAGATTCAGAGCTTTTCCTCGTCTTTATACTGCCGGCAGCGACATGCCGTTGAGCTTGCGGTAGAGGTCGAGGGCATAGACGTCGGTCATGCCCGAGACATGGTCGAGCACGGCCTGAAGCCGGCCGTATATGTCTGTTGCCTCAACGTTATACTGCTGCGGCACCTGCGAGAGCAGAAGCCTAGAGTAATTGAGCGAAGGATTTGTAACCGCATTTACAAACTTGTCCATCAGGAAAGTGATGATACGGTTACCGGCGAGCTCGACATCGACCACATCGCGGGCGCAATAAATTTTTGCCCATGAAAGGTCGTTGCAACGGCTCATAGCCCCGCGCTCCATCGGCCTGATGTGGCCCAGGAGCGACCCTTTGAGTCCTCCGGTCATGATTTTGTCATAGTTTTCAACAAAAGCTTCGGCGCAGGCGTCCACAAGACTGCCCACCACGCATGAACGAAGATAGGCTATCCGCTCGTTGGGGTCGTCGATTTTCGACAGTATCATGAGGGTATGTTCGCGCCTCTCCGGTTTTACGAAACCCATGAAAAGTTCATATACCTCTTCGTAAGTAAGCACCTTGAGTTTGTGGGCGTCCTCCATGTCCATCACTTCGTAGCAGATGTCGTCGGCAGCCTCAACGATGTAGACAAGCGGATGACGGGCGAATTTCATGGGCTCGCCGTCGCCGCTCTTTCTTATCATGCCGAGATGCGACGCAACCTTTTCCATTGTTGCCCGCTCGCTCTGGAAGAAGCCGAATTTTCCTCTCTCTCCGGCGAGCAGCGACTCGTAGGGATACTTCACGATGGAAGCTATCATCGAGTATGTCATGGCGAAACCGCCGGCACGGCGTCCGCGGAACTGATGGGTTAGGAGCCTGAAACTGTTGGCATTACCCTCAAAACGTGTAAAATCGCTCCACTGGCCCTCCGACAGCTCATTTTTCAATTTTTGGCCGGGACCTTCGGAGAAGTAGGTCGAAATGGCTTTCTCCCCGCTATGGCCGAAAGGAGGGTTGCCGAGGTCGTGGGCCAGGCATCCGGCGGAAACAATGTCGCCTATATGCTCGAGGGCCGACAGCTCCGAAGCCTCGGTCTCGATGCCGAGATTTCTTATGCGCCAGGCTATTTCGTCGGCCAGGGACTTGCCCACGCTCGAAACCTCAAGCGAATGGGTGAGCCGGTTGTGGACAAAAATGCTGCCAGGCAGAGGGAAGACCTGAGTCTTGTTCTGAAGCCTCCGGAACGGCGAAGAGAAGACAAGACGGTCGTAGTCGCGACGGAAGTCCGTGCGGCGTCCTGACTTTTTCTCATCGGAAAAGTCTTCAAGACCGTAGCGTTTGTCGTCAATCAGACGACTCCATCTCATGCGCTGTTCCATAGCGTTGTGGCTTAACTAACGAAGTCATTATCAATTTATTGCCATGACTTCTTCAGACATGAAACGCCAATTTTGCCTGAGCTTTCTGATATCTTGCGGTTCGAGCTCGGGCAAACTCTTGTTTCAGAAGCCAAAATTACAAAAATTATCGCGATTTTTGCCACTTGCGGCTCAGAATTTTCAAGGTAAATTTCGGCTTAAACCAGCCGCCATTAAAAACATCGGGGGGAGGCCGATTACCCGACCTCCCCCGGAGTTATCATTGATTGAAACCTTAAGGGTTATTCAGCTTTGGGAGCTTCTTCTGCCTTTGGAGCCTCGGCTGCGGGAGCGGCTTCTGCTTTGGGAGCTGCTTTCTTGCGGCTGCGGCGTGTCTTGGTCTTCTTTTCGCCCTTGTTGTCGTTGAGCATAGCCTCGTTGAAGTCAACAAGTTCGATAAAGCAGGTCTTGGCGTTGTCGCCCAGACGGTTACCGGTTTTGAGGATACGGGTGTAACCACCGGGACGGTTAGCGATCTTCTCGGCTATTTCACCGAAGAGCACCTTGATGGCCTCCTTGTTCTGGAGGTTTGAGAAAACAAGGCGACGGTTGGGCATGGTGTCTTCCTTGGCGCGGTTGATGAGCGGCTCGGCATAGATGCGGAGAGCTTTGGCCTTGGCAAGAGTTGTGAAGATTCTCTTGTGGAAGATGAGAGAACATGTCATATTGGCAAGGAGGGCGTCGCGATGACCTTTCTTGCGGCTCAGATGGTTGAATTTTTTATTGTGTCTCATCGAATTTTACTCTTTGTCTAATTTATATTTTGAAATATCCATACCGAACGAGAGGTCGAGCGATGTGAGAAGCTCTTCAAGCTCGGTGAGGGACTTTTTGCCGAAATTGCGGAATTTGAGCAGGTCGGTCTTGTTGAACTGTACCAACTCTCCGAGAGTCTCCACTTCGGCTGACTTGAGGCAGTTGAGGGCGCGGACAGAAAGGTCCATTTCGCTGAGCTTCGATTTGAGAAGCTGGCGCATTTTGAGAACTTCCTCGTCGAATTCCTCGTTCTGGTCGACTTCGGTTGTCTCGAGCGTGATTTTCTCATCGCTGAAAAGCATGAAGTGATAGATCAGAATCTTTGCTGCTTCCTTCAGGGCCTCTTTGGGATGGATTGAACCGTTTGTGGTGATTTCCAATGTGAGCTTGTCATAGTCGGTTTTCTGATCGACACGGAAATTCTCCACAGTGTACTTCACATTTTTGATAGGAGTATAGATGGAGTCGATGGCAATGACGTCGATTTCGTCATTGGCATTGCGGTTTTCTTCCGCGGGCACCCAGCTGCGTCCCTTGTTGACTGTGAACACAAGTGTGAAGCTTGCATCGGGGTCGAGATGGCAAATCACCAGATCGGGGTTCATGACTTCAAAGCCGGTAAGGACCTTGGAGAGGTCGCCGGCGGTAAGTTCCTTCTTGCCGGACACGTCGATGCTGGCGCGCTCAAACTCGTGGTCTTCCACGATTTGCTTGAGGTCTACCTTCTTGAGGTTAAGGATGATGTTTGTCACATCCTCTTTTACACCGGGAATGGTATCGAATTCGTGCTTTACTCCGTCGAATTTAACCGACGAGATGGCGTAACCCTCCAGCGAGCTGAGAAGCACGCGGCGGAGAGCGTTGCCCACGGTGATGCCATAGCCGGGCTCCAGGGGTTTGAACTCAAACTTGCCGTAGAAGTTGTTG
>CAYZFL010000076.1:0-11454 GCA_964477785.1 uncultured Bacteroides sp.
CAAACCCAATATATTTTTTCTTTGAAATAATAGATTTTGTAAAGAAACTATACCAATTAAATTAAAATACAGTCCAATTCTTGCAACAGAAGGAATAACATATGAGAAAGGTATAGTCAAAACGAACAAAGAGAATACATAATTGAAAAAGAGAGACTTTCCCTTAACCGTATAAATAAATAAAAGCGAAAATGCGGTAATAATATATAACAATACTCCAAGTCCAATGCCACCATTAATTGACACATTCTTTGAGTATGCCTCATAGCGTTCAAAAGTTTCCGATTGAAATGCAAACTGGAAGACATTGCTAACAAAATTTGAAGAAACATATACACAAAAAAATATAATCAGAAAGCCTGTGGCAAGAATTTTAGGGCTCAAATTCTTTATTAATGGGAATAATAACAAAATGAACGCCGCATAAGCGGAGGTATGCATTGTTGTAGCCAAAAGGATCAATAGCCCCGCTTTGAAGAATTTATTTTTCAATATCCAAGGAATTGACCAAGCGACAATATGCATCGCCAAAGCCTGCCTTAGCATAGAAAGATCAGTAAGCAGCAGATTTGCATTAAGAACGTAAAAGGCAAAGATTATCCAAATATACCTCGAATTAACATATTTTGAAATCAGCCAATAAATCGTCAGGAATTGTATAGAGGTGAGGAAGAATAAAAAAGTCTGCCATCCAAATGGTGCGAATAATAAATTAAGAACAACCCAACCAGGTTCCCACTCTATTTCCAGAGAAGGTAGATTAGACAACGAATATCTCGAAATTTCCCTAAACATTTCCATATATACCGGTATGTCGTTACCATAATCGGTGCGGATGCTATAGAATATGATGAGGAATATAATCGCAATGAAAAAAAAGATTTTTTCCTTGCGCACGAGCTTTCCCGCGAAAGTCAGAAAGATAGCAAAGAAATTGGCAATGGTAACAATCAGCATGATTTATAGAAGAGCTGAAACAGAATTGTCATTCTGTGATAAAATCATTTCGTTTTAAAAGAGGCAATCCTGCCATAAATATCAAGGAGACGGCGGGCATTAACGTCTGCGTCATGACGTTTTCGGGCTTCATTCCGCATTTTTGTATTGTCAAAAGATGCCGATTCGGCAAACATATCGCAAATAGCCTTGGCAAGCATATTTATTTCTTCAAAACGATACATTTTGCCACAATCTGAATCCGGTATCATATTCGCCACACCTCCCACATATGAAGCTATGCATGGCACTCCGAGCATTTGCGCCTCTCCCAAGGAGTTAGGACTGTTTTCAATCGATGACGGTGAAACAAATACATTTGATTTCAAAAACCGCTCACACATCATCTTTTCATTAAGATTGCCTGTAAATACCAGATGCTTATCAAGTCCGAGCCTTTTGATAAGGATCTTAATATAATGCCCGTAGCCGGTTAGTTTATACCAGGATTTGGCTGTTATATTATCACCTCCCACATATAATTTTGTATCCGGATATTGATCAATCACCATAGGCAAGGCTTTAAGCAACTGATGCAATCCCTTGATGGGATATCCGGCCTGACTGACAAAAAGGCTATGCTTCTCACATTCTGCATAATTCCACTTATGTTTATAGAACTCATCACGCAAAGTTTCATTACAAAAAAGGTATTTCGCCTCAGGATTTATAGCCCAAGTATTAGCCTTGTCCCAATCGGTTCGACCTATTACATGACAAACTTTTGAAAAAAGATCAATTTCGTATTTCGACCTCTTTTTAAAATCCTTTTTACCCTGCCATATCGTACCTCTCACTATATCTCTGGGAGTAAGATTCCGAAGGATGTCGGCATTAGTCAACCCATAATAATAATAATAATAATAGGAACTGACGAGACCCTGCACCGACACCACCACGTTTACGACATTGCCGCTAGCATTGACGTAGGCCAGACCGTGTGGTAGCTCAGAGCCGTGAATATGCACCACATCCGGTTTAAAATCGCTTTCCACTTCCCGCCAGTAAGCTTCAAGCGCTTTATGATATTTTAAGTTTGACTTACCGAATAAAGGCAAAAGATAATAAACTATGCCGTCGATCTCCTTTTTAACAAAATCCTTGCCACCATACACAGTGGCGACGGCAAACTCATTATCCGACAAATCAGCCAGACGTTTCAGCGAAGAATACATCCAGCCACCCACCACATACTCAGGTAGATTCATTGCCTTACACAGCGGCGGCAACATTATATTGGTAATCCAAAGAATTCGCATCTAATAATAGAAAATTTATAAATGTTCGCCCAGTATGGCGTTTATAATATTTTGTGATGCATTCTTATTTTGCAGAAGATTATTGGATATGAAATCCTGACGTTGTTTCTTTTTCCTATCCTCGCCATTAATAACCCGCAAAATAAAAGCTTCTATATCGTCCTTAGAGGAATGAATCTCTGCTGCATCTAAAGCTGCCCGTCCATATTCATTTAGTTCGTCTCTGATTTGTTTTGCTTCGTTTAGAAAAAGCACCGGTTTATCGGCACAAAGATATTCTACGATAAATGAAGAACTATCATGGAGCATTGCGTCACTATGTTGGAAAAGCCCCACATACTCTCCATATTCAAATTGCCCATTGTCAAGTTCTTCCCATTTTTTATAATACAACTCGGTTTTATCTTTTCCCCAGACTTGCTCAAGTTTCATCTTAAGTAAAGGATGCGGTTTAAATGCCCATTGTGTCTGCCGCGCATATTTCGTTGCCATCTGAAGCATGAAATCGCATATATCTAAAAAAGTACTATAATATATGGCCTCTTTCATATTACCGATAGAATGATGTGGCGCCCAAATAATTCTCTTTTTATTTCCATGGTTTTTCCAGGGATTCGAATCCGTAGGTATTAAAAGCTGTTCTACTATAGGCAAACCGGTTACTAAAATATTTTTTCGTTTTTTCCCAATTACGGACTTTGCATTTTTTGCCGCCAATTCATTTTCATAACAGTCAAACCAGGCAAAAAAATGCAGATCTTCAAAAAATTCAAAAGGAAGAACAGAAGTGTGGGAACTATAGCATATAGAGACGAATAGTGAGTCGAGATTATGATACACATCCTGATGCAAAGGGAGTGCTGCCGGATATGGCTCCTGATATATTATTATATCGTATTTCCGCCTAAAACTTAATGTATTTTCCGCATAATCATAATTATTGTCCTTCAGATATTTTTTAAGTATACCTGTTTTTTTTGAAATTTCAGAAGGCGTATCACAAACGCGTACAGTCAACTCTATATGAGGATTGAATCTGGGATGATTCTTCATCAAATTATATAGAGTCTCAGTTTTCCATTTGCTTAAATCATACAGAAGAAATAGTACTTCAATTTCTTGTTTACTTCTTATTGTTCTAACTTTCTTTTCTATCCCTTGTCTATAGTATTTCAACATTAGTTTTTTGCCAAAAGACCGGGCGAATGAATATGAACGTCGAAGGAAATTAGCCATTGCCTTTAATTATTTGTTTTATTTCCTTTAGAGGAGAATTAGGTATTATCAGCAATATTATTAAATATAAAGACACGCCTGCTAATATACCGTTAATCAGTGCCCATAATGGACTTGGAGATAGCGTCATTGTCAGAAATACAGCGCCGGACATTAAAAGAGTGTAGAATATAGGAAATACCAATATTTTGAATTGATCAAATATTGATAATCCGATTAATGATTTTGTATAATGAGAGTTTATTATTACAGCGAGTACGCCATACACAACCCTTCCCCAACAAACACCTATGATACCCCAGTATAAACTTATAAGCAGAATAATTATTGCAAGTGACTTTTTTATTATTTCCAATTTTAATGCCAGATCAGATCTGCCTTTTACAAAAAGAACATTGAGATTTATCTGACACAGATGATCTGTAGCCCAATCAAGTGCCAGTATCTGCAATAAAGGAACGAGAGGCAACCATTTATCGGTCAGTAACACAATTGTCATTGGCTTTGCCAAAACGATTAGACCGGCCATCAGCGGGAATATTATCAGAGATGAAAATACTATGTACTTATTGTATGCGCCTCTAAGACGAGCATCATCATCTTGTATACGACTGAATATAGGGAAAGCGACCCTTGACACTACCGAACTTATTGTAGAAGCAGGATACATGGCAAACATATCGGCACGGTTAAAATATCCCAATTGAACAGAAGAAAATTTCTTTCCTATAACTATGGGATATAAATTACGGTAAAGCAAATGAATGATTGAAGCACCTAGTAGTTTTGAACTATAGCCGAACAATCGTTTGAAGGATGACCATGAAAATATAATGGACGGTTGCCATCTTATAAAAACATATATAAAAACAGTTTGAAGAAATATATTTATGACAGTCAAAGCCACCAAAGACCAGACCCCGAAGCCGCTGTCCGCCATCCATATTGCCAGAATCGAAGAAATTATGCTGGATAAAAGCGATATTATCGATTGTATTTTAAATCGTAGTTCTATCGTGAGTTTTGTGCGATGAACAGAAACAAGCGCTCCTATAATCAGATTCAAACCTACCACCCGACTTAAAACCGTCAGTTTCTCATTTCCAAAAAAAACCGAAATAAATGGTGCACAGAAAAATAAAATTATATATAAAAATATCGAAATTCCTAAATTGAAGAAAAAAACAGTGCTGTAGTCAATCTGGCTTCTGTCTTTCTTTTGAATTAGCGCGTTACTGAAACCACTGTCAATAAACGTTTGCGAAATTTGAATAAATATCGCTATCATTGCCAATAACCCGAAATCATCGGGAGACAGTAGACGTGCCAAAATTATATTGGCAATCAACTGGACGCCACTGGTAGCGAAGCGCTCAATGCCACTCCATGCAACTCCTTTTATTGTTTCTTTTTTCAGGTTTTCAGCCATCAAAAGTTTAACGTCTTTACCGATTAAAGCTTTACATTTTTTTGGGCAAAATCAAGATCCCGCTCATCATCAATCTCATACCATTGCAGATTGTTATCTACATAAACATATAGAGGCTTGGGCTGAGAAGTTGATACTGTGTTGCTGTCACATTTTTCCTTCGTCATATCTCTTTTATCAGATGTTACAGCATTCCCGGTCGCTACTTCCTCCAGGTAAAACTCATATCCGATTTTTTCAGGTCGATAACTCCGTTCCAAAGTTAAAGCAACCTTCCTGTTGTTAAGGTAAACCCCCAACATTTTTTTGTAATATTCATTGGAAATCTTATGGATACCTACAAGTTCGCCAACAGGTTCTTTCCCGGTTTGTTTAAATATCAAATCTTTATCAGTAGAACATCTGGTCAGACGCCCCTCATTATCGGTCGCAATGTAATACTGGTCTTGAAACTTTCTTACCGGTGAAACTAACATCACATCACTATGGCTGTCTTCAATAATATTTTTTAATGCGTCTTTTTCGTATACAATATCAGACTCAAGAAGTAAAAAATCATCAGAGCCTATCTTGTTGTTACATACATAGAGAGTTTCCATACTGTTGGTTTCGGCAAATTCCTTGCTGAACACTGTAGTTACTTGAGGATAAATGTCTTGTAATTTTTCATACCATTCCTTATGATAGCCGGTGCCTATAATAATATTTGATATACCGGTTGAGATAAGATTCTCTATGGATCTAATTACCATAGGCTTACCATTGAAATTTATAAAACCTTTTGGCTTGATTTCAGTCATTACTCCGAAACGAGTACCTTTTCCAGCCGCAAGTATTACCGCAGTCTTTATCATTTCAAAGGGGTCTTTATACCAATATAATTGAGAGCTTCTTCAAACACGACAAAAAAATCATGAATATCTTGCTCGTCTATGGCTCCAAGAGAGCAAAGACGGAATGTATCTGTCGTCGAGATTTTTCCCGGATAAATAGTGAATCCTTTTTTATAACAATAATCGTGCACTTTCTCAAAATCCCACTTCTTGTTATCCGGATATTTAACCGATACAACTAGTCCCGATTCCTTCTCTCTCGGTATCACATAATCAAAACCAATTTTTTCAAGTCCTCTGTGTATGGCCTCATTCACTCTGCCGTGACGTGCAAATTTATTTTTCTCACCCTCTTCAAAATATTCTTTGATAGCTTGTTTCAGGGCGTAAGCGGTCTGTACCGGAGGGGTAAAATGCATCTCCCCGGTTTTCTCAAAATAATTATACTGCAAATACAGATTGCAATAGTATGAGCGCTTGGGATAGTCTTTTGATTTCTCTATAATTTCCTTATCTCCGATAATAAAAGATAAGCCAGTCATGGCCATAAGTCCTTTTTGAGCCGATGCCATACAAAAATCGACATTGTCTCTAACGATATCAAACGGAATCATGCCTAACGATGAAGTCGTATCTACAATAAACACCGCACCATACCTATGAGCCAAAGAACCTATTTCCCTTATTGGATTGAGCAATCCGGTACCAGTCTCATGGTGTGTTGTATAAACTATGCTTATATCTGGATTTTCCTTAAGAATTTTATCTATTTCATCAAGATTCGGTGTATCAAATACCGATAATTTCATATCTATAAAGGGCAAACCGTAATATTGGCATACTTCAGATGCTCGGGAGCTGTAGGCACCATTATTGACTATAAGAATTTTCTTACCTTCGGGCAGAAGCGAATTAAGGCATATGTCAATATTTAATGTTCCACTACCACAGAATAATACTGCGGTATGTCGGGTGTCGCCATGTGCAACTTTTACCAAATCGCACCGTATTTGCCGCATTATCTCAGCAAACTCTTTCTCTCTCGGGCAAATGTCAGGAACAACTTGTGCCAGTTTGACTGTATCGGTAGTGGTTGCAGGCCCCGGATTAAGTAATATATTTCTTTTTATTTTCATTTCCTTACGAATTTAAAAGGGTTGCCATAAATGCCTCTTTGTTTTGAATGGGAGTAGTCGTCGGCCGTCCCAAATCCTTTCGTGCTCCTTTCTTTACCTTCACTTCTAACAACACCGGCCCTTTAAGGTCTCTGATCTTTACGAGGGCTTCTTTGAGGCCCTCCTCGTTATCTACCGATAATACATGTCGATAACCTACAGCAGACGCAATTTGAGGTATGTTGATGTGCAAACCAACTGTCGGTTGGCCTCCTACACTATCATGAGCCCCATTATTGAATATTACATGGACATAGTTTGAGGGATGCATCGAGCCAACGATGGCCATATTGCCCATATGCATGATAGAGGCACCGTCACCATCAAAGCAAAAGACCCTGCGTTGGGGCTGTTGAATTGCTATTCCCAATGCTATCTGCGATGCATGACCCATCGAGCCTACAGTCAGAAAATCGCGTTCATGACCTTCTTCTTTCCCTGCTCTAAATTCAAAGAGTTCACGGCTGATCATGCCGGTGGTTGATACTATCACCGCATCCGGCTCTATGTTGCCCGCAACTATATCAATTGCCGTTTCCCGAGGCATTGTCAAGCCGCTGCTCTCACTTTTCAGCAACTTGTACTCATCAAAAATACCTTTGCGCACAATAAGAGCACAAGCCTCGCTGGTTTCTTTCATATATTTTACAGCTTCAGCAATCTGTAGCGAAACCTCTGACTCATATTCCGACAATATGCAGTATTTGATACCCATTGCATCAAGAAGCGAGAGAGTGACTTTACCCTGCTTGACATGTTGCGGCTCGTCATGCTTCCCCGGCTCTCCACGCCATCCGATTACCAACAATACAGGTATATTATAGACTTCCTTGTCGGTAAGAGACATCAAGGGATTAATGATATTTCCCTCGCCGGAATTCTGCATATATACAACCGGTATTTTCCCTGTTGCGAGATGATAGCCTGCCGCAAGACCCATTGCCCCGCCTTCATTGGCCGCTATTATATTGTCTTTTTCAGGTATGTTATCCGTGATATAGGCGCAGATATTCTTTAACAGAGAATCCGGCACCCCTGCATAAAACGAGATCCCGTTTTTGGAGAGTGTATCTATGAAATATTCAGGTCGTATCATTATTTTGTACCGGGTATAAGTTCGAGTATCTGCTTTATAGGCATACATTTGTCATTCGCTTCCAGAGAGCGATGATTTTCAAGTATTGAAGTGGCGACATCTACCATTGCCGGATAAGCCGCACGAAGCATGTGATTGGCATAGATCACAACATTGATGCCCCATTCATGAAGTTCCTCCTCTGTAAATTGGTTATAAGTTGTAGGCACCACAACGATAGGAACAAGTGGATGTCTTTCCCGGAAACGGAGACAGAATTCCTTGATATCTTCTCCGCTTTTTTCCTTTGAATGTATCATTACTCCGTCTGCTCCGGCTTCCACATATGCTAAGCAACGCTCGAGGGCATCTTCCACACCTTTGCCCGCGATTAAACTTTCACATCGCGATACTATCATGAAGTCAGATGTTACCTGAGCATTCTTTCCGGCCTTTATTTTTTCACAGAATCCTTCTATCGAATCCTGCTGCTGCTTAACGGCTGTGCCAAACAATGAATTTTTCTTAAGGCCAATCTTGTCTTCAATTATCACACAGGATATTCCGTTTCTTTCAAGTGTCCTTACGGTAAACACAAAATGTTCGATTTTGCCTCCTGTATCTCCGTCGTAAATTATTGGCTTTGTCGTACACTCAAGTATATTTGTTAAATCCTGCATACGGGTGGTTAAGTCCACTGCCTCTATATCAGGTTTGCCCTTTGATGTGGAATCTGTCAGTGAACTTGACCACATACCATCGAAACTTTCCACACCGTTTGACGTCTCTACCTGCAGATTTTCAATAATCAGGCCGCAGAGTCCGTCGTGTGCTTCAAGTATTCTGACTATCGGCTTGGCATTGATGAGACGCCTTAAAGTTTTCATCCTCACCTCCGGTGTAGTGCCAACCTTTTTCATTTCATCCATAAGAGCGGAAGATTCTATACCTTTTGTATATGGTATCTCTATCACCTTCCCTCCCATCTCGTTCATTACCTCAAATACTTCCTGACGGATTTCTTTATCAGAATTTGTCTTCCAGTCATCTCCGTGGATTATAAAATCAGGTCTGTATTTCTTAAGATTAGGAACATAACTCCAATCATCCTGAGGCACTACCTCTGATACCCCTTTGATATTTTCTAAAACATTCTTACGCTGATCATAGGTTAGATACGGAAGCCTTTTTCGGCTTGCTATGGCCTTATCTGTATAAAGTCCTATAATGACATCGCCGTATTCTGCGCCCTTGCTTATTATATTGATAAGCCCGGGATGCATTATGTCGGCAACCATACCCAAATAAACTTTTTTCTTTGACATACGACTGATTTTATATTGTGTGTTTAAATTTGTTATTCGATATCTCTTCCCCTGCTTAGAATACAGGATGAAACAGAATCGCCGACCTGGCATTTGTATTGTCAGGCTCGGAGTTTCCTGTTTCTATTATGAATTTAATTGATTCAATCTTATGTTGAAGTTGAATAATATTGATTTAAGTATATGTTAGTGCAAGTTTTGCCGATATCGGTTTCATCGATATCGGTAAGGCATGCCGAAACGATTTTGTCGAGATGAGGATTTTTAGCAGGCCGGAGCAGGAATGGGGCGCCAGTTGAAGGTATGGAATCGTCACTCTTTGCGGAGGAGGCGGGAGTCGAGGGTGACGCGCCACTCGATGCCGTTGTCTTTGGTGATGTAGAGACGGTAAAGGGTGGAGGATTCGGCAGAGCAGGCCTGTATTTTGTCGATGCGGCCGGTTTCGCCCTCGAAGATGCCGCCGACAACTACCACGCGGTCGTTGACCTGCAGGGGAAGGGTGCCGAGGGGCGCCACCTGATAGTCGGAGGTGAACTGGCCGATGGTTTTCTGAAACATGCGGAAGGCGGCGTCGGGCACAGAGGCGTATGCGTCGCCCGGGCGCCCCGAGATGGTGTAGCACCACGCCAGATCGCCTATGAGGCTGAATATGTAGCGGATTTCGTTTTCACGCGATTTGAAGAAGACAATGTCGGGGATGACGGGCTTTGTGACACTGACGAGCTTGCGCCCCACCCTTTTCATGATTTCCTCGCAGGGGTAGAACATGGATGGGCGCGGGATGGAGTCGTCGAGGAGGTCGAGCCTTGCGACTATGTCGGTAAATTTAACCCTGGGCCTGAGTTTCATGACGTACCACTTTGCCTGACAGGCTACGAGGGCATCGGCAACGAGGGCGTTGATTTCGGCTTTTTCCGCGTTGGAGATGCCGGAGGATGGCGTGAGGCCGAGTATTTCGATGCCGGGCGCCTGCGGGCCGAGGACGGCGTTGACGTCGCCGCCGGATATGCCGCACCTGAGAGCCGCGAGGGCCCAATAGGCCGCGACGGTGTGGCCGGGCGTGTCGGAGACAGGGAGAGAGTTTTTGAGAAGGAGGGAGGTGACGAGGGCCGAGGTGTATCGCTGGAGCTGTCGCGGGGTGAGGCGCGACTGGGAGAGGTTGAATACGTATTTGCGGCGCGGATCGAGGTGACGGATGGCTATTTCGCGGCTTTGGGCCGACATGGCGGCGAGGTCGTCGCTTCTGAGGGCCGCCACCGTGGCGAGAGGCATTGCGCCGTTGGCCATGCTGAGACGGAGGATGTCGAGAGCTGCGTCAGGGGTGAGGGAGACGGAGCGCAGGAGGTCGCGGAATTTTGTGAGACCGTCAATGTCAGGTCCGGACGCCCAGAGAGATTCGCCGTCGGATTTGAGGCGTGCACGGAGTATGGAGAGGCCTTTTTTTGTAACGTCTTGCGGGACGGCTTTCGGGCTGGTCAGAGACGCAACCCATGCAGACGCTATGCCTGCACGTTTGACTATGCCGCTGAGGGCGTTGAAGTAGGAGAGGGAAGTATGGAAGCTATGGCCTGTAAGCCATAGATTTATAAGCCATTCTGCCGTAAGAAGCGGTAGATCGCCGTCGGGGTCGAGGCCACATGTTCTGAGGAAGGAGAGGAACGATGTCGCAGATTTCTTATATACCGGAGCCTTGAAGGACGATGATCCCGAAACGACCGATTCTAAAAAATCTAAAAACATCACGTAATTATTGCTTTGCCTGTCAGCGATTTATCGGTGCAGCAAAATTCGACTTTCGCCGAGATAAACAAAATCCTCTTCTTGCCTCCGATTTTGCAGTTTCATAGTCAAAACAGAGGGTGAAAGAGGATATATAGCTAATAATCTTCACCTTAGTAGAGATAAAGATAAAGGTAAAGGCCGATGGAGAGATACGGATCCTTTGTCTACTGCAAATTTAAGTATTATCTTGAACTTATGCAAATAATATTTTTGCAGGGTGTGTGGTATGCATACATGTGGGCAGGATGCCGCTATGGGCATGAAGCAGGGAATATGCCAGGCAAGTATTTTGAGCGGTAGACGGGACTCGAACCCGCGACCCTCGGCTTGGGAAGCCAATGCTC
>CAYZFL010000077.1:0-11356 GCA_964477785.1 uncultured Bacteroides sp.
CGATGGTAAAATTACGGAGAAAATCACAAAGTCAAGAGTTTTTGCGTTAAAATCTATTAAAACGTGGAAAATTCTCAAAAATAGCATTTAAAATACTGTATAACAATAGATTAAATTCGCAACAGACTGTTACAATATTGTTACAACAATGATGCAAAACAAATAATCCCCTTACTTTTAACAAGAACTCCAGTCATGCAGAGGGGGCTCCTGAACAAATTAAATGATGAGATGGTTGAGCCGGGCGGCGGGCATCTGGGCGAGCCAGAGAAGGGTTGCGGAGAGTGAAAAAATGGCGGTGGACGGGGCGCTTGAGTCAAGGCCTAAGATATTGAAATAGGGCGACCGGATATTTGCGGAAATGTAGGAAAAAAGGCTTTCGAGATGTAATCCGGAAGCGGAAATGAGGACGAGGAGGCCGGGGAAATCGGAGATATTCGGTTTGCTGTGGCGATGATCGTGCCAGGCTTGGGCGAGGGTGAGGATTTGGGCGTCGGAGAACATATCGGCCGAGATGGCGACAAGGTCGACATCGCGCCATGCGGCGAGAAGTGGTGTGAAAGCTGAGGCAAGGGCTGACAGAGATGCGAAGCTCTTAGAACTCTGAGGACTAAGAGAATCAAGCGGGCAAAATCTGTAGCCTTCCTTTTCTGCGATGGCGGGGATAGGCGGATCGCTTTCGAGAGCAACCGCCACACGGCAACCTGACTTTATGAAGGTCTTAGCCGAATTAAGGTAATCGTCCGGGCCGATGGCGAGAAAGATGCGTCGGGCGGCTACGGGCACGGCAGCATAGCCCTGAGGAAGGGCGTTGACGTTGCGGCTGCGGGAGGGTGCAGAAAGGCGGCGTCGTTCGGCCAGCTCGGCCATCTTGCGCTCTAAGTAATTATCGGCCATATCGAGGGAAAAACAGGAGGCCGCGACTTGCGGCCCCTATGGAAGTTTTAATAAAAAATGATGCAATCAGAAGCGGCTCGAACCATCGAAACAATGGGTGCAGACCTTGCACTTGGGCAGGCCTATGGCCTTGATAAGGGTCTCGATGGTGTTGAACTTGAGCGAATTTAACTTGAAGCGCTCGCGTATTTTCTCGACCATGGCTTTGTATTCGGGCGAGTAGGTGGTTGCGTACTTGTCGAGATTCTTGTTAGGGTCGCCCTCGAGTTCGCCGATGATGCGGCGTGTGATTAGCTCCATATCTGACTTTGAGGAAGTGAAGCCAATGTAGCGGCAGCCGTAGATGAGGGGCGGGCAGGCGATGCGGACGTGCACCTCCTTGGCACCGCATTCGAATAGGGTGCGGACATTGTCCTTGAGCTGAGTGCCGCGGACTATGGAGTCGTCGCAGAAAAGGGCGCGCTGGCCTTTGAGCAGAGCCTTGTTGGGTACGAGTTTCATCTTGGCAACGAGGTCGCGGAGGGCCTGGTTTGAGGGAGTGAAACTGCGGGGCCAGGTGGGAGTATATTTAGAGATGCATCGGCGGTAGGGAACGCCCTTGCCGGCTGAATATCCGAGAGCCATGCCTACGCCCGAGTCGGGTATGCCGCATGCGCAGTCGACCTCACATTCATCCTTGCGGCCCATTTCGAAGCCTGATTCATAGCGGACGTCCTCGACATTGCGGTTTTCTTAGCAGGAGGTGGGGAAGCCGTAGTAAACCCAGAGGAAAGAGCATATCTGCATATCCTCGCCGGGCTCCTTGAGCACCTCGACGCCGTCGGCCCTGACTCGGACGATTTCACCGGGACCGAGGTCGCGGATTTTCTCGTAATCGAGGTTGGGGAAAGATGTCGATTCGGAGGTGAGGGCATAGGCACCGTCCTTGTGGCCGAGGATGATGGGAGTGCGGCCGAGGCGGTCGCGAGCGGCGATGATGCCGTCCTCGGTGAGGAGGAGCATCGAGCAAGAGCCTTGGATTTTCCGGAAAACTTTTTCGATGCCGTCGACATAGCTCTCGCCGCGTGAGATTATGAGGGCTACGAGCTCGGTGGGGTTTGTGTTGCCCGAGCTGAGCTCGGCGAAATGCTGGCCTTCGTCGAGGAGTTCCTTTTCGAGGTCGTCGATGTTGCAGATTTTGGCAACTGTGACGATAGCGAATTTTCCGAGGCGGGAGTTGAATATTATGGGCTGGGGGTCGTTGTCGCTGATCACGCCGATGCCGCTGTCGCCGACGAATTTCTCGAGGTCGCCTTCAAATTTGGTGCGGAAATAAGTCTGCTCGAGGCTGTGGATCTTGCGGCAGAATCGGCCGTTATCGCTGTCATAAGTCACCATGCCGCCGCGGCGGGTACCGAGATGCGAGTTGTAGTCAGTGCCGTAAAACAAATCGTAGCGACATTCTTCTTTGGACACTACGCCGAAAAAACCTCCCATAAGAAATGCGTTTTAAAGATTGACAGTTAGATATTTGTGAGAATGATGAGCTAATAAAGGGGGCTTGGCCGGGTTAAAGGAGCCGGAGAAAGGTGAATGGCGGCCAGGCTGATTTTTAGGCTGCAAAGTTATAAAAAATCTGCGATTCTTAAATTATAAGGAGATAAAATTAAATGAAAATGGGTAACTTTGCAGCCGATTTCAAGACACCATAAACCAGTGGGAATGGCATACTGAGGCCTAATATGGTTGCCTATATTGACGGCATGCGACGACAGATTCCCCATATCACATTTATATATGAGATTCGACGAGCTCGATCTGAGCGACGACATACTCGACGCTCTCGACGACATGCATTTTGAGAAATGCACACCCATACAGGAAAAAGCGATACCGGTGATAATCGAAGGCCACGACCTGATAGCCTGCGCCCAGACGGGAACAGGCAAGACGGCGGCTTATCTTCTGCCGGTGCTCGACCGCATAGCCGACGATAAATATTATGAGGAAAAAGACTGTGGCACGACGGGCAGCTATATACGCTGCATAATCATGTCGCCGACGCGAGAGCTCGCAAGGCAGATAGACTCGCTGCTGCAGGGTTTTGCCTATTATATAAATGTAGGGTCATTGGCCGTGTACGGCGGCACCGACGGCGCCGGATTCTCGACTCAGAAAAACGGACTCGTAAACGGATCGGATGTGGTGATAGCCTCGCCCGGTCGCCTGCTCGATCATATCGCCATGGGCTATGTGGACCTGAGCCATGTGTCGCATTTCATACTCGACGAGGCCGACCGAATGCTCGATATGGGATTCTACGACGATATCATGCAGATCGCCAAGCGACTGCCAAAGGAAAGACAGACGCTGATGTTCTCGGCCACCATGCCTGTGAAGACGCGCCGGCTGGCAAAGGAAATATTGCATGAGCCAAAGGAAATATCGCTGGAAGTGTCGAAGCCTACGGAGAAAATAGACCAGAGCAAGTTTGTGTGCTACGAGCCTCAGAAAACGCCCTTGCTGAAGAAGCTGTTTAAGGATGTGAGCGCCAGGCGGGTATTGGTATTCGCCTCGTCGAAGCTTAAGGTAAAGGAACTTACGAGGGAACTTAGACGCGAGCATTACAATGCCGTGGAGATGCACTCCGACCTCGACCAGCTCAAGCGCGACGAGGTGATGCGCGACTTCAAGGCCCGCAAAATCGATATACTTGTGGCTACCGACATATTGTCGCGAGGTATAGATATCGATAATATCTCGATGGTGGTGAACTATGACGTGCCGCATGAGCCCGAAGACTATGTGCACCGTGTTGGCAGAACTGCAAGGGCTGAGAACGATGGTGTGGCAGTGACCTTCGTGTCGGAGAAAGACCGTCGTAAATTCTCGTTTATCGAGAAATTTTTAGGCTATGAGGTGAGAAGACGCGAGATCCCAGAAGAATACGGAGGAGAGACTGTGAAGGCTGATAAGTCTAATAAGTCTAATAAGACCAATAAAACTAATTGGACCAAAAAGACTAATAGGTCTGATAAGCCTAATAGGCCCGATAAGGTGAATAATGCAGCCTCGACTGAGGCAGAGCAGAAGCCTGCGGTAAAGAAAAGACGCAAATATTATCACCGTCGCAAGCCCAAGGGGGAGAATGGCGGTGGAGCCCGAAAGTCATCGGGTGCCGTAGAGCCGAAGCAGAGAAAGTAATATAATACTGACAATCAAATAATAAGCCATGAAAGGAACTGAAGAAATGCCTGCGGGCGTGAAAGAAAGTCTGCCTTGCTGGGCCGAAGACTTAGGATGCGCCATAACTGTCTGTGATGCAGATTTTAAAATCATATATATGAACCGTCGTTCGCGCGACACTTTCCTGCGTCCCGACCGTCCGGAACTTATAGGCCACAACCTGCTCGACTACCATCAGCCGGCATCGATAGAGATAATGAAAAGTATGATGGAAGGCGACCATACCAACTGCTACACCGTAGAAAAAGCAGGAGTTAAAAAACTAATTTTCCAGACTCCATGGCATCAGGAAGGCAAAGTGGCGGGGCTTGTTGAAATCTCCATACCTCTCCCCGACGAAATCCCGCAGAAGGTGAGGAAGTGAAGGTTAGAAAACAAGTAAATAACAGCCTGGCAAGTGCTTGGTAAAGACGTCGGTAATTGTAAGGTGTGTCACAGAAATAAAAAACACCGGAAGGAATCTATGAATCGCTCCGGCGCGTTGTTATTGATGAAGAGTTTTTATCGTATAACGATTTTCTTTACGTTTCTGCCCTGACGGACGATGTAGATGCAGGCAGGAAGGTTTTCAATGCTTTCTGACACAAGATATCCCTGAAGGTTGTAGACTTCAGCCGGAGCGTTGAGATTAATGTCGCTTCCGCTTTTCCCTGAATTGTCATTGACAATAATATCGTCGATGTCCGACATATTGTTGTTGACTACGAATTCAGCCACCGGGCCGTTAGCATAAAGAGACTCGGCGACAATCTTGCATGTCTGGAGAGCTTTGATTTCGACATTGGTGGATTCGTTGTTTTTGCGCGACTGTAATGTGACAAGCCCGTTATTATCTACAGTGGCAATATCTGGATTAGTCGAACTCCAAATAATCTGTGGAACGGTAACATTCTCGGGTATGAGTTTTGCCGAAAGTTGGAAGGTGTCGCCGGGTTTTCCGGCTATTTGAGTGTCGGACTTTAAAATATCGGTAGGTTTCACCATGGCGACCATGTTGTTGAATTTGTTCCAGCAGGCAGTGGCATTGCGATACGCATTGATTGCTGTCTGATCGGGCACATAAAGCTGTCCGATATAGATGGAGAAAGTATTGTCGGGAGCCTCCGGGGGAGTAAGCGCAGTGATTTTAACAGACTTGGCAGGACATCCATTGAAAGACAGATTATATATTTTCTTAATACCGTGACCGATAGTTATATTTGCTATATTATTGCACCCTTCAAAAGCTTTTTCGCCTACAGAGGCAACCCCGGAAGGTAAGACTAAAGAAGTTAATGCTGTGCAATTTACGAAAGCTGATTTGCCTATGGAATCCACTGCCGCAGGAATGTCAATTACGTTAATGCCCGAACAACCATAGAAAGAATAAGGCCCGATGATTTTGACAGCAGAAGGTATATTTACAGTTTCAAGGCCGTTGCAGTTGGTAAATGTACCCCATGGAATTTCGGTTATACCGGAAGGGAAAATAGCCGATTTCAAAACTTTGCAGTCTAAAAAAATATTCTGTCCCAATGTAGTTACAGATTTGGGAATTACTACAGAGGTTAAAGCGCAACCTTGGAAGGCAAGGCTGCCAATTGACGTGACGGATGACGGAATATGCACAGACTTCAGTGATGAACATTTTTGAAAAATACCGTCACTTAAAGAACAAAGCCCAGATGAAATCTCTACAGCACTAAGGTTTGAGCATTCAGAGAAAGCGAATGTTCCGATTGAATTTATTGACGACGACATTTTTACTAAAACGAGGGCGGAGCATTTCAAGAATGCTTCATTGCCGATTGATGTTACAGATGAAGGGATTTCAATAGAAGTAAGAGTAGAACAGCCTCTGAATGCATAGTTTGGAATTGAAATTACATCATAATTTGTTTCTCCATCTTTTGCGATTGTAGGAATAATTAGGTCGCCGGAAATATTGTTTCCGGGAATGTAAGCCGATCCGGCTCCTTTTTTTATCATGCAGGTTTGGGCAGCCTCGTCGACAACGGTGTAAATTAGAGTCTGGCCTTCATAGGTATAAGTAAAATCACGGGCTATGCCGGGAAGGGCGAAGAGCGACGCCAGCACGGGAAACAAAAGTTTTTTAGCTTCATTACAAGTTTGTTTGATTTTTATATTATGGAATGCTGTATTTACAAAGAATAGTCTGAAATCCGCACTTTTGAGGAAAGTCCCCGAACGGTGGTCCTGATAAGAGAGATTTTGCAAATTTATGATTTTTTATTCAGTCCACAAAAAACTCATTATCAAAAGAAAGAGCCGGAAAATATAAAGTTGTCCGTATTGATACAATGGCAGAACTTGAACTGATACGTCAAAAGAGCAAATCCAAAAGGGCATATGTGAAGAATAAGAAAAAATGAAGATTTATTTGTCTTTTTAGCGATTTTGGAGGTGGATTTTTATAAGTCGGGGAATTTTGTTATCTTTGCGTCTTAAATGTGCTTTTCAAAGGCCTGAAAAATGATTTTTTTGAAAGCAAGGTAATGGATTCTTCGATGACAAAGGAAATGAATTCTTCAATGACTCTCAAACAGCTCTACGACTGCGTATTCAGAGGCGCGGAGCTGAATGTCACGCCGCAGCAGATGGCCGAGGTGGAGGCGTCGTACCGCTTTCTGGAGGATTTTTCCCGCCAGAAGGTGATCTACGGTATCAATACCGGATTCGGCCCCATGGCCCAGTGGCGTGTTGACGACAATTATCTCAAAGATCTGCAATACAATATCATAAGGAGCCATTCCACCGGCATGGGCGAGCCATTGTCGGCAGTAGATACCAAGTCGGCGATGATAGCCCGCCTCGGCACATTCCTCTGCGCAAAATCGGGCATTCATCCCGAGGTTGTGGAACTTCTCAAGAATATGGTAAACCGCGACATACTGCCATTCATACCCTGTCACGGCAGCGTGGGCGCGTCGGGCGACCTCGTGCAGCTCGCCCACATGGGACTCGCCATGATAGGCGAAGGCTATGTGCGCTATAAAGGCGAGTGGAAAGAGACCGCCGAAGTGTTTGCAGAAGAGGGCCTGAAACCCATCTCGATACATGTGCGCGAAGGTCTGTCGACAACAAACGGCACGTCGGTGATGACCGGCATACTGAGCGTTTGTCTGGCGCAGGCAAGGAGCCTTATCGACCTCGCCGTAAGAAGCGGCGCATGGATAAACGAGGTCGCGGGGAGTTTCGACGACTATATGTCGGAAGAGCTCAACGAAGCCCGTCCCCATCCCGGCCAGATTGAGATTGCTGCAGCCCTGCGCAAGGCATCGGCCGGTTCGCAGTTGCTGATGAGCCGCGAGCACGAGCTGTACGACCCGGCGAAAAACCGCGCCGGATATTTCGACCATAAGGTACAGGCCTACTACTCGCTGCGCTGTCTGCCTCAGATACTCGGACCCGTGCTCGACACGGTGAGAAACGCCGAGGAGGTGGTTGAGACGGAGCTTAATTCGGCATGCGACAATCCGGTGGTTGACTACAAGAGCCAAAACGTATATCACGGCGGCAATTTCCACGGCGACTATATCTCTCTTGAGGCCGATAAGGTGAAAATCGCACTGACACGCCTCGTGATGACTGCCGAGCGTCAGCTTAACTATCTCTATCACGACCGCATCAACGGCATCCTGCCGCCATTTCTCAACATGGGCACGCTTGGCCTCAACTACGGCATGCAGGCATGCCAGTTCACAGCCACCTCGACCACGGCCGAATGTCAGACCCTCTCGATGCCCAACTATGTGCATTCGATACCAAACAACAACGACAATCAGGACATAGTGAGCATGGGCACCAATTCGGCGTTGCTCTGCCGCCGTGTGATTGACAACGCATACCAGGTGATATCGATACTTATGATGTCGCTGGCTCAGGCTACGGACTGTCTTGGAGTGAAAGACAAACTGTCGCCCGAGGCACGTCGCGTCTATGACGAAATCCGTGCCATCTGCCCGCCGGTGAAGGACCATGACGGCCCCTTCTACATAATATTGGCAGAGATAGAGAAGAAATTGCGTGAAAACCTGCCGGGCACATACCGGCCAACCATACCCCAGAGATGAACTATGCACTTGTAACCGGCGCTTCCCGCGGTCTGGGCCGCGCCATAGCCCTGGAACTCGCCAAAGAACATCCGGCCATAATCATCAACTACCGTTCCAACGCCGCAAAGGCAGAGGAGGTAAAACAAGAAATCGAGGCTGCGGGCGCCAAAGCCGAGCTGTTGCCGTTTGACGTGTCGAATCCCGATGAAATCGAGGCGGCTGTGGCTGACTGGGAGGATCGTCATCCCGACGACCGCATCACCGTGCTGGTAAACAATGCCGGCATACGCGCCGACAACCTCATGGTGTTTATGACCAATGAGCAATGGCATTCGGTGATCGACACCACGCTCAACGGCTTCTTCTACCTCACACGCCGACTGCTCAAAGGCATGCTCACTTCGCGCCGGGGACGCATTATCAACATCACCTCCCTCTCGGGACTCAAGGGACTGCCGGGCCAGGTCAATTATTCTGCGGCCAAGGCAGCGCTGATTGGCGCCACAAAGGCCCTCGCCCAGGAAACGGCACCGAGGAAAGTGACGGTCAACGCCGTGGCTCCCGGTTTTATCGAAACCGACATGACCGCAGGCCTCGACGAGAAAGAGCTGAAAAAACTTGTGCCTATGGGACGCTTCGGCAAACCTCAGGAAGTAGCCGACCTCGTAGCCTTCCTCGCCTCGGATAGGGCGTCATACATCACCGGACAGGTGATCTCGATAAACGGCGGTCTCTACTGAAAAATTGCGGAAACCAGGAAATTGAAATTAAATTAATTAGAAGAACAAAACATCTCTATATAAGAAATGCGAAGAGTAGTAATAACCGGAATGGGCATATGGTCATGCCTCGGCACTGACGCGGCGAGTGTGGAAGCGTCGCTGCGTGCCGGAAAGTCAGGCATAGGCCTTCAGCCCGAACGACTGGCCTACGGCTACCGTTCAGGTCTCACCGGCATAGTTGAAAAACCGGTGCTCAAGGGCCTTCTCGACCGACGTACGCGAGTGGGAATGCCCGAAGAAGCCCAGTATGCCTACATGGCCTCCCGTCAGGCGTTCGAGCAGTCGGGCGTTGACGACCAATACCTCAAGAACAATGAGGTTGGCGTGATATTCGGCAACGACAGCTCGGCCCAGCCCGTCATCGAGGCGGCGAGAATCATGGACGAGAAACACGACTCGGCCCTGCTCGGCTCGGGCTATATATTCCAGTCGATGAACTCTACGGTAAACATGAACCTGAGTTCGATATTCGGCCTCCGGGGCGTGAACTTCACGGTGAGTGCGGCGTGTGCCAGCGGCAGCCATTCGATAGGCCTGGGCATGATGCTCATAGCGCAGGGCCTGCAGGATATGGTTTTATGTGGGGGCGCCCAGGAAACGAATTATTACTCCATGGCCACCTTCGACGCGCTCAATGCTTTCTCCATAAGGATGGACGAGCCCCAGAAAGCGTCGAGACCATTCGACCGCGACCGTGACGGACTCATACCTTCGGGCGGAGCTGCAGCAGTGGTGCTCGAGGACTACGAGCATGCCGTAAAACGCGGCGCGCCCATACTGGCCGAGGTTGTCGGTTACGGCTTCTCGTCAAACGGCGGCGGCATATCGCAGCCCAGCGACGCCGGATCTGAAATCGCGATGGCCCGCGCCCTTAAGCAGGCCGGTATGACTCCCCGCGACATTGATTATGTCAACGCCCACGCCACTTCTACCCAGCAGGGTGACGCCTTCGAGGCAATGGCACTGAAGAGGTTGTTTGCCGACAGCGCCGCTCTTATATCGTCGACAAAATCGATGACCGGTCACGAATGTTGGATGGCCGGCGCCAGCGAGGTGGTGTACTCACTGCTGATGATGCAGGGTAATTTCGTGGCGCCCAATATCAACTTTGAGAACCCCGATGAGTATTCAGAAGGTCTGCGTCTCGCGCTCAAGACTGAAGAGCGCGAAGTCGACACCGTGCTTTCCAATTCATTCGGCTTCGGAGGCACAAACAGCGCCTTAATACTCAAAAAAATATCGAAATAAGCAGGCCGATGAAGCTCACACCCGAACTCAAAAAACGTTATAACACCGACCGCATGAGTGCCCGCGAGGCCCAGCGTCAGGCCGAATTCATCGCCTTCGGTCCGGCAGTGTTCCAGACGGCATATATCATGTCGCGCCGAGGCATACTCGACTTTATCCGCAACTCGGACAACGGAGCGACGGCGGAGGAAATCGAAGCATTCTCGGGCCTTTCGCCATACGCGGTGAAATGCCTTCTCGAGGCATCGCTGTGCATAGGACTCGTGTACCTTCCCGATGAAAAAACGGAAAGATATCAGCTCACCAAGACCGGATGGTTTATGATAACCGACCCGGCGGTGAACGTAAATCTCGACTTCAACCAGGATGTGAACTACATAGGCTGGCATCGTCTGGGCGAGTCGCTTGAAAAAGGGAAACCTGCGGGTCTCGGGCATTTCGGCTCCTGGCCCACGATTTACGAAGGCCTGTCACATCTCGAGCCCGAGGTGCAGAAAAGCTGGCTCGGATTCGACCATTTTTACTCCGACAGCAGTTTCGGCCAGGCACTCGAAATCGTATTCTCGCAACCGGTGAAGAGCCTGCTGGATGTGGGCGGCAACACGGGTCGGTGGGCTATGAAATGCCTTGAGCACGACCCCGAGGTGGAGGTGACCATACTCGACCTGCCCGGCCAGATAGGCATGATGAAAGAAGCGACCAAAGATTCACCCCACGCATCGAGGCTTAAAGGCTACGGCATGGACCTGCTCGCTCCCGACATGCAGTTTCCCGACCGCGAGTTTGATGTGATATGGATGAGCCAGTTCCTCGACTGTTTCTCCGAGGAGCAGGTTGTGAAGATACTTTCGGGCGCACGCCGCTCAATGGGCCCCGACACACGGCTCTGTATAATGGAGACAGTGTGGAACCGCCAGAGGTTTGAGCCTGCGGCACTTTGTCTCACCCTCACCTCATTATATTTCACAGCTCTGGCCAACGGCAACAGTAAAATGTTCCGCTCCGAGGACCTCGAAAGGCTTGTTGGGCAGGCCGGACTGAAAGTCGACCGCATATATGACAACTTAGGACAGGGCCACAGCGTTTTAGTATGTAAAAAAGCATAAATCCGTCCGGAGGTCTCATCTCCGGCCCATTACAAAATAAAAG
>CAYZFL010000078.1:0-11226 GCA_964477785.1 uncultured Bacteroides sp.
AAAATTCCGGCTTAGGGAACGCCGGATTTTAGATATGGTAGGGGAAATTATTATTTATTTCTTGGCGGGGCCGAGTTTTTTGAGGAGGTCGTTGACTGCACCCTTGATCTGGTCGTCCTCGCCACGCATCACATCCGCGGGGTTGTTGTAGATGACTACGTCGGGGTTGAGCTGGTGGTTTTCAAGCACGTTGCCCTGCATGTCAACCGATGTTACCTGAGGTATACCGAAGACGAGGCTGGGGTCAACCTGGGTTTCCCACCATACGGCTGTCATTGTGCCGGGAACGGGAGCACCCACTACATCACCGATCTTGAGTGTCTGGTAAACGAAGGGCGTGCCGTGTGCGTCGGAGTAGTTTGACTCGTTGACGAGCATTACAGAGGGTTTGGTCCACTGTGAGAAGGGTTCCGAACCGATGTATCTGCCACGGGGCATGAAGCGGACATATTCCTTGCCTGAAAGGAGCTGGGCCACGTCGTTGTGAAGCCAGCCGCCACCGTTCCAGCGGGTGTCGACGATCACGGCCTCGCGGTTGCGGTATTTGCCGAGGAGCTGGTCATAGACTGTGCGGAAGCTCGGGCTGTCCATGCCTGAGATATGAACGTATGCGATACGGCCGTTTGAGAGCGAGTCGACGATTGCCTGGTTGCGCTCAACCCAGCGACGATAGAGAAGGCTGCGCTCCGAGTAGCCGGGTTTAACCTCGACAGACTCGGTCTTGCCGTCGGCCTTCTTCACTTCGAGGCGGACTTTCTTGCCCGCTTTGCCTTCGAGGAGGGGGAAGTAGTCCTTGCCGGCCTGAATCTTATGGCCGTCGACAGCGAGGATGATATCGCCGGGCTGCACGTTGACCTTCTTATAGGAGAGGGGACCTCCATTGATCACTTCCTTCACTTTGAGACCGTCGCCGGTGTAGGCGGGATCGAAGAAAGCGCCGAGGGCGGCTGTAGGCAGGTTTGCGCCGGGAGCAGAATAGCGGCCGCCCGTGTGAGAGGCGTTGAGCTCGCCGAGAAGCTCCGATAGGAGGTTGGCGAAGTCATAGTTGTTGTTGATATAGGGCAGGAAGCGGCGGTAGTTTTCGCCGTAGCCTTTCCAGTCGATGCCGTGGATGTTCTTGTCGTAGAATTTATCCTTGACCTGCTTCCATGCGTGGTCGTAGATATATTCACGCTCGAGCGAGGGCTTGCGGTCGTATTCGGCCTCGAACTCGATGTCCTCAGAGCTGCCCGAGGGCAGTGAAATCTTCTTCATGCCGCGGCCTGTGAGGGCGTAGAGGGTCTTGCCGTCGACCGAGGGAATGAAGCCGCCCGAGAGACCTTTGACGAGCACCTTCACGTCGCCCTTCTTCATGTCGCGTGACATAAGGTTGTAGCCGCCTTCGGTGGCTCCTGCCACATAGTAGAACTTCTCGGCCTTGGGGTCAAGATAATAGTCGCCTATCGAGCCCGACATGGGGGTGAGGCGGATCATGCGGTATTTGCGGTTGGCGAGGTCAAATTCGAGAGGCTCTACCTTTTCTTCGTCGGCTTTGTCTTTCTTGTCTTTCTTGTCTTTCTTATCCTTTTTGTCGGATTTGTCAGACTTATCGGACTTGTCGGACTTATCGTCCTTCTTAGCCTTTTCGGCGAGGGCTGCCTCCTCTTCGGTCATGAGCACCATGTCCCAGGCCTCGGGGTCGAGCACCATGAGGATGACGTCGTTCTGGTTGCCCCAGCTGCCGTGGCTCTTCATGCCGTATTTGCCGGTTGAGTAGGCCATTGCCTTGCCGCCGAGGAGCCATTTGGCGTTGCCGTCGGAATAGCCGCTCTCGGTGAGGTCGATAACCTCTGAGCCGTCGGCCTTTACAAGGGCGATGTCGGTATTGTTCCATCCTCCCACTCCGATATAGTCGGCAAGAAGCCAGTTTGAATCGGGACTCCAGTCGAAGGAAACGTCGCCGTCGGCGTACGAGTAGTTGAACTCGCCGGGGAGGGCGGTGTGGGCCTTTTTGGACTTAACGTCGATGACGCGGATGATCACACGGTCTTCGAGGAATGCGACCTTCTTACCGTCGGGCGAGAACTTGGGCTGCTGGGCCGAAGTAGCGCATTTATAAAGGGGTTCCTCGACGATTTCGGTAGCGTATGCAAACTGCTTCTCATCCTTGTCCTTGATGGTAGCGGTGAAAAGCTGCCAAACGCCGTCGCGCTCGCTGTCGTAAACAAGGGTGCGACCGTCTTTCGAGAAAGAAACGTTGCGTTCCTGTCCCGGAGTGTCGGTAATGCGCTTGGTGGTCTTGTATTTGGTAGAAGTCACATACACATCGCCGCGCATCACGAAAGCGATCTCGTCGCCCGAGGGGCTTACGGCCATGTCGGTGGCACCGCTGCGGCGGGTGCTCTTCTGCAGATCATAGTCATAATCGTCGGTAACGATGTTGACAGCGACTTTCTTAGGCTGCTGACCGGGTACGAGAGTGTAGATTTCGCCGTTCCAGCTGAATGCGAGAGTCTTGCCGTCGGCCGATGAAGAAAGCGAGCGGACGGGATGCTTTGTGAATTTGGTGAGCTGCTTCTTGTCGGAGCCGTTTACATTGCGGCTGTAGACGTTGAGCGTGCCGTCTTCCTCGGAGATGAAATAGAAGGCGTCGCTGCCGGGAATCCAGAGAGGATTGAGGTCGTGGCCGTTGAAGTCAGTGAGTTTTGTGAACTTGCCATTCTCCACCACCCAGATATCGGAAGTGCCGGACGAGCGCTCGTGTTTGCGGAACACATCCTCGTAGCCTTTCTTGTCGTCATAGAGCATCTTGCCTGCCTTGTCGAAAGAAAGTGACTTGATGGGCATCGAGAGGAAGAGCTCGGGGCGGGCCTGATCTTTTGTGATGTCGATGGTATAGGTCTGTGCGGTCACGGGATTCTTGAGGTCGGCCTGACCGGGCTGGATGTTGGCCGAGAAAATCAGGATCTTGTCATCCTTGAATCCGAGGGGAGTCTCGTTGCCTGAGTGGGAAGTGAGGCGGCGGGCCGTACCGCCGTCGGCGGGAATGAGGAAGAGGTCGAGAGAACCTACACGGTCGGAGCTGAAGACAATCGATTTGCCGTCGGGAGTCCATACAGGATAGGAATCGAAAGCGGGGCTCGAGGTGAGCTGAGTGGCTTTGCCGCCGGCTACGGGCACCGTGAAGATGTCGCCCTTAAAGGTGAAAGCGACAGTTTTGCCGTCGGGTGAGATAGCCGTGTTGCGCAACCACAGGGGAGCATCGGCTTTGGGTGCGCCGATGGCCGTGAGGCTAAGTCCTCCGGCCAGCAGCAGACTTGCAAGACCTCTGCCGAGAATCTGATTGGTTATTTTCATGACTTTGGGGTAATTTATTATTGGAAATATGATGAAATTCTAAGTCGCGGCCAAAACTTTTTATGTGCCGGAACTATTATAGTTTCGGGAAGGTATAAGGTCTTCTGCAAAGGTACGAAAAACTTTCGACAAAAATACCGCTGAAATACCTTTCAATCAAACTATCAGTAAAATTTCAAGTGTTTATTATTCATCCACTCAAAAAAATAGACTATCTTTGCGGTGGGTTCATTACATAAAAGTACAGTTTTTACAGATAAAAACATAAAACAAATGGCAGACAAAGACATAGAACTGATACTCATAAATATATCGGGCTACGACCGCCCGGGCGTGACAAGCGCCCTCACCGAGATACTTGCACGCTACGACGCGCAGATTCTCGACATAGGTCAGGCCGACATCCACCATTTCCTCTCCTTAGGCATACTCTTTAAGACCACCTCGGAAGACTCGGGCGACATAATGAAAGACCTGCTTTTCAAGGCATACGAGATGAATGTGAAGATACGCTTCACTCCTATCAATGCCGAGGACTATGAGGGATGGGTCGCCATGCAGGGCAAAGACCGATGGATCATCACCATCCTGGGCCGCAAGCTCACCGCCAGGCACATAGCTCTTGTGACCGACGAGATATCGCGTCAGGGCCTCAATATCGACGGCATCCAGCGCCTCACTGGCCGCATGCCTCTTGACGAAACCAAGGAGCCGGTGACCAAAAGCTGTGTGGAATTCTCGGTCCGAGGCAATCCCTACGACCGGAACGAGATGCAACGCCGTTTCATGCAGATTTCCAATTCCGATGATTTCGACATCTCGCTTCAGGAAGACAATGTGTACCGTCGCTGTCGCCGCCTGATATGTTTTGATATGGACTCGACTCTGATCACCACCGAGGTGATCGACGAGCTGGCCGACCGTGCGGGCGTGGGCAGACAGGTGCGCGAAATCACCGAAAGCGCCATGCGAGGCGAAATAGATTTCTGCGAGAGCTTCAGAAAGCGAGTGGCCCTGCTCAAGGGCCTCGACGAGAGCGTGATGCGTGAAATAGCCGAGAACCTTCCTATCACCGAGGGCGTGGAGCGCATGATGGCCGTGCTGAAACGCACCGGCTACAAAATCGCAATCCTTTCAGGCGGTTTCACCTATTTCGGCGAGTATCTGAAAAAGAAATTCGACCTTGACTATGTTTATGCCAACGAGCTTGAGATAGTCGACGGCAAACTCACGGGCCGCTATGTGGGCGACATAGTCGACGGCAAGCGTAAGGCCGAGCTGCTCAGAATCATAGCCCAAGTGGAGCATATCGACATACGTCAGACCATCGCCGTGGGCGACGGGGCCAACGACCTGCCGATGCTCTCGACCGCCGGTCTGGGCATAGCATTCCATGCCAAACCCAAGGTGAAGCAGACCGCGGGGCAGTCGATTTCGACCATAGGTCTCGACGGCGTGCTCTACTTCCTGGGCTTCAAGGACTCCTTCATCACCGATGCCAAAAATAGCTAAAATAAAGAGATTTGGGAAGTTGGTCCGACAGGCCCCAAAAAGCCTGACGATAGTGTTTGCCGCCATGTTTGTCATGATGGCTGTGGCTACGACACCGGTGCCGGGAACAAACAGCCTGCAGGGTGCCAAAGTATATGGGATGGCAGATACGACCGCCACCGCCTCGACCGACTCTGATTCGGCACTGACGGTAAAGGTAGTGCCCTCGGCCGATTTTCAGTCGGTGGGCCTCGTGCTCAGCGGCGGAGGGGCGAAGGGCATAGCTCATGTGGGTGTGATTCAGGCTCTTGAGGAAAACGACATCCCCATCGACTATGTGGCCGGCACCTCTATGGGCGCGATAGTGGGCGCATTGTACGCCATAGGCTATACGCCGGCCGAGATGATGGAGCTCTTCACCTCCAAAGGGTTTTATTACTGGAGCACCGGACAGGACGACCCGGAGCTGGAATATATGCTTAGCCGCGCCAAGACAACGCCGAAGATATTATCCTTCCCCATATCGCGCAAAGACTCACTGGAAAAGGCTGCCGGGCCGGCCGAGAGTCTGATTTCGCCTGTGCAGATGTCGTTTGCCTACATGACCATCTTCGCCCCCTACACGGCCCAATGCAACGGCGATTTCAACCGGCTCTTCGTACCATACCGTGCTGTCGCCTCTGATGTCGCCGCAAGGAAAAGCGTGGTGCTCGACCACGGCGACCTGGCAAAGTGTGTCAGGGCCTCGATGAGTTTCCCGGCGGTTTTCCCCCCGACCCAGGTCGACACGATGCAGCTCTATGACGGAGGCATATTCGACAACTATCCGTTCAGGGTGATGCGCCGCGACTTCGCGCCGTCGTTCATGCTCGGCTCGAATGTGTCGACCACCTCGGTAAACCCAAACACCACCATTGTGAATCAGATGGAAAATCTGATAATGATGAAGCAGGACTACAATATGCCGGCAGACGAGGGAATGACCATACAGTTTAATATCAACCGTTTCGGGCTGTTGAATTTCGGTCTCGCGCCACAGATCTATGAAGTGGGTTACCGTCAGACCATTGAGATGATGGATTCGATAAAGCGCCGCATCCATACGCGCATGCCGCGGGCGTCGCGCGAGCTGCGCAGGGACGTGTTCAAGTCGCAAACGCCTTATCTCATGTTCGACAGCGTGAAAGTGACCGGCGGAACCAAGAACCAGAACGAATACCTCACATATCTCTTCGCCAATCCACAGCATACCGACACTTTCGGAGTGGAGCATGCCCGGCTTGCCTATTACCGCGCCCTCTCGTCGGGACGCATCAAGTCGTTTGAACCCACGGCGGTATACAACGACACCTCGGGGCTGTTCAAGCTCAACGTAAAGGCCGACATCAAGGATAATTTCGCTGTAGACCTCGGGGGATACGTGACCTCGTCAAACAATAACTTCCTTTATGTAGGCGCGGATTATTCCACTCTGAGCTTTCATTCCGTAGGAACCGCATTAGGTGCATGGCTTGGGCAGAATTATCTCGCGGCAGATTTATCGTCAAGACTTTTTCTCAAGACCGCATGGCCTTCGTATCTCTCGATACAGGGTGCGGTGAGCCGCGAGAAATATTATGAAAACGAGTATCTTTTTTATGAGGACAAACTGCCGGCTTTCATCACCGAGAGCGAATATTACGGCAAGCTGAGATGGTCGTTCGCGGCCGGCAGGCTATGGCGTCTCGACATAGGGATGGGAGTGGGGCATATCTACAATTCCTTTTACGACGATAATTCGGCCGTGAGTCACTTCAACGGCAAGGACAAGGTGAGATATACCTTAGGCATGGCGTTTGCGGATATAGAAACCAATACTCTGAGTGACATCAACTATCCGTTGAGCGGTCACGGCTATAAGTTTTCGATCAAGGCCGTGAAGGGCCGATACCGTCTGCACCGTTTCACCGACGGCGAGGCAAAAGGACTCAACGAACATCCGGAGTGGCTTCAGCTTGGCATTAAGACAAGCAACTATTTCCCCTTCGGCAGACATTTCGTGCTTGGCCTTGAGAGTGACATACTGCTTTCGACCCGCAAACTTTTGGGCACATATACCTCGAGCCTCGTGGGCGCACCGAGCTATAATCCCACTCCGGCATCGAACCATAGTTTCAACCCGGCGTTCCGGGCCAACAGCTATCTTGCGGGCGGAGTGATACCTATTTACCGGTATAACGACAACCTGTCGGTGCGTCTCAATCTCTGCGGCTTTCTGCCGATGCGCAAAATCAAGCATGACGCGCTGACCGACCAGCCTTACTACGGACGATGGCTGAGTGACCCGAGCTTCTTCGGGGAGCTTGACGTGGTATATTCTTTCCCGAAAATATCACTGGCGGCCTACTGTAACTACACGTCTTATCCGGCAAGAAACTGGAACGTGGGTATCGCCATGGGAGTTTATCTGCATGCTTCGAAATTTCTGAGAAACTAATAAGACTAATATAAGACTAATAGGGCTTAAGGGCCATTAGTGCCAATACACAACGGAGGCCGCGTTATTGACGCGGCCTCCCGGTATTTCTGAGTTATGGCTATTATTTAAGAGATGAGAGCCTTTATTTTTTCGGCCTGCTCGCGGGCGAGACGTGCGGTCTTTGCCTCGGAGTAGATACGCATTATAGGCTCAGTGTTTGATTGACGGAGATGTACCCAGCCGTCGGCAAAATCGATTTTCACACCGTCGACAGTGGTGATTTTTTCGTCCTTGAATTTTTCCTTTACTTTCTCGAGATCTTTCTTAATGTCCACGCCTGCCTGGAGCTGCACCTTTGTCTTGTAGATGTAGTAGTAGGGGTAGGTTTTCTGGAGCTCGTTGACCTTCATGCCGGATTTGGCGAGGAGAGACAGGAAGAGGGCCACTCCAACGAGGGCGTCACGGCCATAGTGGAGCGGGGGATAGATGACACCGCCGTTGCCTTCGCCGCCAATCACGGCGCCTACACGGCGCATTTCGGTGGTGACGTTGACCTCGCCCACAGCCGAAGCGTAGTATTTGCAGCCATGGCGCTTTGTAACGTCCTTGAGGGCGCGTGTGGAGCTGAGGTTGCTGACAGTCGGGCCGGGAGTGTGGCTGAGGACATAGTCGGCAATTGAGACGAGAGTGTATTCCTCTCCGAACATCTCGCCGCCGTTCATCACGATAGCGAGGCGGTCGACATCGGGGTCAACCACGAATCCGACATCTGCGCCGCTGTCCTTGACCACGCGGGAAATCTCGGTGAGGTTTTCGGGGATGGGCTCGGGATTGTGGGTGAAACGGCCTGTGGGTGAGCAGTTGATTTCGATGATATCGTCGACGCCGAGGGCGCGGAGAAGTTCGGGGATGAATATACCGCCCACGGAGTTGACGGCGTCGACGGCCACCTTGAAGTGAGCCTTGCGGATAGCCTGGCAGTCGACGAGCGGGAGATTTTTGACAGCGTCGATGTGGTGACGCATATAGGTGGTGTTGGAATATTCCTTGCCGAGACATTCCACGTCGGCGTAATGGAAGGTGAGGGTCTGTGCGAGATTGAGCACCTCCTTACCTTCGGCGTCGGAGAGGAATTCGCCTTTGGAATTGAGGAGCTTGAGAGCGTTCCACATCATGGGGTTGTGGGAGGCAGTGAGGATAAGACCGCCGTCGGCCTGCTCGGCTACGACGGCGAGTTCGGTGGTTGGAGTGGTGGCGAGGCCGATGTTGACCACGTCGGCGCCCATCGCCATGAGGGAACCCGAGACGATGTTGTTGACCATCTGACCCGAGATGCGGGCGTCACGGCCTATGACTATTACAGGTTTCTGCTTACCGCTGACCTTGCGGATATATTCGGCGTAGGCTGAGGTGTACTTAACGATATCGATAGGCGTGAGTCCGTCACCTACGGCGGAACCAATCGTGCCGCGTATGCCGGAGATTGATTTTATAAGAGTCATATCAAAATGTAGATTTATGAGTTAAGGTAATTAATTGCGTGAGAAACTGGTATGGTATTAGAGAAGCTTAAGCTTCGCGGTGATTAAATGGCGGGAAAATGTCAGTTGCTGGGACGGTAGTAGCGCAGGTTGTAGAGGTAAGGAACCACCATTGCCGTTTCGTTTGTGAGCCCCATCTGGGATTTAATCACAATGTTGACCTGACAGTCGATGGGAAGGTAATTGAGGGGTGCCTGAATGCCGTAACCCCATGACGAAGAGGTGGGAATAGTGTAGTTGTTGAAACGGAACCAGGTGTTTGTAGTCGACATGTCGTCCTGGTTGCCGGAGCCTTCCGGCAGCTCGCCGTTTTTGTAGTCGAGGAGATCGAAGCGTGTGAAACGGAAGTAGACGAGGTCGTCGTCTTCGAGCTTGTTCTCGGGAGTTTTCGTACCGGCGTAGAGCACCTGCATATAGAGGTTGCCGTCGGGGTCGATGCGGTAGTAGGGAGCGTCGGGGCCGGTTTCGAAAATAGTGTCCTTAGGTATTGAATTGATGACGCGGTGGTCGGCCAGGAAATTGTTGCAAGCCTTGTCCTCGTCGGCGAGCAGTTCGGCGTAAGAAGTATCGTCGTTACACGAAACAAACGCCGGAGCCGTAAGGAACAAGGCCATCAAGGCCGGAATCAGTCTTTTGATTTTCATTTGTTTTCTGATTTATTGTAATCGGAAAGGAATTCTTCTTTATTTTTTTCGAGGAGGGAGCGGAAAAGGTCGGCGCACTCTGAAAGTGAGCCCCTGAACTCTCCCCCGGCGGCGTTTTTGTGACCTCCGCCTCCGAAATGTCTGCTGCAAAGCTCGTTGACGGGGAATTCGCCCACGCTGCGCATCGATACCTTGACATAACCTTCTTCCTCGCGGATGAATGCGGAGTAGACGATGCCGGGTATGGCAAGGGGTTTGTTGACGAGGCCTTCTGTGTCGCCTTTCACATAGTGGTATTTGTTGAGTTCGGCGCGGCTGAGGGTGATGAGCGCTGCATGCATGGCGGGAAAAATCTCCATCTTCTGAGAAAGAGCGTAGCCGTTGAGCATTAGGCAGTTTGCCGAGAAAGTGTTGAAAAGCTCGCGATAGAGGCGGTCTTTGTCGGCACCTTTTTTGAGGAGCTCGGAGACGACGGTGTAGATTTCGGGGTCTGTGTCGTTATAGCTGAAGTTGCCGGTGTCGGTCATCATGCCTGCGAGGAGACAATTGGCGCTATCGCGGTCGATGAGAGGGAAGAGCTCGAGGGCGCAAATCACGCGGAAGAGGAGATAGCAGGTGGAGCACATCTCCGGGCGGCTTATGATAATGTCGAAGGCCGAGGTCTCGGGGTCGATGTGATGGTCGATGAGTACCTTTACGGCTTTCGACTCCCTGAGCGACTTCTCCAGAATGGAGACACGGTCGGGGGAGTTGAAGTCGAGGCAGAAAATCACCGAGGCTTCTTCGAAAAGCTTTTTGGCAAAGTCGGTATAACGGGAAGCGACGAGAATCTCCTTGCATCCGGGGAGGCATTTGAGATTGTCGAGGGGTGCGTCGGGCAGCACGATTTTGTATGTCTTGCCCATGGCATCGCACAAACGGGCGAGGGCGAGGCATGAGCCCACGCAGTCGCCGTCGGGTGACATGTGGCCCGTGATGACAATGCCCCGCGATGTGCCGTCGAGCAGATTGCGCAGTTTTTTTATTTGGTTTATGTCGAGTTTGCGTTCGAACATTTCAGATTCGATCGGTTTATTGCTATCAAGCTACAAAGGTAGTGTTTTAAATGTAAAAGGAACAAATTTATGATGCAAACTTATTACTAATTAACACTTGCCCGGGAGGGTCAGACTCCGAAAAGGTTGAGGAACCACTGGGAGAGCCAGACATAGAACAGCAGGCCCATGATGTCGTTTGATATCTGGATGAAGGGGCCTGTCGCGACGGCGGGGTTGATGTGGAGCCTTTCGAGGGTGAGGGGAATCATGGTGCCGAGCACTGAGGCGAAGACCACCACGCAGAAGACCGAACAGCCTACAGAGAGAGGAAGTGCCCAGGAACTTTCTTCGGTAAAGAGGATGTAAATCACTATCACGCCGGCGAGTATGATGGCGTTGATGAGGCCTATGACGAGTTCCTTGCCGAGCTGACGGGCGAATTCCCTGACGTCGAGTGAACCGTTGGCGAGACCCTGGACCACGATGGCCGAAGACTGCACGCCCACGTTACCGCCGGTGCCGCAGATGATGGGAATGAAAATGGCGAGGGCCGTCATTACAGAGAGCTGCGCCTCGAAGCCTGAAAGAATCACGGAGGCAAGGATACCCGAGGCGATACCAATGAGGAGCCAGGGGATGCGGGCCTTGGTCTGGGCTATGACGGAGTCGTCGGCATCGACGTCTGACGATATACCTGATGCCAGCTGATAATCGCGTTC
>CAYZFL010000079.1:0-4038 GCA_964477785.1 uncultured Bacteroides sp.
TCATCTGGCCGCGGCCTATGCCTGCGCAGATGTTGCTCATGCGGTAGTTGTAGCCTATCTCTTCGTGCTGATAGTATGGATATGACTCGCGGGCCTGGGTGGCATACCACATCACCTTGTTTTTGGACTCTTCGTCGGGGCAGACCAATGCGCCGCCGCCCGAGGTGGTTATCATCTTGTTGCCGTTGAAGCTCAGGACACCGAAGCGGCCGAAGGTGCCGAGCACCTGACCGCGGAAGCGCGAGCCGAGGCCTTCGGCGGCGTCTTCGATGACGGGAATGTCGTAGCGGTTGGCAATCTCCATGATGCGGTCGATATTGTAAGGCATGCCGTAAAGAGCCACGGGGACAATAGCTTTCGGCTTCCTGCCGGTCTTGGCGATGCGGTCTTTGATGGCCTCTTCGAGCAGGTCCGGATCCATGTTCCATGAGTCTTTTTCAGAGTCGATGAAGACCGGCGTGGCGCCAAGGTAGGTTATGGGGTGGCTGGAGGCACAGAAGGTGAACGACTGCACGAGCACTTCGTCGCCGGGCTTAACGCCGCAGGCTATCAGTGCCAGATGCACGGCAGCGGTACCGGCTGAGAGGGCAACGACCTTCTTATTCAATGCGCAATGCGTAATGCGTGATGCTGAATTTTCAGAAGCAGCCTCATCATTATGCATTTTACATTCTTCATTCTTCATTGGAGAAATATTGTTGACAAATTTCTCCAGATCTTTCTCAAAGCCGTTGACGTTTGGGCCGAGGGGCACCACCCAGTTGGTATCGAATGCCTCCTTTATAAAATCCATTTCCTTGCCGCTCATATGAGCCAGACAAAGCAGTATACGATTTCTCATATTTGGTAATTTAACTTTTTGAATATCAGGAATAATAATCAATTTTCGTACAGATTTAAACTCTGAGTTTAAATCTGCATGATTTCCGTTGAGTATGTTCTAAAATACCGATCGTTTTATAGTAAAACTCAATTCTCCTTCTCGCGCAACTCCACAAGCCGGGCTGTAAGCTCTGTGCCTAAAATTGTCTCAAGTCTCTTTGTCTTTTGCGATAGAGAAATTTCTCCGTCATATATATGTATCTTGCTGCATAACATATATTCAGGCAGCGTCTGAAATATCTCGTATTGTTTAGCTAACTCAAGTAGTTTAGGAAAGAGTGCGCAGTTATAATACATCAGGGTAAGTTCCTCAAAACTCATTTGAGCAGGAATAAACTGCGCATAGGTCTTGAACGACTTTTTTATTTGCTCAACTTGCGTCGGATTATTAGCAAATATACTTAACTGTCTTTCCTCCTCGCGTTTCAGGATAGTCAGTATATAATATATGTGTCTGAAATATCGGCCCAGTTCCTGATGTTGAAAATAAAAAATATGATAAACAAACGCCAGCTTTCGCCTAACATCCATGCCGGGCAACCGATAAAAATCATATACCGCTTCCTTGATATAGAAAATACGGTTTAGAGCCCATTTGTGCAAAGATGTCTTTAGCCTGATGGTTTCAGCATCTGCCTCTTGTTCTGGCATACCCAATTCTAAGGCGTCGTTCAATGCATCAATCTCGATGAGGTATTCGTCCTTTGATATTCCCTTTTCAAACTTTTCAGAGTCAAAAAATTTGAAAAGAGAATCTAAAATTTCGTAGTAAGCCTTAAAAGATTTGATACCTTTAGCCTGATAATTGTCGTCACCTTGGCTATCCCATGGCGTAATACTGTCATATTCGATATTGTCGGCAATTACACGCTGTTGGTCAAGCATTTGGAAATACGAGGATTTAAACTGATCGTCAAGGGACAACTTGGTCTGCTGCTTGTTGAACTGAAGCTGTTTATAAAGCGTAAAAATTAGCAGGAACGCACTCAGCAAACCCACAAATGGTGCTGTTGTGCCGGCTATAGTATCGCCAATCTGACCCGTACTTTCAAATGACACACCGCAGAAACTTGAACGCGTCAAAAGATAAGGTGCCCAGACGGTGCATAACACCAGACACCCGATGACAATAAACAGCCACCAATTCCTAAAAAATTTCAATATTCCTGCCATAAATCAAGACATCAAACGATTTTCACCTACAAAGTTAGGTCTTGCAATGCAAATATCAAAAAAAATGTCAAGAACACGGCCAATATGCTTCAACCTAATGACCCGGGCGAATTTATTACAGTGGGTTGCATAATAAACTCTTCAACGCAGAGGCACAACCCTGATGGCATCAATGGCCTTTTTATACGACAATGTTTCCCGTTTACATAAGTCAATCAAAGCAATTTAGGATTACTCATAATTATAAGATTGTTAATCAATTGGAATACTTTAAGTTACAAGCTCCCCAACTAAGCCCTACCCCGAATCCAGCAATCAGGATATTGCCTTTAAGGAGTCCTGCATTTTGAGCGTCTTTAAGGGCTATAGGAATAGTTGATGAAACCGTATTCCCAATTTCACTCATATTAATAAAGAATTTGTCCTCGTTTATCTTCAACTTCTTACGCAAATGACTGAGCATAAAGCTATTCGCTTGATGAAAAACATATAAGTCAATGTCCTCATCAGAAAGCCCGTTCTTTTCGAGTGTTTTTCGAACCATCTTAGGCACTACGCGAAGAGTGAAACTGAAGATTTCGGCCCCATTCATATAAAGGTAATCTGAAGAACGAGGATTGCCACCTTCGTCAAATGCCAGGTCATTGGCTTTTTCAGGGAATGCCATTCCACCTGTCTTAACTATTAGATTCTCCGCACCTGAGCCATCTGTCCCAAGTACAAAATCTCCAATCTCAGCAAAACCGTCTGTGGAAATAAGTGTCGCTGTTGCAGCATCGCCGAATATTGTTCTGTTTCCCTTGTCTCGTGGATGGATATGTTTATTGTAGGCTTCAGCCGTTATAAGAAGAACATTCTTGGCTATTCCTGCCGCAATATATCCTTTTGCTGTTGCCAATCCATATTCATATCCCGAGCATCCAAGATTGAAATCGAAGGCGCCACATGTTTTGGGAATTCCAAGTTTATTCTGTACGATACAAGCGGTTGACGGCAGGAAATAATCCGGACTCTGCGTACAGACAAGAATAAAATCTATATCCTCGCGTATTATAGCAGGATTCTCTCGAAACAGTTTCTCTGCCGCCCTGATTGCCATGGAAGAGACCGTCTCGTTACCGGCAACATGCCGGTTATTGACACCGACTTTTCGGGCAATCTTATCAACTGTCCATTCCGGAAATTCTGCTACCAATTCTTCATTCGAGACAATTTTATCAGGAAGATAATAAGCAAGTGCTTTTATATAGGCTTTCATATTATGCTTTTAAAGTAAATTCACCGCCTCCTGTTATATCTATACAACTACCTGTCATCCATTTACTGGCATCAGACAGTAGATAGACTACAAGATTTGCTATGTCATCAGGTTTTCCAAATCTTTTTAGCGGATAATTCTGTTCTACAGAATGATAATCTATTCCATTAAGTTCTGCATCCCGTTGAACCAATTCTGTCCAAACCATTGCCGGACAAATGCAATTGACACGTATCAGCTGACTTGCGAGCTCCAGTCCCAAGACCTTGGCATAAGCAATAAGAGCCCCTTTAGAAGCAGCATAAAGCCCATTGCCGGGTGACGGAGCAAACGGAGCACGTGATGCAATAAAAACTATTGAGGAGGATGATTTTACCTTTTTCTTTTTAAGTAATGCCCGCTGAAGAAGCACCGGACCGTCAAAATTGGCTTTCATTACTCGATCTATATCTTTTTCGCGAGCCATTTTCAGCAATGTGCGATCACCAACTCCTGCACAGTGGACTATACCATCCAGTTCCGGAGTCTCGGCGGCAAGATTGTCTATCTGTTCCTGTGAGCTTAAATCGGCAGTTATAACTCTGTGACCACTCCCATCAAGGTGTTGCCATGTTTCAGCCAAACGCTCGACATTTCTTGCTGATACAATGACTGTCGCACCCATTTTGGAGCAAACAATAGCCGTTTCTCTACCTATACCAGATGAAGCACCGGTCACAAGAACT
>CAYZFL010000079.1:4048-7954 GCA_964477785.1 uncultured Bacteroides sp.
AGAACTGTTTTTCCTTTAAGTGTAAAGGGGTTGAAAATCTCTTCTGATTGCATCAAGACGCCTTTGAATTAATTAAATCAAATAGTTCTTGAATTGTACCAACCTTACGCATTTCAGCCCCGGAGAGTTCAATATCAAACTCTTCATCAGCAAGTGCTATCACTCCAAGGGATGTTAGAGAAGACCATTCGTCAAGTTCGTGAAACTTAGTTTCGGGAGAGAGTGTAGCAGCGTCAGTGTCGTCGAAGATTTCGGCGAACTTTTCGATAAATTCGTTGATTTGCATTGTTTTGTATTTTTAGTTAATATTGAATTTTTTTAGCCGGATTTCCGACATATGTACCACTATTTTTAATGTTACGCAATACAACGCTTGAGGCTCCGATGATCGTATCATCTCCAACAGACTTGTATTGCAGAATTACTGAGTTTACTCCTAAAAAATTTCGATCGCCAATCGAAACACCACCAGAAATCTTTACAGCTGGCATGATCGAGTTAAAATTACCAATCTTTGTATCATGTCCAATATTAATTGAACAGTTTAGGGTGTTAAAATCTCCAATCGATACATTGCAGGAAAGCAGGCAACGTGAACATATTACATTACCTATTCCTATACTTATGTTCTCTTTGTCAAGAAACAATGTATCTGGAGCTATTATATTGGGGAACTCAATATTTGGATTGTGAACCCTTTTGTAAAGAAGCTCAACAACTTTTGGTGAACCTATAGCAAATACTACAGATAGAGGCTTCCTCCATGCGTTAAGAGTATCTATGCATCCTAACACCTTGCCGTATTCATTATGTTCACCGACATTAACACCGTCGTCGAAGAATCCTATTATATTCCAGGTTGGTTCAATCTCGTTGTTAATACGTTTGATCAGACAGGCTATTTCGCGACCATAGCCACCGGCGCCGTATATTGCTATATCCTTCATCTTTTATTTTTAATTATGCCCATTGAAGGCTTCCATTGTGGCCGAGGTCTCGGATGAGATGTCAGCACGCTTTATCACCTTTTTTATCGTTGTAAATATTACTTTGCAGTCAGTGATGAATGAGATGTTATCAACATACCATACATCAAGCTCGAATTTTTTTTTCCATGAAATCGCATTGCGGCCATGACATTGTGCCCAGCCGGTGATGCCGGGACGAACTTCGTGACGGCGCGCCTGTTCAGGGGAGTATAGCGGGAGGTACTGCACGAGGAGCGGGCGGGGACCAATTAAACTCATGTCGCCTTTGAGGACGTTCCACAGCTGAGGGAGCTCGTCAATGGACGTGGAGCGGACGAAGCGACCAACTTTGGTGAGGCGCTTGGCATCGGGCAATAGACGGCCTTCTGCATCGCGCTCGTCGGTCATGGTCTTGAACTTTACCACACGGAATATTCTTGCGTTTTTGCCGGGACGCTCCTGAAGGAAGAATGCGCCGGCTCCCTTGTTGGCGAAATGGAGCCAGACGGTCACAGCTGCCAGCGGCACCGAGAGCACAAGCAGAGCCGTGCCGGATACGAATATATCGATTGTCCTCTTAAAAAAAGATCTGTATGGTTTCATTGGGTAAACAGAAAAACATATTGATAATGAACAGAAAGACAAGAGAATATAGACCAGAGATACTTAGGATTTTTAGACAAGAGAACCATAGGACTATAGTTTTATCTTTGGTTTCTGCGGAGCTATTTGGTGTTTTCGATTATGTCTGCGACGCGGTCGACGGTATAGTTTGCGAAGAGGAAGCTATTACCGGCGGTGCCCATGGTTTTGATTTTTTCGGGGTCACGGGCGAGGAGTTTCATGTTGTTGATGAAACGGTCGAGGTCGCCGCTTTGAGCCCAGTGGCCGAAACCTTCATGCTCGGCGATGCAGCCCATGTCGGTATTTGGGTCGGTTGCCAGGAGGACGGGCATGCTGTTTTCAAGATAGCTGAGGAGGCGTGAGGGGAAATTGGGAATGGTAAAACGCGGATCAAGGAAGATGAGGCCTACCTGACAGGCACGAATCAGACGGTCGTATTCGTTTTTGGGAAGTCCGGCCAGAAGTTTGGCATTCTTTGGCGAATGTTCTGCAAACCATTGCTTTATCCGAGGGAATTCCGTGCCACTGCCTACGATTACGATGTAGCTGCCCGAGTTTGATTCATTGGCTTCTACAACTTTGAGGAGGAAGTCGACTCCCTGCGGCTTGCCGAGGTTGCCCCCATAGATGAAGAGAGTTTTGTCAGAGTGAATCCCGAATTTAGCAAGTAGCTCATGCCTTTCAGAAGTCGTAAGCTCTGGAATATCTATAGGTTCAATGGCATTGGGGCAGAGCTCAACTTTCGAGGGGTCTACCGAGGGATTGTTTTTTATGACATACTCGCAGTTGGCAGGCGACATGCAGCCGATGCGGTCGGAGATTTGGTAGAGGCGCTCTTCTTTGCGGCGGAACATTTTATGCAGGAAGCTTCCCTGCTTCATCATGCCGAGGTCGACGGCGTTCTGTGGGAATATATCCTTGAGCATCAGATAACTGCGACATCCGCAACGATTCTTGACGCGCTCAATCACTTTGTTTAAGGTGATGGGCGGCGTGGCGTAGAGGACGAGGTCGAAACTAACGTCGCCCCAGTATTTGCGGATGGCACGGTCGAACTGACGCTCGAGCAGGAGGGTGCCGATTCCTTTCTCTATAATGTTGGTTTTCTGGATGTTGAGGGTCTTGATTTTGAGGATGTGACAGTGTGGCGAGTCTATGAGATGGGTGGATTTGCCGAAACGCCGCTCGGTGGGCGAGGCTATGTAAACATCGTTGCCACGCTTGACGAACTCGCGCATGAGGTCGGAGTAGATGCCCCTGACGCTCACATCGTCAAATCGCGATAGGGAAAGGAAAAGGATGTTCATTCTTGATTATTCTTTGCGCCAAACCATTTTGTTGACGACAGTGACGTAGGACTGGATGATTTTGACGATGATGTTCGAGACGTTCTCGCCGACGTAGACGTCGACGGGGGTGCCGTCGTCGTGATTGCGGTTCATCGAAATGGCGGTCTCAACAGCCTGCAGGAGTGATTTTTCGTCGATGCCCGCCAGGATGAAGCCTGCGTTGTCAAGCGATTCCGGACGCTCAGTGGAGGTGCGGATGCAGATAGCCGGGAAGGGATGACCCACTGAGGTGAAAAATGAGGATTCTTCGGGGAGCGTACCGGAGTCGGAGATGACAGCGGCGGCGTTCATCTGCAAGCAGTTGTAGTCATGGAAGCCGAGAGGTTCATGCTGAATCACGCGTCGGTCAAGTTTAAAGCCAGACTGCTCAAGACGTTTGCGGCTGCGCGGGTGGCAGCTGTAGAGGATGGGCATGTCGTAGCGCTCGGCAATTGCGTTGATGGCGTTGAAGAGCGAGAGGAAGTTCTTCTCGGTGTCGATGTTCTCTTCGCGATGGGCCGACAGCAGGATGTACTTGCCTTTTTCGAGGCCGAGGCGCTTGTGGATGTCGCTTGCCTCGATGTCGGCAAGGTTCTGATGCAGCACTTCTGCCATGGGCGAACCGGTGACATAGGTGCGCTCTTTGGGCAGTCCGCAGTCGGCGAGATAGCGGCGTGCGTGCTCGGAATAACAGAGGTTGACGTCGGAAATGATGTCGACTATGCGGCGGTTGGTTTCCTCGGGCAGACATTCATCCTTGCAGCGGTTGCCGGCTTCCATGTGGAAGATGGGGATATGTAGGCGCTTGGCTGCGATGGCGCTCAGACAAGAGTTGGTATCGCCGAGAATGAGCAGTGCATCAGGCTTGATGTCAACCATCAACTTATACGAGCAGTTGATGATGTTGCCGACTGTTGCGCCGAGGTCGTCGCCCACGGCATCCATGTACACCTCAGGGTCGGCGAGCTTGAGGTCCTTGAAGAACA
>CAYZFL010000079.1:7964-11143 GCA_964477785.1 uncultured Bacteroides sp.
GTTATAATCGTAGTTCTGGCCTGTGTGGGCGAGAATCACGTCGAAATACTTGCGGCACTTGTTGATTGTAGCTGCAAGGCGGATAATCTCAGGCCGCGTGCCTACGATTATCAGTAGCTTCAGCTTGCCATTGTCGGCAAAATGGATATCTTTATAATCGGTTTTCATTTTACTGGATCGAAATAGGTATCGGGGTGGTTGGGGTCGAAGATTTCGTTGCAGTACATGACGGTGACGAGGTCTTCGGTGTCGGAGAGGTTGATGATGTTGTGCGTATAGCCGGGTAGCATTATGACGGACTGGATATATTCTCCGGATACAGCATAAGCCCCCCTCTGTCCCCCCGCAAGGGGGAAGTCTGCAAGGTGGCGGAGGAGGTTTCGGATGACACTGCAAACGTTGTCGATGTCATGGATCACTTCATTGTTTGTAAACCTTGCCACTACGAAATTGTGGGCAGTGAGCCAGGCCGTGCGCTGCTCGTCGAGTTCGCGTTGTTCCTGCGAGGAGTGATATTCGCCGTCTATTTCAACAACGATCCCCGACTGTAAATCAACAAAATCGACTATATAATCACCAATAACATGCTGGCGGCGGAATTTGGCACCGAGTTGTTCGCCCCTGAGTACATTCCACATAACAGCTTCGGCCTCGGTGGGTTCTTTGCGCATTTTTCGGGCATTTTCTTCCAAAAGCTCGTAATTTATCGGATTTGCCAACTTTTGCCTGCTTGCCTCGTCTCCCTCCCTTGCGGGGAGGGCCGGAGAGAGACATCGCATCTGGATAAGTCCGTGACCTTTGACGACGATGAACTGTTCCCATTTGGTGTTGTGCCAGTGCTGGCCTTTGGTGATACCGGGTTTGGAGATATTGATGCTCACTTGTCCGCAGTTGGGGGTGTGGACAAGTTCGGTGAATGAGCCGCGGTTATCGCAGTTCATTTTGAGGTCGAACACAGCCTTCTCTTTCGGCAGATAACTGAGGTATGTGGAGAATAGTCGTTTGGCGAAGCTGTCGGCGGGAATTTCGGGAATCATCAGTGTCTGCGGTAGTGCGGCGAACTGATGCAGAAGGTCGACAATCTCGCCGAGAGTGGCTTTGAAGGTGACGGGGACATAGCAGAAGGCCTCTCCCCGACCCTCCCCACAAGGGAGGGAAGCCTCTCCCCGACCCTCCCCGCAAGGGAGGGGGTTGGGGCAAGGTATGGGGATGGTGGACTTGCCGTCGAAGCGGCAGTAGTGCTCCTTGCCCTGAAGGGCGAGAATCATTTCATCCACAAGGTCGTCGATGTAAAGCAGTTCGAGCTCTACCGACGGATCATTGACCTGTATGGGCAGGTCGTTGGCGATGTTGTTGCAGAACGTGGCTACGGCTGAGTTGTAGTTCGGACGGCACCATTTGCCGAATAGATTCGGGAAACGGTATACGAGCACTTTCGCGCCTGTTTCTTTGGCATAGTCAAAGAAAAGATCTTCGCCGGCTTTCTTGCTCTCACCGTAAGGATGTCCCGCATAGCGGCCAATGAGGGTTGCCTGAATGGAGCTGGAGAGCATCACCGGGCAGGTGTTTTTGTGCTTCTTCAGTGTGTCAAGCAGAGTAGAGGCGAAGCCGAAGTTGCCTTTCTTGAAGTCTTCGGGGTTTTCCGGACGGTTGACGCCGGCGAGGTTGAACACAAAGTCGGCTTCACGGCAATAGTGGTCAAGTTCTTCCGGGGTCGAATCGAGGTCGTATTCAAACACCTCGTCGATCTGCACAGGGTAGTTGCGGGCTTTGCCGTCTTTTATATTGTTCAGTTGGGCGCAAAGGTTACGACCTACAAAACCCTTGGCGCCGGTAACAAGTATATTCATTGATAATTAGGAATGCGAAATGCGAAATGCGAAATGCGAAATGCGAAATGCCAATAATTGATTTTTAATGGATTAATGTTTAAATTTGCAGAAAACTTCAAACTATGAAATCAAATAATGATAATATTATCCTCGTCAAAAGTTTTCAGTTTGCTGTCAAGGTTGTAAATCTCTATAAATTTTTGCTTTCCCAAAAGAGAGAATTTATAATCTCAAAGCAATTGGTTCGTTCAGGAACCTCAATTGGAGCAAATACCAAAGAAGGTTCTCGGGCCCAGTCTAAAGCGGATTTTTATGCTAAAATGAGTATTGCTCTGAAAGAAGCCTCAGAATCGGAATATTGGATTGAACTCTTAATCGCAACCGATTATCTTACAAAAGATGAATGCTCCAGTCTTTTAGAGGATTGCAGAGAATTAATCCGAATTCTATTGGCAATTACTGCCAAAACAAAAAGCTGATTATTCGAATTTCAACTGTAGTTTGTTGAAAACATTACGCATTACGCATTTAGCATTGCGCATTTTTAATAATTACTGCACGAAGTTGCCTTCGCCGCTGAGTTCTTTCTGGATGTAGTCGAGGGCGGCGATTTTTTCTTTTGTTTCGGCCACGTCGAGGCGGCGGGTGTTGTTTGAGTTGAATTCCTCGATGGTCACGCGCTTTTCATCGCCTTCCTTGAAATATTTGTCGTAGTTGAGGTCGCGGTTGTCGGCCGGTACGCGGTAGAAATTGCCCATGTCCTCGGCCTTGGCACATTCCTCTTTGGTGAGAAGCGTTTCATAAAGTTTTTCACCGTGACGGATACCGATGACCTTGATGTCTTCCTTCTTGCCGCCGAAAAGCTCGCATACGGCCTCGGCCTGGGTCTGGATGGTACAGGCGGGAGCTTTCTGAACGAGAATGTCGCCGTTCTGGCCGTTTTCGAATGCAAAGAGCACCAGGTCGACGGCCTCGTCGAGGCTCATGATAAAGCGCGTCATCGACGGCTCGGTGAGGGTGATGGGGTTGCCCGTGCGTATCTGTTCGATCCACAGGGGGATGACCGAACCGCGAGAGCACATCACGTTGCCGTAGCGGGTGCAGCATATCTTGGTATCGCCCGAGTAGCGGCTCTTGGCCACGGCCACTTTTTCCTCGATGGCTTTGGTTATGCCCATTGCGTTGATGGGGTAAGCGGCCTTATCGGTCGAGAGGCAGATTACTGACTTCACGCCGGCCTCGATGGCGGCGGTGAGCACATTGTCAGTGCCTATCACATTGGTTTTCACGGCCTCCATAGGGAAGAACTCGCACGACGGAACCTGCTTCAGCGCAGCGGCGTGGAAG
>CAYZFL010000080.1:0-11008 GCA_964477785.1 uncultured Bacteroides sp.
CTTTGGTCTGATTGTCAATCTGTGTGCGCAACGACTCTATTGTCTGCTGAAGTTTGCTGTTGTTGAGATTCGACGAGTTGAGTTTTTTCTCCAGTTCATCAAGACGCTGGCGGCGCTCCTGAAGTGCCTGCTGGATGGCGGCGATGTCGGCCTGAATCTGGCGGCGCTGGTCGGGAGTCTCGTTGGCTGCGCCGTTTGACGACACGGTCATGATATTTTCAAGTGTCTTGATCTGATTCATGCCGTCGGAAATTTCATTGACAAGCACCAGAAGCTGGTCGCGGTCGGCCACGGCGGCTACAAGCTCGTCATGGGTGGCATCGTTGAGCGCCTGCTGCTGTTCTTCTTCGGTCTTCTCTTTTTTGCCGCACGAACTCAGACAGAGCACTGCAATCATTGCTGCGAAAATTGTCTTTTTCATATTAATCAGTACTTTAATTATGTATATAAGTCATTGTTAAACGTAACTTTCCGCTGCTTCGCCGAGAAGCTTTTTCCCATTTGTTTCCGGTAGCGGAAAAAAGGGTTTATTCTTTCGAAACCTCGGGCTCCTCTTTCTTATATTTGTTTTTGTGGGTGCCGACTCCTTTTTCGTCCGGTTTGCCTCCTATGACTAAAACAATCTCTCCCTTGGGATTGTTTTGCGCGAAATATTCACAGAGTTCTTCAAGGCTGCCTCTCACAGTGGTCTCGTGCAGCTTTGATATTTCTCTCGAAACTGATGCCTGCCGCTCCGGGCCACATGCCTCGGCAAGGTCGCGCAGGGTGGATGCAAGCCTCAGCGGCGATTCATATATTATGAATGTGACCGGCAGGGCGGCAAGCATTTCCAGTCTCGTGCGGCGCCCTTTTTTTTGCGGCAGGAAGCCTTCGAAGAAGAATCGGTCGCATGGCAGTCCCGAGTCGACCAGTGCCGGCACGAAGGCCGTAGGACCGGGCAGCGTCTCCACCTCTATGCCCATTTTGCGGCATTCGCGTGAGAGCATGAATCCGGGGTCGGAGATGCCGGGCGTGCCTGCATCGGATATCAGGGCTATGTCCTCACCCCCGAGCATCCGCGAGGCGAATTTCTCGGCAGTCGTATGCTCGTTGTATTTGTGGTGGCTCAGCATGGGCGTAGCTATGCCGAAGTGCTTCATCAGCGGAGCGCTTGTGCGCGTGTCCTCCGCAAGTATCAGGCTCACGGTCCTGAGCACCTCGACAGCCCTCGGGCTCATATCACCGAGGTTGCCTACCGGCGTGGGTACTATGTAGAGTTTGCCTGCCATCAGCGTGCTGAGTAGTGGTTCTCTATGATTTCAAGGAAGTCGGCCACGTTTTCGTTCTGGGCGTCAAAACCCAGGTCGAAGAGCAGATATTCCCGTGCTTCCTCAAGGGTGGGTATGCTTTTGAGGGTGGCGATTGTCTGACGGTAGAGACTGTCGCTGCCCCCGAAAAGCTCGCGGGTGAAGCGGAAACGGTCGTTGAGCGTAATGGCTTTGTCAAGGTCTGAGAACTCGCGCTTTGTCAGCACTTCGTCAAGTCTCATCGGCTCGCGTGCCTGCCTTTCAGCTTCTCTGGCCTGTCTTTCGGCCTCGAGTTTCATCTCTGCCTGCCGCTCGGCTTCAAGCTCCATCTCGGCTTTGCAGGGCGCCTCCTCTGCCTGACGGCGAATCTCTGCGCAACTGGCCTCCCGCTCGGCCTCTTCGGCTGCCTCGGCTCTTTCGTCTGCTGCTTCCGGATTTGGATCTGTTATTTCGTCATCTTCGTCACTTACTATGGCTTCAAGACCTCCGTGCAAATCCGTTTCCAGACCGTTCACTCCGGTAATGTCTTCAGTCTCCGGCATTGTCCGGGTCTCCTTCTTTACAGGCTGCTGAGGCTCCTCTTCTGCGGGCTTTTCTGACTGAGGTTCCCGGGGCTTATCTATTGGCTGGGTGATTTCAGACGAATTGTCACCGACGGTCGAGGCTTCGTAATAGAGGGCATTGAAGGCGTCGATTTTCTCAACGAGCATGTCGGCCGCCTCCTGTGAGGGATTCTGCTGCATTACGCGCAGAAGTCCTTCGATTTCTATGGTGTATGAAAGTAGTTTTGGATAGTAGTTCATATTATTTTTTGAAATGCTTTTCAAGTAATTTTTCAATCGAGGCCTTGAGCTGGGGATAGGTGCAGAAGAAACCGTTGACCATCACTACGATTACATGCGTGGGCTTGCCGCCGTTGTCGAGCTTGTATCCGGCATAGCACTGCACTCCGGCCACGCTGCCCGTCTTCATCGCTATCTTGCCCTTGAGCTTTGACTTGGCCAGGAAGGAACGCATCGTGCCGTCCATGCCTGCCTTGGGGAAAAAGCTCACGTATGACGCTGAATTCGTGCCTTTGGCCATGTTTTCGAGCACTCCGGCTATGAATATCGGCGGCACACGGTTGCCTCGCGTAAGGCCCGATCCGTCATAGATATAGGTATAGTCGGCTTCCAGACCCTGCGATTTCCAGTAATCTTTTTCGGCCTTGATGCACTCGCTCCGGCTTCCGTCCGGAACCATCCTGCGCAGCATGCCCTCGGCAAAGAGGTTGTCGCTCCTCACCATAAGGCTTCTCATCACGTCTTTTGCAAGTGGCGACCGGTGGGTGTATATCAGCTTAGAAGCTGTGGCTTTGCCAGCATCGCGGTCGGCGATTTCTATGCCGCCCTTTCGCAGCTGCCTGGTGAGCAGATATTCGTATGCCTCTTTGGGCGACGGCAGCGTGGTGGCCATCGACCATTTTTTATTGGTCGGGTCTTTGGCGAAAACCACTAAGTTGTCGGAATATATGCCTCGTACCAGGTCGTTGTAGGATGCCTTTCTTAAGTCGACTTTCAGACCGGGAGCCTTGGGACTCGTAGTTCCGGTAGCAGGCCAGACGGTGCAGATATTGTCGGCATAGTTGAATCCGTATAGCGCTGCTCCGTAGGCCCAGGGAAGGTCTTCTATTTCCCATTTCAGGCATGGCCCGGCGTCGCTGAGGGTTTCGATTATCTTTACCTTGCCCTCTATGCGCCTTACGCCCGCTTTCTTAAGCCCGGCGATGATCGAGTCGGAGAATCCGCGGGTCGACCTGAAGTTGCCCGATTCTATCGTAGGGTCGGCGCACGACACTATCTCCAGATTGCCGCACCACACGGCCCGATTGTTTTTCTTCACCTGGCCGCTCAGTCTCACGGGGGTCTCCCACCGCCAGTTGTCGCCGTATTTCGACAGCACCGAGGCCACGGTTACCGATTTCATCACCGATGCCGGCGTGAGGGCGTATCCGGAATTGTGGTCTACTATTACGTGTCCGGTCTTGAGGTCTTTGATATATACGCCCACGAGGGTCGATTCCTCGCCTTTGATGCCGAGAAGGCCTTTTGCCGATATCTGACCGGCCGGGAAAAATATCATCGCGGCCAGCAGCATTATCACAGTCTTTGTCTTTGCTCTGAGATTCATGTCTTTAAAATTTTCGCGCGGGGCTTGGGATAAAGCTCCACGCGAAATTAATAAATTCTTTTTAAACTTGGTCAACAATTCTGCAAGTAATTGACTTGTCTTACTCCTCGAAGTTGTCTTTCGATAAACTGTATCTTATTTTGTCTATGAAGTTAGGCTTGATGTCCTTGATGTGGACTGAAACCTTGTTTGACATATTGTTGAGAAACACTATCGAGTTTCTTGTCACCAGGGCCACCCATTCCTCGAAGGGCACGATGGCGTTGATGTTTTTCAGCTCCAGCGAGTGGAAGGGCGAGGCGGAATCGACGCTGTTGATTATAAGTCTGTCGTTGTCGATGTCGATTTCGATGCCATGATTCTGCTGGGTGCCTTCAAAAAGGAGCGAGAAGTCGAGATAGTCGGCGCTTTTGGGTGCCTGGTTGTATTTTTTGTACAGGGTGTCGATTACTTGCTTGTTGATCATAATCTCTTATTATATTGTGCAGGTGTTGTGCTGTTTAGTAGCTTTGTTTTCGGATTTAAAACCAATATAACGAGAAAAGAGTTTACAAAAAGTATGGGATTTTATAGAGTTTTATAGATTGTCACCGAATTGTAACCACAGACAACATCGTTTGTAACTTTTTCACCTTCAGGCCCCCTATTTAAGCCTGAAGAAATATCCGGCCGATATTTCGAGCGACATGCATCGTGAGGCCGAGAAGGTGTCCCGTTTGGTCGAGGGGAACACGTTGCCCAGACCGAAATAAAATCTTGCCTCGAGTGTCACCGAGTGGCGCGGTTTCACCAGATATTCGCCGCCGAGGCCCAGGGCGATACCGTAGTCGAATTTGTTTTTCACCTCCATGCCCATCTGCTCTGTCATGCGCGGCTTGGTGGGGAAATCGGGCACGTCTTTTAAGTTATGGTAGTCGAAGTTTGCTGAAGTCGACTCGGATATCATGTAAGAGAACTCCGGGCCAAGGTTTATGAAAAACTTGAATCTCTTTGTGCCGAAGTTGATATGCGTCATCAACGGCAGACGCAGGTATGTGAACTTGCGTGTGAAGTTGAGCGGCGCCTCCTCGAAGTCCTCGCTCCATCCGCGGGTGGTGAAGCCGAATTCTGCCAGGAGTCCGAATATTTTCTCTTCCTGGAATCTGAACGACACCAGCGCCTCCGGTCCGCCGGCCCATTTCTGAGGCACCGAGGGCGAGAAGTCCATGCGGCCCATCGAATATCCGGCTCTGCCGCCTATATAGAGTCTCGGCTGGTAATGGGTCTCTGCCTTGGCCGCTCCGCAAATCACGAAGCATAACAGCAAGGCCGCGAGTGCCTTTACAAGCGTCTTTTTAGTTTTCACTGTTTCTTCCATTGCTCTCCGGGGCTTATCTCAGACGGGTGATTGTGTTGGCGAAGTCGTCGAATCTTATGATGTAGATGGCATTGTTTACATAGCCGCTGTTCCCCGTCGCGTCTTCGGGCTTTACGAGGTCGAAACTCGACTGTATGCCCTCGAAGGGATTGCCAGCCGGGACGAAGCGCCCGTTGTTGCGGCGCATGTTGTCTATCACATATTTGCCTATGTCAAAGCCTAAGATTGCCTGATTGGGTACGGTCTCTATCATCTTGTCGCCATACCAGCGGCGGAAGGCCGATGCCACGCCTGTGGTGCCTTCGCTGTTGGCGTCATAGAAGAAGCGGGAATAAACCGTGGCGTTGAGTTTGTGAAGCATTTCCTCTGCATCGCCGCGGAAGGCCGTCCAGTCGGGATATCCGAAGAGGCTGATGTCGGAGGGGTTCATAGCGTTATCCCTCACGCTCTTTATGGCGTGGGAGAAGGTGTTGAACTCTGAGAGCGAGCCCGAAAGGGGAATGAACACTATCTGCTTTGCCGTGCCGAGGCTGTCGACAAATTCGGTGAGACGTTCTGAGGTGAGGCGGTTGTCATAGCTCAGTCTCGCGGGTGTGATGCCTTCTTCTGTGAATCTGTCTGTGAGATAGTCCACAAATTCGGTTTTCTCCGATTTGCCTTTGAGGTTCTCCAGTATCACGGGCTGGTATCCGTCGAAGAGGTCGAGCACTGCGTCCGAGGCTAATTCATACATTGATTCCGACGGCAGGTTGAGCTGCACCGATTTGGGATTTGTGATATATGACTTGTCCTTGATAAGGAAGGGGTTGAGCACGTATGAACCCTGCGGCGCCATTTCCAGTATCAGCTCCATCTGCTGGGCGTCGCCAGGGGCTATGAGCACGTCGGCTTTGCCCATCTCGGTCTTGCCCATCACGCCGCGGAGGGTCGTTAGGTCGTTGCGTGTGTCGTAAACCTGTATGTCTATTGTCTGGCCCTGATGGCTCAGGGTGTCGGCGGCGAGCAGGAAGCCCTTGAAAAAGTCATCGTTTAGGCGTGTCTGCTCCGTAATGCCTGCCTCTTCGAGCATGAAGGGCAGAAGCACTGCCACATTGTAGTTGCCCGGCTCGACAGGCGTCTGAACTGAGGGCTGCTGTTGTGATGACTCTGATTCCTCCGATACCTCTGAATCTTTGTCGAATGTGATGGTCTCTGCAGATGTCACGTCTTTGGTGTCAGTGCCGCCCTGCGCTATCTCGTGCGAGTCTTTCCCGTCGTCTTTCCTGCCGGTGAATACTTCCGATACTTTGCCCGATACTTTGTCGGCGGTCTTCTCGACGGCTCCCGCAACCCTGTCTGCAACATTTACCGTTTTGTCGGCCGCGGTCTGGGCCCATTGCTCCGACTTGTCGGCAACCTTTTCGGCTGTGTTTTTCACTGTGGGAATTATGCCGGAGGTTTCGGGTTCCTGACGGGGCTGAGAATTTGCACGCTCAGCGTTGCTCATCAGTCCTTCATTGCCTTTCTTCACGGGTATGTTGATTGTCTGGCCGGCCTTTATCACGCCCTCGCACTGGGGATTGAGGCCCACGAGCTCTTCGACCGTCACATTATATTTATGGCTTATGCCGAAGAGGGTCTCGCCTTTCTCTACTGTGTGTGCAAAAGTCTTGAGGCTGCCCTCCACGGGAAACAGCAGCTCGGTCTCTGCCTTGAGCACTCCGTCGGAGGAAGGCATCGCCGCCCGTATCTGGTCGGCACTCACGCCCAGGCTGCGGCTCAGCGAAAACATCGTGTCGCCCTTCTTTACTTTGTAAACATAATATTCTTTGCCCTTGACGATTTTTGTGGGCAGGTCTAACGCACTGGAACTTAAGGCTATAAGTCCCGCGGCGATGACTAAGGCGATTCTCGATGCCAATATCTTGTAAAGCTTCATTTTCTTTCCGTAAAATTTTTGCAAATATAGCGATAATTTTTCAACTGAAAAAGAGCTGAAAAGAGGCCGGAATTGATTAATTTTGCACTGAAATTTCAAAATCTTTAATAATACAACCAAAATTTATCAGATATATGAAAGAGGTAGCACGCCTGTTGGCAGAAAAACTTTTGAAAATCAGTGCCATAAATCTCCAGCCTGAAAATCCCTTTACCTGGGCCAGCGGGTGGAACTCGCCTATATACACCGACAACCGCAAGACTCTGTCTTATCCCGACATCAGATCGTTTATCAAAATAGAGCTTACGAGAATCATCATGGAAAACTTTGCCGACGTAGAGGCTATCGCCGGCGTGGCTACCGGTGCAATCGCCCAGGGCGCCCTCGTCGCCGACGAGATGGACCTTCCCTACGCTTATGTGCGCTCGACTCCCAAAGATCACGGTCTCGAGAACCTTATCGAAGGCAATGTGAAGCCCGGCTCCAAGGTTGTTGTCGTCGAGGACCTTGTTTCCACTGGTTCTTCTTCGCTCAAGGCAGTTAAGGCTCTTCGCGAGGCCGGTTGCGAGGTTATAGGCATGGTCGCTCTCTTTACCTACGGCTTCCCCATAGCTCAGGAAAACTTCGAGAAGGCCGACGTCAAGCTCATCACTCTCAGCAACTACAACGCAATGCTTGAGGTGGCTCTTGAAAACGGTTTCATCAAATCCACCGACATCGAGACCCTCGGCGAATGGCGCAAAGACCCAGCAAACTGGATTCCCGTAAGAAACAATATCTGATTCTTGGGGGGATTCTTTTTTTGACCTTTTTAATACGAAACCATAATGGCAAAATATACATCAAGACCGGCGGAAATCAAGGGCCGCACCTCGGCTGAAATTTCCGCCCGGTTTGACGACCTCACAAAGTTCAGCGAAAACCTCGACCGCATCCCCGAAAGCGAGCGTCAGGCCATGGGCAATATTCAGATCGAACCTCACGCGGTCTCAATCACCGCTCCCCAGGTAGGCGAAATCAAGTTCAGGATCATCGAACACACTCCCGAAAAGATTGTGTTTACCGCCGAAGGAGCTCCCCTCCCTATGGAAATCAAGGTTAGCCTCAAGCCTCAGGGCGAATGTGACACTCTCATGACCACCGTGCTCGACATCGACATCCCCGTGATGCTCCGTCCTCTCATTGGCGGTGCTCTCCAGAAGGCCGTCGACAAATTCGCCGATATGATGGTCAAAATCGCCGGCTGATGAAACGAATTCTCTCCCTTCTGACTGTCGCATACATTATGGCCGCGCTGTCGTTGTCGTGTCACGAGCTCGACGATGACCGCGTGCCTTCATATCCCGTCTCCGTGGTCTTTACCTCCGTCGCCCAATGGAACGTCTACGGCGTTGCCGGAGCAATGGATTCGCGCCGCTTCATCCTCAAGGAGCGCATTCCTAAGGACTTCCCATACACGGCCCTCTCTCAGACCGGCTACGGCGGCGTGCTGCTTGTGTGTGACGTCACAGGTCAGCCCAAGGCTTTCGACCTTTCATGTCCGGTCGAGGCAAAGCCCGACGTAAGGGTTCATATCGACCATGAGAAGAATGTGGCCGTCTGCGACAAGTGCGGCAGCACCTACGATGTGTTCAGCCTCGAGGGCCATCCTCTTTCGGGCCCCGCCTCGCGGCAGGGCTTTGGCCTGCGCCGCTATAAGGTAGGCCCCGGCCGCGGCTCTGACTATATGGTAATCAGCAATTAGTCGCCTGCTTATTTCCGGGCTGCAAGCTCGTTTCGGAGTAGCTGTTCTATATACCGGTCGTTGTCACCCACAAGATGTGACAGCGACTTTGCATATCCGGCCATATCCTTTATAGGCTCTTTTGCCACGCCCGATTCTTGCGCCGCCTCGGCCACCGCCGGAGCCACATGCGTGAGCAGCCGTTTGTCGAATGGTTTGGGCAGTATATAGTCGCGCCCGAAGCTCATGTCCTCAACCTTATACAGACGTTTTACGCCCTCGGATACCGGCAGATGTGCCAACCGGGCGATAGCCTTTGCGGCCGCAAGTTTCATTTCCTCGTTGATGCGGCTCGACCTGCTGTCTATAGCCCCGCGGAATATATAAGGGAAGGCCAGCACATTGTTTATCTGGTTGGGATAGTCCGACCGGCCCGTGGCGAATATCAGATCGTCGCGTGTGGCCAATGCCTTTTCGCGACTGATCTCAGGATTGGGATTGGCAAGGGCAAATACTATGGGCCGCGGAGCCATCGAGGCCAGCATCTTGGGCTTCAGCGAGTCGGCTACCGAGAGGCCAACGAATATGTCGGCTCCTTTCACGGCCTCGGCAAGCGTTGTCACATCGCTCTCTGTGGCAAACTCCTGTTTCTGGGGCGAAAGTCCGCTCCTGCGGGTGGTAATAGGGCCTTTGGAATCGCACATTATCAGATTTTCTTTCTTTATGCCTAAAGCCTTATAAATCTTCGCGCAGCTTATCGCGGCGGCTCCCGCGCCGTTTATCACCATGCGGCATTGCGATATGTCCTTGCCCGTCAGTTCTATTGCATTGAGCAAAGCGGCTCCCGATACCACCGCTGTGCCGTGCTGGTCATCATGCATCACAGGTATGTCGCAGCCTTCGATGCATAGTTTTTCCACCTCGAAACACTCCGGCGCCTTGATGTCCTCGAGGTTGATGCCCCCGAATGTGGGACTCAGGGCTATCACTTCTTCGGCAAGTTTCTTGGGGTCTTTCTCCTTGATTTCGATGTCGTAACTGTCAAGTCCGGCGAATATCTTGAAAAGCAATGCCTTGCCCTCCATCACCGGCTTTGACGATTCGGCCCCGATGTCGCCGAGACCCAGTACTGCCGTGCCGTTTGAAATCACGCCCACGAGATTGCCGCGGTTGGTATACTCGTAAGCCTTGTCCGGGTCACGGTTTATCTCCATTGATGGAAAAGCCACGCCGGGAGAGTAGGCCAAAGAAAGGTCCTCGGGAGTCTCGGTGGCCTTTGTAGGTTCGATCTCAATCTTGCCGGGACGGGGTATGCTGTGATACTTCAGCGCCTCCTTCTCGGCCCTGGAAACATTATTCTTATCTATATTCTTGTCATTCATAATATTTGGATATTTTTCAATAATAAAACTTTATTAAATAAAACACAAAGAGAGGCAAATGGGTTGAAAATGGGTTGAAAAAATCAAGGCGATTACCGGTCTCTGTGGCAGGGGATGGTCGTATCGAGGCAGCCTGGTAGGGGCTGGGTCGTACCCAGCCGCCCCGCGTCATCATCTCCGCCTCAAACTTTTGTTCTTCCCGTTTTTCGCAAGAAAAATCTTATGCCCTTTATCTCCTTCACACTCAAAGATTTTTGTTCTTATTTTCTTATACCCTTGTGTTTTTAAAATTAAGTCCTTTATGTTTTTTGTTTTTATGTTTCAATTATATAGTTTTTTACCTTCTCTTCACGTCTTAATTTAGCGGCATGGAGCGCAAACTAATTTCCCAGCCCCGCAAGATGACCCTTACCTTCGTCTTATTTCCATCGCCGGGATTCACTCTCTTTGGCTTCAGGTATGGCCTGTTTCACTTGAATCGCTAATAACGTAAAAAGGCCGTCCCGTAATCAGGACAGCCTTGATGTTGAAATTTTCTATTTAATCCTCCGGCGGTCTGTATCCCGGATTACCTTTGAACTTCTCATGATTCTCCTTCCAGAATTCAGTCTTTAGCCACTCTTCAGGAATTGGTATATTGTTGTTCTGAAGGTTCGGGATGGAAGATATGTCCTTTAAGTTTCTGATATCAATTTTTATGGAAGTAAAATTGTTATTGCTTAGATTGACCGGAGTTTTGAACTTAAAGAAATCCTTTGAAACTGCTCCTGTAAGGCAATTCCCGGATAAATCAATTTCAGAGGAGTAATCATAAGCCCATTTAGTTTGCCCCATTTCAACTCCGTGTATCTCAAGTTTGTTTTTAAAGGATCTTAATCCGAAGTCCGCTTCTTTAGGATAATTAGGAACTCTAATAAATCCTGTATCATTTTTGTCAATCTGTTTAACGATAAGGGTTTCCAAACTCACGGGTACATACCACGGTTGAAAAATAGCTTCGTTGGCTGCATAAATTATCAGCTCTTTCATGTGATCCAATCGTACAAGATTTGTCGGCATATTGCATCCTTTCTCCAAATAAACGGTCATTGCACCGATTACGCGAATTTTTTTGCCGCTTTCCTCATCTATGATTGTATCTATTCTAATGTCTTTCCATGTAGACTCATCTTC
>CAYZFL010000081.1:0-10971 GCA_964477785.1 uncultured Bacteroides sp.
TAGAGACGGTGAGCATGAGGGCACCGCGGCGGCCGTCCTGGGCAACCTCACGGGTGGAGTTTGAGTAGCGCTCCATGAAAGGCACGAGTCCTGTCGAGGTGAGGGCCGAGTTCTTTACCGGCGTGCCTTTGGGACGGATGTGCGACAGGTCATGGCCCACGCCACCACGGCGTTTCATGAGCTGTACCTGCTCCTCGTCGATGCGGATCACGCCACCGTATGAGTCGGGATGTCCGTCGAGACCTATCACGAAACAGTTTGAGAGAGAGCCTACCTGATAGTGGTTGCCGATGCCCGACATGGGGCTGCCCTGAGGCACGATGTAACGGAAATCCTTGAGCAGCGAGAAGATGCGGTCGTAGCTCATGGGGTCGGGATATTTCTGCTCGATGCGGGAAATCTCGCCGGCAATGCGGGCGTGCATATCATCGGGCGTAAGCTCGAAAATATTGCCGAACGAGTCTTTGAGCGCATATTTGCTAACCCAGACTTTGGCAGCGAGTTCATCGCCACCGAAATATTTCTTAGTTGCTTCGAATGCCTGGTCAAAAGAGTATGACTTATGAACCGAGGGTGTGTTGTCGGCCTGCGGCTCTGTTATAGAGTCGTCAAACTCAGCCTCAAAAAGTGTTTTAGGTTCCACGGCGGAAAGGTTTTTGGTTGATTAGGTAAGTTTTGATAAATTAAATTGCGTTGTCTCAGAATGGTGGAAAAGTAAAGAAGAGACAGCAAGCCGATAACTGAAATATGACATGAAAATAATTAAAGGTGAAATAAAAATTTCCATGACTTACTTATGGCGATTGGTTTTGCAAATTTCCGATTTAAATCCGAGTGTGCCAAATATTTTAACGAAAAGTTTTCTACATTCTGAAAGTTTTCCAAAAGTCTTTGTTATTTGGTTGATAATCAAGGATGAGATAAAAATGAATCGGGGCGAAAGTTTTCCAAATCGAATAGTCAGTAAAAAATCTGACGGAAATATTTTTTATTTGCCGATTGCTTTTTTATTCTGAGAATAATGCTTAAATTTGCCAGGTCCGGAGCCTGCCGAATGAATATGCGGGCCGGAGAAAGCAAACATCTATCATCTTAAGTGTTATGGAAAACATTATATCGGAATATTTCTTAAACCGCCGCACAATCAGGAATTACAAAAATGAACGCATAGCCCGTGAGAAAATCGATGCCATGCTTCTTGAGGCGAGCCATGCGCCCACAACCGGCAACATGCAGCTTTACTCGGTGGTAGTGACCGACGACGAGCATGGCAAAGAGGCTTTGTCACCGATGCATTTCGGCCAGCCGATGGTGAAAAGCTGTGCCGCGGTGCTTACATTCTGCGTCGACACTCACCGCTTTGAAAAGTGGAGCGAGGAGTCGGGCACTGAGGCAGCTTTCGACAATCTTCAGATGTTTCTATGCGGTGTGATGGATACGATGGCCTTCGCTCAGCAATTCTGCACCATCGCGGAGATGAACGGCTACGGCACATGTTATCTCGGCACCACCACTTATAATTGTGAGGAAATCGCCGCTGAGTTGGGTTTGCCCGAGCATGTGATCCCTCTGATAACCGTGACTCTCGGTGTCCCGGGCGATGAAGGAGTGGATGTAGGCCGTCTGCCGCTTGGAGCAGTGGCCCATTACGGACGATATCCGCAGTATAAGAAAGGCGATGTGAAAGCGCTCTTCGCAGAGAAGGAGGGCAGGGATGATTCCAAAGGATTTGTTGCCGAGAACGGAAAAGATTCTCTCGCGGCGGTATTTACAGAGGTGAGATATCCCCGTAAAAACAACGAGCCTTTTTCGGAAAAACTCGCGTCAATGCTTAAGAAACAGGGATATATAAAATAAATCTATTCGGGTTTAACCGACGTCGGCCTCTAAGGCATTAGTCTGACTGCCTCAACGGTATTTAACCCTTGGGAGTGCAATGTCATTAACCCAAGGCGGCTTCGATGGAGGTGATGTCTGACATGAGTTTCTTCTCCATTGAAAGCCTCTGCTGAATGAGCTTGCAGCCGTAGATAACTGTGGGGTAAGTGCGGCCTATCTTGCTGGCAATGGAAGTGACGGCGAGTTTGGCGTGCTTTTTGGCCAGATACATTGCCACCTGACGTGCATCGGAAACCTCGCGGCGGCGGCAGCTTCCGGTAATGTCGGAGGGCTCGATGTTGTAATAATTGCCAACACATTTGAGAATGGCATCCATCGTCACCTTTTTCTTTGTGACTTTTATGGCGTTGCCTACAATCTGTCGGGCGAGGTCGAGGGTGATGTCGCAGCCCAAAATAGAGGCGCGACCGCTAAGCGAAACCATCACACCCACGAGGTCGCGGATAGAGCTTGTTATGTTTTCTGAAATATAGTCGATAACCTCCTTAGGGAGGTCAAGGCCCTCCTGCTCGGCCTTCTGGGTGAGTACCCTGCGGCGCAGGTCGAGCTCGGGCTTGAGCAGCTCGGCTGTCATGCCCGAACTGAAACGCGAGAGAAGCCTTTCCTCGAAACCTTCGAGCGCCGATGGGGGAGTGTCAGACGAGAGGATTATCTGGCGGTTGTTCTGGGTAAGGTGGTTGAAGATGTGGAAGAACATGTTCTGGGTTTTCTTCTTGCCCATAAGGTCCTGCACATCGTCGATAATCAGGGTGTCGATGCTCTGGTAGAAATAGAAGAAATTGTTCTGGTCGCCGTTGAGAGAGGCGGCTGTAAACTGATTTTCAAACATGCGGGCAGAGATGTAGAGCACTCTCGAGTCCGGATGTGTTTCCTTGATTCTCACGCCCACGGCCTGGATAAGGTGGGTTTTGCCAACGCCGGTGGGCCCGAAGATGAAGAGGGGATTGAAAGCCTGCTCGGCGGGATTTGCGGCCACAGACTCTGCTACGCGGTAGGCGAGGCGGTTGCTTTCACCCACCACATAGTTCTCGAAGTTATATATGGGATTTAACTGCGAGTTGAATGGTGTGGGGGTAGGGCCGGCGAAAGGGTCGGCTTTCTTGGCGGTAGACTGGGCGAGGATAGTGGGCGAAGGCGACTGGCTACGGACGATCTGCGCCGACGAAGGATCATCGGCGGCTGTGCGGAAGTAGTAGAAGATCATGATCTTCTGATTAAACACTTCCATTATGGCCTCCTGGATTACCGGGAGGAAACGCTCTTCGAGCTGGTCGGCAAAAAAGGCTGACGGAACCGCCAGCCTCAGGGTGTTATCCTGAAAACTGATGGAATTAACCTCTTTGAACCAGTTGTCGTATTGTTCCGGGCTGATGCGCTGTTTTATGTATTCGCGGCATCTGTCCCATAGCTGTTTGTGGTCTTCGCTCATTTCGATTATCGGTTGCTCCCGCATATAAGGAGGCATTATTTGTTGTCATCCGGAAATCATAAATGAAAAGCCGGCGACTTCTTGTTGTATTCTTTACTTTTCCGATAACAAAATTCCAAAAAAAAAATCAGAAAAACAAACGGCTGAAATTTTGGAAATCTCAAATAAAATATAAGTGTTACATGGTCAACGAGTTATGAACATAATGATGTAAGAGTTTTCTACATAACGATGAAAAGAAAGTTAATGCGCTGAAAATAAGTCGAATGGTAAGAGTCGGGGCTGAAACGCTAAAGAAATGAAAAATAGAATCGGGCCGTGGAACGGCTTATAAAAGGGGAGTAAGGTGAGCGGAGCCGTGGAACTGTTAAAATTTTTATTTGTAATTATTTTAAATAAGCTCCGGGTGGGCCCGAGGGACGGTTTGTTTACGAAAGTGTGACAAAACGGTGAGGAGAAGGTGCAGGAGCGGCGGACCAGACAGACCGTATGTCTTTGTCAGGCTTGTATGGACGGCGGATCCCGACAAGCCGGTTGTCATAGTCAGACCCATGGAGAATCCGCTGCGGCTTAGAGCAGTTTTATGCTGATGTATCGTTTGGGATTGCGCTTGAGGTCGATGAGAAGCGAGTCGAGGTTGGCGACCGTGGAGTTGAGGTTGTTGTAGAGCTGCGGGTCGTTTGTGAGCTTTCCGAGAGAGGAATCGGGGTCGTTGAGCTGCTCGGTGAGGAGGCGCAGATTCTCGACAGTGGAGCTAAGACGGTTTGTGATGGAGTCGATGGGCATCTCCTTCATTTTGCCTGAGAATGCGGTGAGGTCGGTGGTGATTGTATTGACGTTTGAGGTAATCGACTTCACGTCGTTTGTCACGGGCTTGAGCTGGCGTGTGAGGGCGGCAAGGTCGGCCGTGGCCATGGAAAGGTTGGCCGAAATCTCGTCGAGTCGTTTCACGGTGGTAACGAGCGCGGGGTCGCCGACTACGGTATTGAGGCTGGAGAGGAGTGTGTCGATTTTAGGAAAAATCGACTCCACGGCCGGCATCACGGTGGTTGAGACGCTTCCCATGAGACCCGGGTCGATCATGGCAGGAATGGAGTCGCCAACTTCATAGAATTTACCGGAACCTTTGGCAAGGGCAATCTGGATTGTAGCTGTGCCGAGGAGATCGGTAGCAAGTATGGCTCTGGAACCGACGGGAAGTCTGAGGTCTTTGTCAAGACTGATTTCGACGCGCACTTTGCCGGGTTCGTCGTAGTTGAAGGTGATGTCGCGCACCTGGCCCACCTTATAGCCGTTGATGGTAACCGGAGCCGAGACCGCCAGGCCGGCCACATTGTCGTATTTGGCTACATAATAGTTGGTGGCCTTAAAGACATTCACGCCTTTAAGGAAGTCGATGCCTATCACGAGCACTGCGATGGCGAATATTACGATGAGTCCGAGGGTTACTTCTTTGCGGAATATCTTTTTCATATTTGTTTGTTTGATGTTGAAACGCTGAGTGTTCCGGTGGTTATGATTTAAACTTATAATAAAACATGGTGCCGGGGCTAAAAGTTGACTCTTATGCCGTCGGCCATTTTGATGATAAAGGCCTGAGGATAGCTTTTCTTAATCTTGAAGAGCAATCTCTTGGCCTCTTCCGAGGTAGTAAAATCGCCGGTGTAGTATTTATATTGGTCACCGTCTTTGTAGAATCTTAGATCGGGGAAATCTTTAAACAGTCGGTCTTTGCGCGGGAGCTCCTCGTCGGTGGAGCATATCTGAATGTGGAACGCACCATTGGAAGATGCAGATGCAGACCGGAGGGCTTTTTGCGTGGGATTTTTGGCCTTTGAAGCCGGAGCTGCTTTGGAAGACTTGGCGGGACCGGGATTTGCCGTAATGCCGTTATGGTCATTGCCGTGCCTGTAATAAGATGTGAAGGCGCGGCTGAGCGCTTCGGCGCATTTGTCCTTGCCTTTGTCGGAGTTTAGAAATTTCTCCTGAGTAGGGTTGCAAATAAAGTCAAGCTCCACGAGCACCGAAGGCATCGAGGTGGCCCAGAGGACCCAGAAGCCGGCCTGACGGACGTCCTTGTCGTCGCGTCCGGCATAGTTTACAAGCTCTTTCTGTGCGGCGTTGGCAAATTCGAGGCTTTGGGTGAGGTGGGCGTTCTGGTTGAGCTCAAATATTATATAGGATTCAGAGGAATTAGGGTCGAAGCCGCTGTAAGTTTCCTGATAATTGTCGTCGAGAGCCATAACACTGTTCTCGCGCATTGCTACGGAGAGGTTGTTTTCCGACTTATGCAGTCCGAGGGTATAAACCGAAGCGCCCTGAATTGTGCGGCGTTTGCGGTTGCGTTTGTCTACAGAGTTGACGTGGATTGAAATGAAAAGGTCGCCTTTCGCCTTGTTTGCGATCTGAGCTCGCTCGTTGAGGGTGAGGTATTCGTCCTTGTCGCGGGTGTAAATCACTTCTACGTCAGGACATGCCTTCCTGATCTTGTCGCCCAGTTTGCGTGCGACGGCGAGTGTGATTGTTTTCTCGTTTGTGAGGTTTCCTCGGCAACCGATGTCCTTGCCACCGTGGCCTGCATCTATCACGACCGTGAATTTCTGTTTGTCAGAAGCCTTGTGGCTGAGAGCCTTGGCATTGAAGGGGACAATAAAGGCAATCAGCATCAGGACTAAAACCAATGCCGGGAAAGTTGTAATCGCTTTTATATATGAATTAAAAGTCTTCGTAACCGTATCTTTGAAGGGCTGAGATGTGAGGCCCGGTTGAATTTGTGATGAATAATAGGGCAGAGAAAGCTATTTTTGGTTGCAGAATGGATTGCAATTTTACAAAAACCGCTTCAGGCCGAATAATATTTAAGTGCAAAGGTAATCATAAAATCGCTTACTCTACAAATTAAACAAGGTATCAGAGGCGAAATATTCTACAAAAATGGCCTATTTGGAAAATATTTGTTTGCAGAGGACGTAGGAGAAAATTTAAAAGAGCCCAATCTCCCGATCAGGCTCTGTTAAAATCTACAATCTATAAAAACATATATTTTTGAAGAAAAAAACGAATTGCTCTCACGCAATGAGTTGATTTCTTTGATAACCGCGTCAAAATTAGAGAATAATTTCTTTAAATGCAAATTTTTATGCAAAAAAATACTAATGAAGCCGAGAAAAAGCGAAAATTGGCTCAAAAATGGCGAAAAAACGGCAAAATTCGGGCCTGAAAGTTTCAAAATGTCGGAAAAGATGAAAACAGCCGATGGCCTCACGGTCACCGGCTGCTTCATATAAAGTCATAAACAGTTTCAGACTGCCGCAGACTTTATATTGCCTTTGTTCTTGTTGTCTTTGTCTTTGTCTTTGCTTTATAACTATGGGGATTATACGTTCGGAGTATTGTCTGCCGGTAAAGCTGTGGTTACCGCATGGCACACGGGCACTTCGGGTTTGGCCTCCCAGCCGAGAGCTGAGGCGCCGAGAACTGCGGCGTCGGCTTCTTTGAGCTCGCTCAGTATCACTTTTGCTTTTCCCTTGAATATTGAGAGCATGTTTTTCTCCATGTGTTCGCGTATGGGTTTGAGCAGGAGCTCGCCGGATTTTGAGAGGCCGCCGAAAAGGATAAACGCCTCGGGCGATGAGAACACCATCATGTTGGCGAAGAACTCGCCGAGAATTTTTCCTGTGTAGTTGAAGATGTCGATGGCAATCTCGTCGCCTTTGATGGCAGCGTCGTATACGTCTTTTGATGTGATTTCCTCAACGGGGATGTCGCGGAGGAGAGAAGGTTCGTTGCGGATTTCGAGAAATTCGCGGGCCGAGCGTGCAACGCCGGTAGCCGAGCAGTAAGCCTCGAGGCAACCTGTGCGACCGCAACCGCAGAGACGTCCGTTCTGCCATTTTACAATCATGTGGCCCAGCTCGCCTGCGAAGCCGTCATGACCGTAAACGAGCTGACCGTTTGACACGATGCCCGAACCTACGCCGGTGCCGAGGGTGATCATGATGAAGTCTTTCATGCCCCGGGCCGCGCCGTAGGTCATCTCGCCGATTGCCGCTGCGTTTGCATCGTTAGTGATGGCGCAGGGAATGCCGAATTTCTGGCTTACGAGTTTTGCGAGGGGGAGGGGAGTGGGCCAGGGAAGGTTGACGCCGTCTTCGATCATGCCGGTGAAGAAGTTGGCATTGGGAGCGCCGATGCCTATGCCGGTGATTTTGTCTTTAGCGTCAAGTGATTCTATCAGTCTCGAAGCCTCGGTGTAAAGCTCGTCGAGATAGAGATTGAAATCGTTGTATTTGGCTGTCTTTATGCTGTTTGAACCCAGCACATTTCCGCGGGCGTCGACTATGCCGAAGACGGTGTTTGTTCCGCCCATGTCTATGCCCATTACGTATGGTTTCATTGTCTTTACTTTTGTTTTTTTAGGGTATCAGACCCGGTGATTGTGATGTTAAAATGGTCTCTTCGCGGGAAGATGATGCAAATATAATAAATATTTCAAAAATGACAAAGCGAGAGAAATTAAGATGTCCGGTGGTGACATGAAATTCAAGCGCCGAAGTAGGATAGCGTCATTAATTTTTTGAACAAAATGTAAAGTATACTTGTCTATATGGAAAATATATTTTACCTTTGTGGACAATATTTCAATATTTAAAACTCAATGATTATGAAAAATCTCCTTTTTCCTCATATCTTTCAGCCGATAGGCTGGATTTTGTTTGTTCCCTGCTTGTTATTGGGAGTACTGATTTATTTTGAAGTGCTGACACTGACGGGCATAGCCGAAACCATAGTAAACGACATAGCAATCATAGGCATTGCCGTAGGGGCATTGTTTATAGTATGCTCAAAAGAGTGTATAGAGGATGAAATGACGAGGTCGATACGGCTTTCGTCGCTCCTGAATTCCTTGTATATCTATGTGATACTGCTTGTGGCCTCTACGATTGCTCTCAACGGTATTGCATTCTTGATGTTTGCATGGGCCAATCTCGTGTTGTTTCCAATTATTTTCGTATGTGTTTTCAAGCTTGAAATGCACCGATATAATAAGATGTGTGAAAATGAAGAACAGAATTAAAGTGGAGCGTGCTGAAATGGACATCACTCAGCAACAACTTGCTGAAGCCGTGGGTGTGAGCAGGCAGACGATTGTGGCGATTGAGAACAACCGTTTTCTGCCATCAACACCTTTGGCTCTTAAAATCGGAAGATTCTTCGGCAAGCCCGTTGAGAGTATATTTATTCTTGAAGAAACAGATTAAACAGCAAAAATATGAAAAACAAAGTAAAATACAGCGTCTTTTCACTGGCAATGACAGCAATAGTGATAATACTGAGCATCATAGGAATAATCTCGCTAAGACATAATACCGATGAACTGATATTATTCTGTGTGATAATGGGGCTGGCGATAATCTCGGGACTATATTTTTGTCCGGTTTCGGTCGAGGCAAATAAGGATGGAATAAAACTTCACCGTCTGTTGTCGAGACCAAAATTTTTTGCGCTAGATGATATTCAGTCGGTAGATACTTGCTATCCGTCGGCTGGAGGCCTGAGGCTTTGCGGCAGCGGAGGGTGCTTCGGCTACTGGGGATATTTCAGCGATATAATGATAGGGACATATTTCGGCTACTATGGCAAAAGGAGTTGTTGCTTCCTTGTAAAACTAAAAAATGGCCGGCAGTATGTCTTAGGTTGCGAGAATCCGGCAGAGATGGTGGAATATATAAAATCACTCCTTGCTTAGAGGGGCAATCAGGCTCTGAATCCGGAGAAATTTGCTAACTTTGCAGATTTATCAAATCGGAAAAAAGTTATGAAGCAAGGAGAGATTAGGAGTTTGGCGCTCGCGAATCAGGAGAAAGCCAGGAAGGTACTGAAAGATTCGGGCATTGCCGAGATATGTCAAGAAGCAGGTTGCAGGGTAAATATTGTCGGCTCTTTAAGAATGGGGCTTCTTGCATCGCATCGCGATGTTGATCTACATGTTTATTCAAAAGGAATCACCGAGGAAAGTAGTTTTGCAATTGTTTCAAAGATAGCAAAGAATCCCAAAGTCACTGAAATCAAATGCATCAATGGCCTTCACACCGACGAACATTGCATTGCCTGGCATTTCTACTATAAATATGAAGGGGAAATATGGCAGATCGATGTGATTCATATTGAGGATGGATCGCAATATGACGGATATTTCGAGAGAATGGCCGACCGAATAGTTGAGGTAATGACAGATGAACATAGAGATACGATTCTTCGTCTAAAATTTGAAACACCGGCCGGAGCCGATTATCATGGAGTGGAATACTATGAGGCGGTTATAGCAGATGGCGTCAGGTCAATAGCGGAATTTGAGCGTTGGGTTAAAGAACATCGAAAGAAAGAGATGTATTATTGGATTCCGTAGGAAAGGCATAAATTAGAGTCGGCTTGTGTTCAATGTAGTTGAACAAAATGAAATAATGAACAAAAAATTTGGCGATGTTGTATTTGTTAGGTAATTTCGCGCTATTCAATTAATTTAGATATGCGAAAGATACTGTTACTGACGCTATTAGTTTCCTGTTTCTTTTCTGTAGTAGCAAAGGAGCAGCCCTATACTACAATAGCAGAGCTAATAATGAAATATGGGAATGCTCCATACGGAGAGAGTGTATTTCATAAATTAGGGATGTCGCTTGACAGGGAATTCGGGGATAACGAAAACTCATCGGCGTTTGAAGGAGTTGATATGAACGGGAAGTATCTAACCGCCAAACTTCAGAGGATAAGCAATACGCAGGATTTGGACTATATCGGATTTATCATAGATACCTGTTATTATGATGATGTGATTAAGAGATTACAGGCCGAAGCTTATATTTTAGATAGGGAAGATCGTAAGGTCGGTCACGGATATGGAACTATTGCCCATCAGAAAATATTTAAGTCAGACAAAGTTTTTTGTGTCGTTCAGACCGGGAATAATTATCTTTCAGGAAAGATATATCTTTATTATGCATATCGTTTTAAGAACAATAATCAGATAAAGCCCGGTGCAAATGATGTGGCAGTAGAGGATTTTAATACAATTTTTGATCCTAAAAAAAATATGATACAGACTGGAACGAAACGGAAATAGATCCGGATTGGTTAGCTGATGTAGGGGTATATTTTAATAATGAACGAAATAAATATTTTGAGCTGAAGCCATTTTATGATCTGAGAAATTCTAAAATAGAGGCTATAGACGGAATTGCGGCTAATCCTGCAAAAGTGAAACAACCCGCCTTAGAAAATGCCTTAGAGCCGATACGAAAAATAAATGCAGAAAAATCCCCAATTTTAGAGAATATAAATCGGGTTAAATACATTCAGCCACAATTTCCCGGGGGAGATATGGCATTGAGGGGATTCATAAGTAAAAATTTCAAAATGCCTAAAGGATGTGAGATTAACCGCGTAAGAGCCGTCGCCTCTTTTGATATTGATGAAGAGGGTAAAGTGGTAAACGTAAGGATCTATCGGGGAATCAATAAGGAGATTGATGAGGAATTTATAAGAGTAATCAAAAGTTTACCTCGATTTGAGCCGAGGACTGCCGATGGTAAACCTCATAAATTCACAGGCTTTAAAATACCGTTAAACATTATGACTAAAAA
>CAYZFL010000082.1:0-10849 GCA_964477785.1 uncultured Bacteroides sp.
GCCTGGACTTTCCGGGGTGGGCATCTCGTTCGGTGCCGACCGCATCTACGACGTGATGACCACCCTCGACCTTTTCCCAAAGGACGAGGCCGACAAGGTGAGCGTAATGTTTGCCAACTTCGGGCATAAGGAATCGCTTGCGGCGCTCAAGGTAATGGCCCTGCTCCGCGAGCAGGGAATCGCATGCGAGATATATCCCGACAAGGCCAAACTCGGCAAGCAGATGACTTACGCCAACAACAGCGGCATAGGCCACGTGGCGATAATAGGCGAGAGCGAGATGGCAAACGGCACCGTGACCCTCAAGAATATGATAAGCGGCGACCAGACAGAGCTGCCGGTATCGGCCCTTGCCGACGAACTGAGACGCTGATTTTCAGCTAAAAAAATAGAATAATCGCCGGGCGAATCTTGAGTTTGCCCGGCGATTATTTTATTATTCAGCTTTATCAGCTATGTATGCTTTTCAGATTGCGAGAGTTTCGGGGTCGATGTTTTTGCTCTCGATGTCCTTGAAATAGCGGTAAGTCGAGACCTTGAGCTCAGCGCAAGCGTCCTCGTCGCAGACAATCACAGCCTTGGGATGCATCTGGAGAGCCGAGATAGTCCACATCTGTGAGATGCCTCCTTCAACGCCGTGCTGGAGAGCGCGGGCTTTGTTGTGGCCGTTGACGAGAAGAAGCACGCTCTTGGCTGCCATGACCGTGCCTACACCAACGGTGAGAGCGGTCTTGGGCACGAGGTCGACGTTGTTTTCAAAGAAGCGTGAGTTGGCGATGATGGTGTCCTGGGTAAGGGTTTTCATGCGGGTGCGTGAGGTGAGCGAGCTGCCGGGCTCGTTGAAAGCGATGTGTCCGTCGGGACCTACGCCGCCCATGAAGAGGTCTACGCCGCCATAAGAAGCGATCTTGTCCTCAAAACGCTTGCACTCTGCAACGGGATCGACTGCGTTGCCGTTGAGTATGTTGACGTTCTCCTCCGGGATGTCGATGTGGCTGAAGAAGTTTTCCCACATGAAAGTATGATAGCTCTGAGGATGGTTCTGGGGGATGCCTACATATTCGTCCATGTTGAAAGTAACAACGTTTTTGAAGGAAACCTTGCCGGCCTTGTAAAGCTCAACGAGATTTTTGTACATACCCAGGGGCGAGCTTCCGGTGGGACAACCGAGCACGAAAGGACGCTCTTTGGTGGGTTTGAACGAGTTGATGGCGTTGGCTACATAAAGAGCTGCCCATTTGGAGAGATCCTGATAATTTTTTTCGATGATAAGTCTCATTATGGTATATAGTTTAAATAAATTGTCGATTTAAGACCTACGGATTACATCGCGGGCATACATTTCTGTATGGAAATACAAAGGTAGCCAATAATTTTAAGCTATGCAAAATAAAATTTTCACAGTAAACAGTTCAGGACTTCAGGTCTGGGAAAAGACGGCGGATAACGGAAGAGACGATTTCAGACTCATAGCCCCGGGAGATGGCGAAACGGTAGATTTTTGTGCGTCCCTCATAGGTCGCGGGATTGTCAATGGTGCGGGCCTTTGATTTTATGGCTTCGGTGACTACGGTCTTGTATTCTACCGGGTCGAGAGCATCGAGGGCTTCCTGAATATAAGGGCCGGGTATCCTTTTGAGGGCCAGCGCATAGCTGATCTTGCGTTTGCCCCAGTAAGAGAAACGCATTTTATCAAGAGCGAAAGCGGCAGCAAAACGGCGGTCATCGACAAGGCGGCAGTCGGTGAGTTTTTCAATAATCTTTTCAGAGTCAGCCGGATTCACTCCCCATTTGTGCAGTTTGTCTCTTAGTTCAGAGGTGCAACGCTCGGCCCGGTTGCATAAATCGGCGAGACGGGTAAGGGCTTTCTGAGGCGATAATGGCTGGCTTGGAGGCATATTGGAGTTGTGGAAGATAGGTATTATAGGGCCAATGGGCCTATTTGCTGCTGTTAATGTTTAAATGCCCGGGCATAGCGTTTTGCGCCGGTGTAATCGTTGAGGATATCGGCGCTGTCAAAACCAGCATTGAGAATATCCTGCCGTGTCTGTTCGGCGAAATGAGGATTAATTTCAAAGAAAAGACCGCCCCCGGGACTGAGAGTCCCAAAAGCATAGCGGCTAATCGAGCGGTAAAACTCCGTGGGGTCGCTATCGGGCACAAACAGTGCCGCATGAGGCTCGTAGGCGAGCACATCGGGAGCCACGTCGGCCTTCTCGCTGACGGCGATATAGGGCGGATTGCTCACCACTATGTCAAGGCTGTCAGGCTGAGGAACAGGCATTTTCAAAGCATCGGCCTTGATGAATTTCACCGGAGAATGAAGCGTCGCGGCATTTTCACGGGCCACAGCGAGAGCATCGTCGGAAATGTCTGTGCCAATGACCTGTGCAAACCTTAGGGCTCTCTGCAGGGCTATGGCTATACAGCCCGAGCCGGTGCAGATATCCTCGACACGGAGGTCGGTGCGGTCGCCGAAAGCGTCGGTCACGAGATCGACCAGACCGGCGGTTTCCTGGCGGGGAATCAGCACGGCCGGTGTCACCTTCAGCTTCATGCCCATAAACTCGGCCTGCCCCAAAGCGTATTGCACGGGCATACCGCCAGAGATTTCGTCGACTATATGAGAGATGTATTTAACAGTATCGTCGAGCAAAACGCGGTCTGAACTTATCAACACTGCCACGCGGCCAAGGTCGAGGAAATCCTCGAGTATTATATCTCTCACGGCCGCAGCCTTCGACGGTGTCCAGCCGGGCACAGCGCTCAGACGCGTCACTATTTCATGAGATAATTCGCCGAGAGTCATATTCCAAGTCCGTTCTTTATGAATTGTAAATTAGCCGGTTATTTCCCTTCGTTTACAGGAGTCTCGGGTTTATCGTCGGGCAGGTCTTCCTCAATTTCAACGTCCTCATCCCAAATATCGTCGTTACCCCATGAGTCTGGCGAGATATAGCGAAGGTCTTCGCCTTCCTCATCCTCCTCTTCGGTGGGAGTATAGCTGAAGATGAAGTCATCTTCTTCCTTCACGCGATGGCTTTGGTCAAGGTCCTTATGAGCTGCTTCCGAGGTCTTTATCTGATTGCGTTCATCGGTGATAGCGCGCCAGAGCACATCCTTAAGCAGATTTATGTCTTCGCCGGTCACCGCCGAGATAAACACGTGGGGAATGCCTTCGGGAAGAGTCTTTTCAATCTCGGCTTTAAGCTCGTCGTCGAGCATATCGCTTTTTGATATTGCCAGAACGCGCTCCTTGTCGGCGAGCTGGGGGTTGAAAGTCTTGAGCTCTTTGAGAAGAATCTCATACTGGCCCTTTATATCGTCGGCGTCGGCAGGAACCATGAAGAGAAGTACGGCGTTACGCTCGATATGACGCAGGAATCTGAGTCCCAGGCCCTTGCCCTCGCTTGCACCTTCGATGATGCCGGGAATGTCAGCCATTACGAAAGAACGGTTGTCGCGATAGCTCACGATGCCGAGCTGGGGTTCCATCGTGGTGAAGGGATAGTCGGCAATCTTAGGTCTTGCGGCGGAAACGGCAGACAGAAGGGTTGACTTTCCGGCGTTGGGGAAGCCTACAAGACCCACGTCGGCGAGCATCTTGAGCTCAAGGATGATACTTTTCTCGATGGCCGGTTCACCGGGCTGTGCGTAACGGGGTGTACGGTTTGTGGAAGATTTGAAATGCCAGTTACCGAGACCTCCGCGGCCGCCTTTGAGTAGCTTAACTTCCTGTCCGTCGTCGGTCACCTCGGCGAGATATTCGCCGGTCTCGGCGTCATAAACCACGGTACCGCATGGCACTTCAACAACAACGTCCTCGCCGTCCTTACCGAAACTGCGTCCGGCACTTCCGCTCTCGCCGTTTCCGGCGAAGATATGGCGGCGGTATTTTAGGGGGAGAAGAGTCCACATATTGCGGTTGCCCTTGAGAATGATATGACCGCCACGGCCGCCATCGCCACCGTCAGGGCCGCCTTTGGGCACATATTTGGCACGATAGAAATGCTTTGATCCGGCACCGCCTTTGCCGCTCCGGCACAATATCTTCACATAATCTATAAAATTAGAATCGCTCATCTTATATTTGTGTTTCTGTTAGCAAATCAAAGTCACATTATAAATGACTTATAATATAACAACCATATCCCCCCTGAGGGTTCTCCAATGCAAAATTAAACAATTTACACAAAAGCCGCAAATCAACGATGGGAAGAGTCTGCAGATCGCGAAACTCTATCCTGCAAAAGCGGTTGCTGTAACGTCTATTGCAGAATGAAGCCCTCGGAGCCCGCATTATTTTCTATAGTACGTACTTTGCCGTTTAAACAATAATGCTTAATTTTGCATCGGTTATGACTGCCCCGTGCGGGACTGTTTAGATGTCGCATGGGGTATAAAGGGAATACGGTGCAAATCCGTAACAGTACCCGCTGCTGTGAGCTCCCAAATAAATTTCTCCGCAATAAGTCATTGCACGAAAGGCCCATTAAAGCCCGTAAGGTGAGAAGGCGCGGAAGGATGGAGCGAGTCAGAAGACCTGTCATGGCCAAGGACTCCGTCAACTGCCTGCGGGTTTATAGGCAATGGTCTCTATATATGCTTACTGCGAAAAGAAGCGGTAACAGCGTAGACCTATATCATATTTCCCGCGGACAGCAATGGCTTCCGGCGGGATTTATTATAAGCCGCAACACTGAAACCGTGAACCAATCATTGAGCAATGTAAGCTTTGGGACTGTTTCACGATTTTTGAAATTTTGAGAATCGTATAACAAAACCAATCAATTAATTAAAAACAGAATCATGAACTTCTTAAAAACATCAATTTCCGTACTCGCAGTCTGCGCCATGGGCCTGACTTTCACTTCCTGCAGCGACGACGATGACGACAAGCTCGTTTCGTTCCTTGAAATCCCTTCCTCACTGGAATATAACTCAGACAATTACTGGAAGGAATGTTACAACACCAGCTACAATGCCACCGGTCTCAACCTCGGAACTATGATCGCATCACACGATGCCCAGGTTACCGAATGGGAAGGCGTGAAATATTACAGCTGGTATGGCTTCTGCCCCTCGAAGGCATACAGCAAGGCAGATATGAGCGCCGACTGGATTGCCAACCAGTGGGCCGCACATGCTACTTCGCCCGACGGCCCCTTCCTGCTCGGTTTCTGGGATGTAAGAGAGAAATTCGACGACGCTGTCAATGCCAAGGCCTGCACGCTGAAGCTCACCGACGGCAGCGAGTTCACTCCCAAGACCATACTTATGGCCAACAGCAACTACGGCTACTATGCAATGACAGAAGGCACCCCGTTCAACAAAAAATTCGGCAAAGGCGACTACTTTGTTGTTCGCATCTACGGTATGTCAAAAGGCCAGTCGACCGGCTATGTCGACGTATATCTGGCACAAGACGGCAAGGTTGTTGACGAATGGACCTGGGCCGACCTTACCAAATTGGGCAAAATCGACGAGATGCGCTTCACCGTAAACTCATCCGATACCGGCGAATGGGGCATGAACACTCCCGCATACTTCTGCGTAGGCAGTCTCTCATATAAACGTTAAAATCAGAAATATGAAAATAGGCGACATAGACCTCGGGCCACGTCCGGTGATGCTCGCTCCCATGGAGGACGTCACCGACATCTCGTTTCGCCGCATCTGCAAGGAAGCGGGCGCTGACGCGGTATATACCGAGTTTGTGTCGTCGGACGCACTTATACGCAACATATCGGCCACCACGCGCAAGCTCGAGGTGGCCGATTGCGAGCGTCCGGTAGCCATTCAGATTTACGGCCGCGAAGTAGAGCCGATGGTCGAGGCCGCAAAGATTGTCGAAGAAGCCAGGCCCGATTTTCTCGACATCAACTTTGGGTGTCCGGTAAAGAAAGTGGCGGGCAAAGGCGCCGGCGCAGGGCTTCTGCGCGACGTGCCCAAGATGCTCGAAATCACAAAAGCCGTGGTGAAGGCGGTAAACATTCCCGTCACGGTAAAAACGAGACTGGGCTGGGACCATAATTCAAAAAACATAGTAGAACTTGCCGAGCGGCTGCAGGACTGCGGCATACGCGCCATCACCGTTCATGGCCGCACGCGCTCTCAGATGTACACCGGCGAGGCCGACTGGGAAATGATAGCCCGGGTAAAAGGAAATCCGCGACTCACGATTCCATTGATAGGCAACGGCGACATCACCTCGGGCGAAAAGGCCCGCGAAGCATTCGACCGCTTCGGAGTGGACGGTGTGATGGTAGGCCGTGCCTCAATAGGAGCACCCTGGATTTTCAGGGAAATAAAACGGAGTCTCGACAAAGATTTTACCCTTCCGGAATATACCCTCGCCGAAAAATTCAATTTCCTAAGACGCCAGATCAACGAAAGCATCGACCGCATCGACCAATATCGCGGCATATTGCATATAAGACGTCATCTGGCCGTCTGTCCCCTCTTCAAGGGCATACCAAATTTCAGGCCCATGAGGATAAAGATACTCCGTGCTGACACCGTCGACGAGCTAATGACTCTGATCGACGAAGTAGAGACCAAAATATTGCCCGAATTCTTCAGCAATCAGGATGGGGAGAATAAACCAACAGACATTCCGGAGGTCTAATCGTAAATAAGACATTAATGACTTAGCCGAACCAACACTACCAGTACTGTAAATCCAATCTTCAAAATGAGAAAAAGCATAAGACTTATTGCTGCCGCACTGATGACGGGTGCCGCAATCATCCCGGCCTCGGCCCAGACCGAGGCCCCCTATACCCTTGACGTAAAAGACTTCAGCGAGCTTAAGGTAAAGCACTCGGTAAACGTAAATTACGTGTGCTCGCAGGACAGCGCGGGCAAAGTAGTGTTTACCGCCACTCCTCAGGTGGCTCCGATGGTAATGTTCTCAAACGACAAGAACCGCCTGACCATAGAACTTGCACCCGAGGCAGCCGACCTCAAGGGCAAAGGGCTGCCCACAGTCACTGTCTATTCCTCGATGCTGCAGAAAGTGGAAAACAGCGGCGACTCTACCGTGCGCGCCCTGAAACTTGCGCCCGTGCCTCAGCTCAAGCTCACAGTGGTGGGCAACGGCACAATCGTTGCAAACGACGTGAAGGCACATGAGGTAAGCGCCTCGATCAACACCGGCAGCGGCCATATCGTAATCGACGGTACCGCCAACCGTGCCAACCTCCAGAACATAGGCGTAGGCCCGCTTGAAGCCGGGCTGCTCAAAGCCGAGGACGTGAAATGCAAGATGCTCGGCACAGGCCCCATTGACTGCTATGCCTCGGAAAGCCTCAAAATCATGGGTATGGGCTCGGGTAAAGTGATTTACGATGGCAATCCCAAGAAAGTGACCAACCGCGGCCTGGGTGTAAAAGTAATTGACCTCAACGCCAAACCCGAAGAGGAAAAAACTGAGAAATGACGGAAGTTTCGGGTGACCCGGCCGAACTGAGCGACGACAAGCTCAAAAGCCGCACGGCCAAGACCGTGAAGTGGAACATGCTCGACCGCCTGTCGACCCAGGTGCTCTATGCCGTAACGGGCATAGTTCTCGCCAGGGAGCTGACGCAGGAAGATTTCGGTCTGGTAGGGGCGTTGCTTGTTTTCCAGGCCTTTGCCTCGCTGCTGGTCAATTCCGGTTTCTCATTCGCCCTGATACAGCGCAAAAACATGCCGTCGCGTCTCGACTACTCGAGCGTGCTGTGGTTTAACATGGGCGTGGCGGTGCTTATCTATCTGATATTATTTTTCTGCGCTCCGCTGATAGCCGACATATATCAGCATGACACGCGACTCATTCCCTTGTCGAGGGTGATGTTTCTCACCTTCGTGTTCAATGCCGCCGGCATAGTGCAGACCTCGATGATGCTCAAACGCATGGAGGCGAAGTATGTTGCGGTATCAAACTGCATAGGTCTCGCCATAGGCGGAGTAACGGGCATAGTGATGGCCGTAACCGGCTTCGGAGAATGGGCTCTCGTGTGGCAGGCCGTGATAGGTGCGGCGGTAAAGGCGCTTGTGCTGTGGACCGCCGGCAAATGGGTGCCTCTGCTGAAATTTTCATGGAAGGCAATACGATCGTTTATGGGCATCAGCCTCAAGATGATGTTCAACTCCTTCCTCAACATACTGTTTCAGAACATCTTCGCCTTCTTCATCGGCAACCGAGTGGGCATGGTGTCGCTGGGCTACTACACGCAGAGCGACAAATGGAGCAAAATGGGTTTCACCTCGCTCACGGGCATGATAAGCGCCTCTTTCCTGCCGGCGCTGTCGGCCGTTCAGGACCAGCCGGAACGTTACCGCCGTGTCGCCACCAAGATGGCCCGTTTCACCTATTATCTCTCATTCCCCTGCCTGATATGGCTGTCTGTGATGGCGACCCCCATATTCCACCTGCTCTTCGGAGAGAAGTGGGATCCGTCGATCATACTCTTCCAGCTGCTGCTTGTAAGAGGCGTGTTCATGGTGCTCAACGAGCTGTATGTCAACTTTCTGCTGTCGCTCGGTTTCGCCCGTCAGCTGATATGGCTCGAGGTGATACGCGATGGCGCGGCGATACTCGCCCTCGTCGCCACCTTCCCCTTCCTCGGCCTCACAAGACCCGACGACCCGGTTTATGGCCTAACCATCATGCTCTGGACGCAGGTGGGAGCGACATTCGTCACCTGGGTTGTTTCAATGGCAGTTACCGCCCGATATACACATATACCCATCGGCAGAATATTGCTCGACATGTTCCCCTACCTCGGCCTCACATTGGCTGTTTCAGCAGCGATGTGGCTTGAGTCACTCATAGGCCTCGCTCCGATATGGACGCTTATAATTCAGGGAATTACGGCACTCGTGCTTTATGTGGGGATATTAGGCGCGTTAAAATCGCAGATACAGAAAGACGTATTCGCACAATTAGGCCTCGAAAGCAAGCTGGCCCGCTTCAGGAGGCAAAAATAATAAAATTTTCAGCAATTCGCTGCCTTTTGGCCTCAAGTATGCGTAAGTTTTAGTAACTTTGCATGTTAATCTTCAGACAGAAAAAATCTACAGCAAATGATAGACAAGATAAAAGCCCTTAAGGAAGAAATTTCAGGGCTCTCAGCCAAGAACGAAGCCGAAGTAGAAGAGCTTCGCATAAAATATCTGAGCAAAAAAGGGAAGGTGTCGGAACTGTTCGGAGAATTCCGCGCTCTTTCGCCTGAAGAAAAGCGAGCCGCCGGTCCCGCACTCAACGAGCTCAAGGCCTTTGCATACGACAAGGTAAACTCGATCCGCGATGCGCTGAAGGAATCGGCCGACGACCTTACGGGTCTCGACCTCACCCGCACGGCATCATGGTCGCCGCTGGGCACTCGTCATCCCCTGTCGGTTGTCCGCGAGGAGATTATCGCCATCTTCCGCCGTCTCGGCTTCACTATCGCCGAAGGACCGGAGATTGAAGACGACTGGCATGTGTTCTCGTCGCTAAACTTCGCCGCAGACCATCCCGCCCGCGACATGCAGGACACTTTCTTCATCACCCGCAACCCCGACGTGCTTCTGCGCACCCATACCTCGTCGGTACAGAGCCGCGTGATGGAAAGCAGCAAGCCGCCCATCCGCATCATCTGCCCGGGCCGCGTCTATCGCAACGAGGCCATCTCGGCCCGCGCCCACTGCTTCTTCCATCAGGTCGAGGGACTTTATGTCGACAAGGGCGTGACTTTCACTGACCTCAAGCAGACTTTGCTCTACTTTGCCCGCGAGATGTTCGGTCCCGAGACCAAGATACGTCTCCGTCCGAGCTACTTCCCCTTCACCGAGCCGTCGGCCGAGATGGACATCTCGTGCAACCTCTGCGGCGGCAAGGGATGCTCGTTCTGCAAGGGTACAGGCTGGGTGGAAATTCTCGGCTGCGGCATGGTCGACCCCAACGTCCTCGACGCCTGCGGCATCGACTCTAAGGTCTACACCGGCTTTGCCCTCGGCATGGGCGTCGAGCGCATCACCAATCTGAAATATCGTGTCAAGGACCTGCGCATGTTCTCCGAGAACGATGTGCGCTTCCTCGACGAGTTCCGCAGCGCGCGCTAATCCAAGACCACGGCCGTGACTGTCAAAGAACGATACGCTGGTGTACTGCAGTGGTTCCAACAGACGATGCCGGTCGCTGAGACCGAGCTTCACTATGCCAATCCGTTCCAGCTGCTTGTCGCTGTCATATTGTCGGCACAATGTACCGACAAGCGCGTCAACATGATCACTCCGGCTCTCTTTGAGGCCCTGCCCACTCCCGAGGCTATGGCGGCCGCTCCGCGCGAGACAATCTTCGAGCTCATCAAGTCGTGCTCCTATCCCAACAACAAGACACGCTCGCTCATGGGAATGTCGCGCCGGCTTGTCGAGGAATTTGACAGTCAAGTGCCACGCGACATGGACGCGCTACTGTCGCTGCCCGGCGTCGGCCGCAAGACGGCCAACGTCGTGCTGTCGGTCGTCTGTGGAGAGGCTGCGATGGCCGTCGACACCCACGTGTTCCGCATCAGCGAGCGCATCGGCCTCACCACCGGCAGCCGCAATCCGCTGACGACCGAGAAGACTCTTGTCAAGAATATACCCACCGAGCTGATTGGTCGCGCCCACCACTGGCTCATCCTCCACGGACGCTACGTCTGCAAGGCCCGACGGCCGCTCTGTCTCGACTGCGGGCTGCAGCCCTGGTGCCGTCACTATCAAAATTCAGGAAAAAATGGTTGAGACTACATTTCTTTTCATCATCGAGGTCATTGGCACCGTCGCCTTCGCCATCAGCGGCATCCGCCTTGCTGCGGCTAAACACTTCGACTGGTTTGGC
>CAYZFL010000083.1:0-10838 GCA_964477785.1 uncultured Bacteroides sp.
ATGACGGGGGATTCAGCCATCCTTATGACACCGAAGGCACCTCCGCAATCTTCATCCCCCGCATCGGCGTGGAACTCTGGGGTTGGGTAAGGTTTACAGCCTATACCGTGTTGTTGCGCAAAGGCTACAATGCCACAGGCATCACCGTAGGCGTAACATTCGGCGGCAAACGCAAAAATTAAATCTTTCAAAACAAGAAACTATGAAGTGAGTGGACTGCGGTGTATAATCGCGGTCTCTTTTTTATTCTATCCCAAAGAGGGTTTTGAGCAAACCGGTGGCACGGAGCTGAGCCGGCGGCATAAGCTCGAGCGAGGGCGGATTTATAAGCGCTATCATGTCGCTGAGTTTAAGGGCGATATCTAGCTCGTGGGTGGAGAATATTATGCACTTGCCGTGGTCGTGGGCCAGTGAGGCAAGAAGCCGACAAAGTTCGTAGCGGTTGGGAAGGTCGAGAAACGAGGTTGGCTCGTCGAGGAGCATCACGGGCGTGTCCTGAGCCAGGGCGCGGGCTATCATGATGCGCTGACACTCGCCGTCGCTCATCGTGTTCATGGTGCGGTCGGCATAGGCAGTCATCCCCACGGCCTCCAGCGACTTCATCACAATCTCGCGGTCGCAGGGCTGCATGGAGCCTATCCAGTTGGTATACGGAGCCCGGCCTATGGCCACGACGTCGCTGCAACGCATATCGGGAATGCGGGTTCTTGCCGTGGAGACGAAGGCAACCTTGCGGGCAAGCTTTACGGGCGAGAGGTCGCGGATATTTTCTCCGTCGATGCGTATTTCTCCCGAATAATTATGATTAAGCCCGGCAAGAGCCCTGAGAAGCGTGGATTTGCCCGTGCCGTTGCGGCCTATAAGGGCCGTGAGTCTGCCGGACTGGAAACGCAGGTTTACATCTTTAAGGAGGGTGCGCCGGCCGTAACCTGCGGTGAAATTTCTCAGCTCTATCATACCGTCATCGATTTGTTTCTGAGCACAATCCATACCACCACGGGAATGCCTAAGAGGGCGGTGATGGCATTGATGGGCAGCGTGAAATATTTGGCCACTATGTCGCAGACAATCAGCACGCAGGCGCCGGTGAGCAGAGTGCCGGGCAGGAGCACGCGGTGGTCGCTGTCGGCGAAAATCAGCCTCGCCACATGAGGCATTGCCAGGCCTATGAAGCCTATGGGGCCGCAGAAGGCAGTGACCGTGCCGGCCAGAAGCGTGGTCGACATGAGTATGAGGAATCGCGAGCGCTTCATATTAAGACCCATCGTCACGGCATATTCCTCACCGAAGAGCAGGAGGTTGAGCGGTTTTATGGTGACAACGGCCAGAAGCAGGCCCGCGAACACCGAGGGAATGAGGATGAACAGCTGACCGTATGTTACGTCGCCGAGCGAGCCCATGGTCCATATTATAAAAGCTTTGAGCGACTCCTCCTTGCTGAGATACTGCAGAATCTGCACCACGGCGCTCACGCCCGAGGAGAACATCATGCCAAGTATCAGAATCACCATAATGTCCTTGATGCGGTGACCCACGGCGGCAATAATCAGCAATGCCGCTCCGGCGCCTATCCATGCCGCACCGGCTATGCCTATCGAGGAGCCCACTCCGGCGAGCACTACGAGGGCCACACCAAGGCTCGCGCCCGAACTGATGCCAAGCACGTATGGCCCGGCGAGGGGATTGCGGAAAAGGGTCTGCATCTGAAGGCCGCTCACCGAAAGAGCCGCTCCGGCAAACAGAGCCACGACGGCCTTGACGAGCCTGATGTCGAGCACTATCTTGGCCGTGGAGGCCGGGCAGTCGCCGCCCGTAAGCGCCGCCCAGACCTGCCCCAGAGGTATGCTCACCGCCCCTACCGAGAGGTCGATGCAAAACAATACCGCAAGCAACACTGTGAGCGTGATAAACAATATGGCTTTTCGTGAGCGCATCTTCTTTAATCCTAATTTATATAGCCGAAAGGCTGTGATTTATTTCAGCCGGCGGTAATACACGAAGTCCTCTTCCACAAGCTCGGGATGGAATATCTTTATGAGGTCGCGGAGGATGATATCGGGATTGACCACTGCCGACTCAAAGTAATCATTGCCGCCGGCGGCCGTCACGCGGGCGTTGTTGTTGTAGACCATGCCATTGCGAAAGCAGCGCGTGTCGGTGAACTTGGGACACATTCCGGCCACATCTTTCATCGATGCCGCCTGCCCTACGTTGATCCATACGTCGGCCTTTTCGGCAAGCAGATAGGCTTCCTCCATGTCGATAGGTTCGGAGCTGTTGCCCGTATTTTTGTCGTAGAGATATGCCCCTCCGGCATCGCTGATGAGCTGTATGGCATAGCTCTTTACCGAGGGCATGAACCATGCGTTGTTGTAGGGCGTGTTGACCATCACCGCCGGCTTGTCAGCCGCTTTTTCCGCCACGAGTTTCTTAAGGGCATTGTAGCGCACGGGGATTCCGGCGAATATTTTTTCTCCTTCCTCACGCTTGCCGGTCACCTCGGCCAGGGCCATCAGCCATTCGGCTTTGCCAAGCGGCGATTCCTCGAGATAGTCGCCCACATACATGTAGGGTATGCCCAACTCTCTGAGCTTTCCCTCCATGGAACTCGCACCGTTTACGCCGTAGAGCAGCACGAGGTCGGGCTGCTGTGCCACGATAAGCTCATAGTTGATGTTTCCCTCATAGCCCACATCGGCCACGTTGTCGCCGGCGCTTTGTATCTTGGGGTTGGTGATGAACTGTTTACCAGATACGCCCACAATGCGGTCGGCAAGTCCCAAAGCATCGAGCATCGCCACATGGGTCGACGACATGGCTATGACACGCTTTGCGTCGCCTCGGAGCACCTGACCCTCATAACCGTCGGGCACCTCTTCGTCGCCACGGAGTACGAGCAGCGGAGCCTTCACGCTGTCGGCTCCCTGCCAGGGATTGCTTATCTCTATCAGGCTGCTCCCGCCGCCTTCGGTACCCTTTATCTCAAATCCTCCGGCATACTGCGGCTCATAGACTTCACGGCTGTAGTCGCTGAGTTTGGTTTCTGTCTTGCCGCCGCATGACACAGAGAGCAGCGTCAGGGCCAATATCGGAAGTAACTTAGTTATTTTTATCATATATTTTAGTTTTCGTTAAAATTAATATTGCGAGGTCGTCACTTACACTCAGACGGGTTATTCATGCATGGCTTTGGTGGTTTTCTTCCACCATTTGGGGGTTATGCCGATGAAAAACTCGAAATTTATGCCGGGCATGGGACGGGAGAGCACCGAGAGATAGTCCTCGTTGAAGAGGTTGTTGACCGCGAGTTTGAGCTGCAGGTCGACAGGACGGAAGCTCAGGCCTTTTTCGAGAGATATGTTGCTCATGAAATATTTGGGGAGGTGACCCGTGAGCGAATAATCGTTGCTCGACATGGTGTAGCGCTCGGAGTAATAGGCCCATTTGTAGAGGAATGACCATGTGCCCCATGACAGGCGTCCGGTGAGGGAGGCAGAACGTTTGGGCACGTAGGGCAGCTGTTTGCCCACCGACTGATCGGCCGGCGACATTTTTTCGCCACGGTTTACGGAGGGCGTCCAGCTGAACGAGCCGTTGAGGTCGAACAGCCATCCCCTGAAGGGCTGAAGGCCGAGGTTGAGGCGTGCCTCCAGGCCATAGGCATGCACTTCCTTGACGTTTCGGGGCGAGAAGAAGCCTTTGGTGGTCGGCAGCCATATTATCCAGTCGTCGATGTAAGAGTCGAACCATGTGAGGCTGCCGTCGAGGCTGTAGACCTGTGGTTTGCCAAACTGAAAGGAAACTCCGGCGTCGTAGGTGAAGCCCTTTTCGCTCTTGAGGTCGGGATTGCCGCCGGGCAGGAAGTAAAGGTCGTTGAGAGTCGGGAAACGATGGTTGCGCGACACGGAGGCCTTGAGCGAGATGTTGTATCTGGGGCAGACTATGCCGTCGATGAAGAATGCGGGAATCACCGGCGCCCATTTGTCGCCGAACATCTCCTCGCGTACGACGGCCGAAAGCCCGAGGCGGTCGATAGGCTGCCATTTGGCCGATACAGAGCCTGAAAGCTCTATGCGGCCTTTGTCGTAGCCCACGATTGCGCGGTCGCCGTCCTGAAGTATCACGTTCTTGTCCTCGCTGCGTACAAACTGCTGATGGGCAGAGAGATTGGCCGTGAAGAGCCATCGTCTGGAGGGATTGTATTCGCCGTCGGCCTGCCCGTAGAATGTGTTTACCCGGCTCCTCGAACGCGTCATTGCCGCCCAGTTGCCATCGGTGATTTCGCGGCGGTAGTCGTATGCCATGCGTGTGTGGATATATCCGGCACGGAGGTTGGTGCGCCAGTTGTAGCGGTTGTGGCCCCAGTGGAGCACCGTGCGGAGGGTCTGCTCGCGCTGACGGTTTTCAAAGTCGCGCTCGTCGCCATAGTCGGTGGTGAGCATCGGCAACTCGCGGTTTGAGTTGATATACCACACGTTGAGGCCCACGCGGTCGCCCTTGCGGGTGTTGAAATATACCTCCTGAAGGGCATGGAAGTCGCGGAACGCGCCGCTTTTGTTCTTTTCCTTAGGGTGATACTGGCCTATGATGTTGTGGTCGTCGTCATAGATGTTTTCTTTCTTGTCGTGGTTGATGTAGGTGTAATCGTTGGGCGAAGATGAATATACCACGCGGGTAGAGGCGTCCCAGTGCTCACTGCCGTAGGTGAGACGGAAAAACTCGTCGAATGTTCTGAACGAACCGGCGCCCTGCACATACTGCATGTTTAGGCCCGGCGCAGCATCGGGGATGGTGCCGAGTTTTACAAGTCCGCCAAGTCCTCCGCCGCTCTCGTTAACCGATGATGTGCCGTGGAGCAGCGAGGCGTTGTCTATGAAATATGAGGGTATGGTGGAGAAATCAGTCATGCCGAGCATGGGATTGTTGATGCGCATGCCGTTCCAGGTCACCTGGGTGTGGCTGGGCGAGGTGCCTCGGAAGGCGACCGTCGACAGTGTGGCGCGGCCATAGCTCTTGACGAAGACCGACGAGTTGAATGTGAGTACGTCGGCCATCGACAGGGCGATATTTTCCTTGAGAGTCACGGAGTCGAAATCTGTTTTCGTCACGCCTATCTCCTTGAGCGGCCTCTTCGCCACCACCACAAACTCCTTCAGCTCCCTAACCTTCCGACTATCGTTCTGAGCAAAAACTGAAGAACACAAAAGGATAGATATTATTAAGGCTAAACGCCTTAAATTTAAGAACATAAGATTATTTATCCTTTTCAGAACATAAGGACAAAAGGACATAAGAACAGAAGATGAGGCGAAAATGTAAAATAAAGGTTTAAACCTTAGTGATTTATGCCTATCTTTCGATTTCAGAATCAAATATTCAGAATCAAATTTCATCATACTTCTCTTCTTTGGATTTATTATAAAAACTTTTGTTCTTGTGCTCTTATGTAAATTTAATTTCTGTCCTTTAGATTTAATATACTTCTCGTTGGCCGGTATGTCTTATATTTACGCTCTATCTGTAATAAAGAAGAACCGAAATTGATAAGGAGACCATCTTCAATTCCTGATAATGTGAGATATGTCACGAGCTGGCAACGATTTGCATCTGTCAGTTCATTTGTAGCTTTAAGTTCAAGAATCAATTTCCCTTCAACCACAATATCCGCCTTGAAAGAGCCTATAAGTTTCCCTTTATAAACGGCAGGAATTTCCTTTTCGATTACATAATTCAGACCTTTACAATCAAGTTCGTATGCCAAAGCCCTTTTATACAGCAGTTCCAATAAACCGGGTTTCATTACCCTATGAACATTATGGGCGCAATCCATTACCGTCTTTATCAAAACTTCTATATCCATGACTCTTTATCCTTAATTATTATTAAACAGATCTCTTTTGTTCTTTTGCTCTTATGTCCTTATGTTTTAAAATTAAAAGATATTTCTTCTGTTCTTCTGTTCTTATGCCCTTATGTTTAATTATGTTCTTCTGTTTATTTCCAGCAGAAGGCGCCGGGGATTATGCCTGTGTAAAACTCGTCGAGGAGGCGGCCGTCGGGCGTGTAGCGGTATATCATGCCCTGCTGCTGATAGTCGATGGCGTCGGCCACATAAACCTCACTGTTATAGGGGTTGACCGTGAGCCCGTAATACTTTGTGTCGCGGCTCTTCAGGAATGGCCTTACCGGCAGATGCAGCGAGCGCACATCCATGCGCCAGATGTCGTTGTTCACCCAATATATTGTGTCGCGGCCTCCATTGAGCTGTAGCTCCGACGGCCCATCACCTATACTCTTCCTGAACTTATACACCTTCTCTATCTCGAATGTCTCGGCGTCGATGCGGTAAAGCGCCGGATTCTCAGAGCCGTAGGGCGAGCCTTCATAACCCCCGTCGGTCACGGCCCAGAGCTTGTCGAAGCGGTCGAGCACTATCGACGACGGCTGTATGCCAACCTTAAGCTCATCAACCACCCGGTCGGTCTCCGTATCTATTTTTATTATCCGGTTTTGGTAGCTCCAGCAGTTGCAATAAACATATTTGCCATACTGCACCATCTGCTCGGTCGAACCGCTTTCCATAGTCATGCCGGGCACCTCCATGTAGCCCGTCACTTCAAATCTTTTGGGATTGATGATGAAAATGCGGTTGTCCCAAAGCTGTGATATATAGGCCTTTTCATCGTTTACGAAGTGTATGTAGCGCGGCGATGTGAGATTGACTATGCGCCCCACTTCCTTGTATGTGTTTATGTCGATTGCGAAAACCACATGCGAATTATTGACCACAATCCAGCCCAATCCCTTGTGTATGGTCATCGAGTGCACCACGTCGCCCAAGCGGTAGCCGTTCGCCCGGTAAAATATCTCGTTGTCAACCTTGTTTGTCGCCGGGTCGTAGAAGCTCAGCGTACCGTTGCTGTACTGGAAATTACCCTCGCTGCAGATAAAAAGTCCGTGACTGTCGGAATCGAAATCCTCGGTCTTTTCGCCATAGTCCCAGTGCATGCAGCCGGTGAGGGCAAGCGCGGCCAGCATAAGGCAGCCCATGACGCCTGTGGCTTTGCGGCGCATTTTATATCTTGTTTTCTGACCTGCTTTCATCGTAAATCCAATCTACTTAATTTTTGGAAAGGTCCTGGAAATAGGTAACTTCCGTGGAATTTTCACCCGTCGGTCCGGCCTGACCCTGAGTGGCGCTCTGTACCATCACAAAGTCGATGAAAGAGAGTTTCACAGCAGTTCCGTCGGGGAGCATGGCGTCTGAGATTCGGAAGCGGTTATATTGCTTTTCGCCGTCCTCGTTTGCCGAGTTGCCTTTCTGCGGACAGTCGTCGCCGATATTGTCGGCATAGCCCCAACCGAAAGGATGTCTTATCCAGTAGCCTGCCGCATCCTTCACGTTGCGTGCCTTGAGCTGTGTGCCGCGCAGGGTGTAGCTGTCGGCCTTTATCCATGACGGATAATAGTAGGGCTGGTCGTGATACTGGCGCATATACTCCACACGGCCCGATGAACCGCGGCTGTCGGTCCATCTCACGGCCGCGCCGGGCATTGGCGGACGGTAATATGTCACCGCATAGCGTTCTAAGGTTTCGGGGTTTCCGGTCTCGGAGCCCCGGAGTTCATACCACCGGTCGTCGGGGAGGCCGTTGCCGTTTGTATCCTGCATCACCCAAACCACTCCAGGCTCATTAGAGGCATCGTAGGCATTGCCGCCTATGGCAAAGTCATAGTCGCCGCTACCGGCCCTGATGCTGTGGTCGAAGCCCACCACGATGTAACCGCCGAATGCCCCGAGCGATACATAAAGCCGCTTGCCGAGGCGTCCCAAAGCATAGTCGGCAGCATCCTCAGGCGTGGACTCGTTGCCGGTGAAGCCCGTTGCACGCAGGGTTTCGTTGATAAACTGCCCCGGCGCCGCGATATATTCGTAGACCTTGTTCTGATACATCGACGAAGCACCTGTGGCATGACGCATGGTGCCCTCCGAGGCATAGCATTTCACCGTCGCTTTAGCCTCTGCAGAGACATCGTCCGAGGCATTGCCCACAGGCTTGCCCGTCACTATCACCCTCACTTCCATATCTCCGGCTTTTGAGGGCGTAAACACAAGCGTAGGCGAGTCTGAGCCGGTCTCTATGCCGTCGACATACCACTTGTAATGAGCCTCACCGATATTGCTCACCTCGGGTATAAGGCACACGGGCCTGCCGACTACAGCAGTCACATCGGTGGTCTTATAACAATATGAGACAGAGGGAAATTCCGCCTTATATGGCAGCACGGACGAGACCTTGACCGTGAAGTCCTTGCGGGTCTCGCCGTCGGTGTTTCTTACTATAATCGATACCTTATAAGTCCCTGCGGCAGACTCTTTGAAGGTATATTTCTCCTCGGTCGACACCTCCTTGCCATCGATAAGCCAGCGGCATGAGAAATCGTCGCCCCGGTTGTAAAATTCGGGGTCCAGGAGGTATTCCCTTCCGGCCACGAAGTCGAAACCGCCCTCAGGCACCGGCAGCGACACGTAAGGAGGCGCAAATTCCACCACATTTATCAGTATATCGTCCTCGGCCTCGCCGTTGTCGGCGATAACCCTGAATGTGACAAACACTTCCTGCGCCCGGTCAAAGCTTAGTTTCAGCTCCGGGGCCTCGCTCACCACGCGCTCGTCGATTATCCACTGGTAGCGGGCGTTGCGGGCAAACTTCACCTCGGGTCTGAGGGTGATTTCCTCGCCGATTTTCAGGGTATATTCGCCATTATCCGTGTCAAATATTATCACCGGCTGCTGCTCGGCAAGTATCTCATCGTCCTTGTTGCAGGAAGTCAGAGCAAAAGAGGCGCCCAGGCAGCAAAACCCAATCAGCAAGAAGAAAACTCTTATTTTATTCCAATTTGGCAGTTTCATCACTTTGCAGGTTTTTCAACGAAATAAAAAAATCCCGCGGATTGCCTTCTCTATCCACGGGAATTATATAAGGTCTTGTATGATACTGCTTTATTATGCCTGAAGCGTATTATTAGACCCATGCCTATTAACCCGCAGGCAGCAGACGGAATCCTCGGCCATGACAGGTCTTCTGACTCGCTCCATCCCTTCCGCGCCTTCTCACATTACTCGGCCTCGGCAGCCTTTCTTGCAATGACTCTGAGCTTTATGGACTTCACATCCGGGGGGCTCTTAATGCGGAGGAATTTTATCGGGAGCTCACAGCAGCGGGTACTGTTACGGATTCGCACCGTATTCCCTTCTTACTCCGCCGATTTATATTGACTTATCGGCAAAGCAATCATAACCGATGCAAAATTACACATAATTCCCAAAACGGCAAAGCCAAACGTCAAAGAATCTTACGGCACGGACGAAAGCCGTTCATGTCCGTTTCTTTGGTCTATATTTACGTGGAGACAGATTACCAGCTTGATTGAAATTTAAGCCGATATATATCGTCATTCAGAATAAAATAATACCATATAATAACTCCATCAAATACAGGTATATAGTTTGCCGGGAATCGCCTTCTATTATTGGTTTTAATTATGGAGCCTATATTTATTCTTGTTTTTGCTTTATCTCTAATAAAAAACAAGGACTTATCTATATATAAAAAAATACTATAATTATCCATCGGCAAATTTTTCCCTTCTATTTTCGTTCTATTACAAATAAAAAAAAGGTTCTTATCTATACATAAATAACCAATATAATTATCCGGTGGCAAATCCGGCCCTTCTATTAATTCAATATCACAATAAAGCCCACCTTGATATTCTTGTAAATATACAAGGAAGATTTTCTTGTTCCAAGAAGCAACAGAATCTCCTTCCTCACTCACTGTTTTTAAAACTTTTTCAAGTGAGGGTATCTTAGAAATATCCAATTTGTTAAGTGTTATGCTCTTAGCAGTGACCCCAAATGAGGTTCCGGCTAAAAATATAAATGAAATAATAAATCTAATAACCATATACTTATCTTTTAGACCAATTTTTTTAAGTAGTAATAGAACGCACTTCATTTTTCTCCCGGTTATAGCTTCACTTAACTCCTGTCTTTATATTTTTATTCACAAGAAAATTTCATAAAAAATGGATATTGATACCCATATACAGGCGTAAATACTCCTTCAGAGCGTTCCTGACAATACATTCTCAAATCTAACTCGTTGACACTATCAACGGCCCAGACAAATTCATGAATAACTTCATACGGATTTCCAACCTTTTCTAATATATAAGATTTATCCTCAGAATAGTCATATTCGTACCATTGAATTATAAAAGCTTTCCTAAAAACAGGTGGACCATATATTTGGGATATCTGATCGGAATTAAGTCTTCTTACTTTCAGCAACTCAAATGGTATCCAGCTAACAGCTGCCCATTGAGGAACGCCGGGAACAAGACCCTTTGTATACCAGTCTGCAAAATTATCTAAATACGAATCTGCGAGATTCAATCCATAACCTTGAACGAAGCCCGGAAACCGATTATTTAATGAATCAGTACCTGACAGATATTTAAATGGCATGTCAAATGAATACCCTTTATTACAGGAGCACAAATCCGACGTCTTTTCCCGGCAACTGCTCAGAAAAAGTGCTGAAATAATAATCATATAAACGAAATCCATTCTCATGGTCGTGGCTCTCTATTATTTTTATTACGCTTCTCAATAGTACGATTCAAATGGAGAAGTTGTCCAATGTTCGGAAGAAATTTGCGGATAAGCACTTTTAAGAATTGATTATGCTCATTATTCTAAAAGTTATCCAACATGCCAATCTTGTCCTAAACGTTTTGGGCAAAAATAAAAAAAGGAAGTAGTTACTAAG
>CAYZFL010000084.1:0-10820 GCA_964477785.1 uncultured Bacteroides sp.
CCACTTGTCTTCGCGGCAGCTGCCCCGCCGGCCCAAAAAGCCTAAAAACGAAGCTCATCGCTTCGCCAAAAATCGCAGCAAGGAGCTCTTTGACATATTGTTACAAATTTTCAGGCGCGGCTTATAGGGGCAGGTTGCGCCTAAACGCCAAATATCTGCCTGACGATTGTCTGACAAATTTGGTTTCTTTTATTTCTTTTTGTGGGTTTTGATTAGTTTCTGGGTCAGCTCGGGTTCGTTGGTGGTGATGTAGTCGGCGTCGTTGTCGATGCACCAGATTATGTCTTCCTCTTTGTCGACGGTCCAGATGTTGACTTCCTTGCCCATTTTGTGGAGCTCGGGAATCCATCCGGGATTTTTGCGGAAATGGCTGATGTGATAGTCGGCTCCCGCGCCACCGGTCTTTTCGATATACTCGGGTTCGGTGCCGGTGAGGAAGTATGTGGGTCGTCCGCTCTCGGCAGCCAGCAACTCGTAGCCGGGTTTGGAGAAGGTTATATAATATGTGCGCGGCGCAAGACCTCTTTCGTTGATCATGCCGATGATTTTCCTGATGGCCCTGGCTTCCAGATCCTTGTCGTGATGGGGTTTCACCTCGAGCACGAGGTTGGTTTTAAGCGTCATCGCCTTGTCGAGGAAATCCTCGAGGCGGGGAATACGCTCGCCGTTTTTGAGATGGCATGTGTCGACGGCCTTCCAGTCAGACGTCTCTATGACAACGCCGTTTATGTCGGCGTTATGGTTCACGTAAAGTTTGCCGTCGGCGGTGCTCCATACGTCAAATTCGCTTCCCCATGCTCCTATCGAGTCGGCCTTTACGAGTGAGCGTATTGAATTCTGAGCCGAACCCTCGGCTCTGTGATAACCACGATGAGCAACCACTTTGGGAGTTGCGCCCATGGCAGTCATAGCCAGACCGGCGGCGCAAAATGCTAAAAGTATCTTTTTCATAAGGATTGTATTCAGAGGTAGTTATATGTTTTATATAATTTGCTTCGGGTGATTTCATCAGAAATCAAAGAGCATCGTTGCCTGAAGCCACCACCCCTGATTCCGGATCTTTACGCCCCACTGGTAGTCGTTCTCTTTCAGCGCGTTTCCGAGGGGGAAGCGATATCCAGCCGATAGCTGTATGAAGTTTACGACATCAATGCCGACGCCCACGTTCCAGCCGGGCTGAAAACGTCTCTGTTCCAGATAGGGATTTTTATCGCTTTTGTCGAGGTTTATCATAAACGACGGACCTGTGAGAACCATCGGCGAGAAGAGATTGTTGAGAGCTGCGATGCCGAATTTATACTTGATATTCAGTGGTATTTCGAGAAAGTTACGTCCCATCGAGCGATAAGGCATGGCTTTGGTGGATTCATTTTTATCACCAATATAAATGTAAGAGTCGTTGCAAGAAATTGTAGACCTCACGTTCACGCGGTTGTAGAGCACCGAGGCATCGAAGGCGAGTCCGCATGTAAGCATCTGATATTCGAGAGTGAGACCTCCGCGAAATCCGCTGCCGGTCTTGAGGTTATAGTCATCGGCGTATTCGCCGCTGAGCTTCGATGAATTGAAGTCACCCCCAAGAGTGATACCGTAACGAAGCTGTGCTTTTGCCGTTTCGGGAACAGCCATAGCCAGCACTAATAGTGCGACCGCGATTAATGATTTAAGGGAGAGTTTTTTCATAATGGTAGGTTTAGGTGGATTTTATGTAGCTGAAATTATGCTTGTCATGGCAAATTTAAGCTAAATATCTATAAAAAGCAAATTTTCAGTAAATTCCTATCTCGTCGATAAAAATAAACGAGGGATATCCGGCGCCGAGGTGCCATGAGGGCATCCTGTCGACGGTCTTGAAACGCAGACGCACATATCTCGCCTTAGTCTTATCGAATCCGATTTCACGTTTGGCAATCTTTATGGCATGTTCCTTCAGCATAGGTATTTCTATTCCGGCCACACGGCGGAAATCCTTGCCGTCTGTCGAAGTCTCAACATCCACACTTTTCGGGTCGAAGAGCCAAGAATAGGTGTAGATATTGTTGTGGAAAGTCACGCGGCTAACCTCCTGGGGTTCGAGCAGGTCGACTGTTACTGTCACTTCCGGCACCTGGAAGCCGAGCCATGCTCCGTCGCCGAAACTGTCTGAACCCATGGCGCCGTCGGTGAGTGTCTGCGGTCCCTTTCCGGCAAACGATTTCGAAGGCAGTGGATTGATTGTCACCGGCTTGAGAGTCGCCTTGCTGAAAAGGAAGGGAGCCTCGTAAATTCTTCCGGCCTTGCCCTCGCGAAAAGCCGCGGCCTTCACGGGCGTCTGGCCCTTGAGCACTATCGGCGAGGAATATTTCTGAGAATTTTCATCGGGCATGCTGCCGTCGAGAGTGTAGCGGATTTTAGCGTCGTCGTATGTGTCGAGTTTCAGCGTCACATCCTTGCCGTCGGCCGAGGGTTCGAGACTGCCGTGAACATCGTAAACGTGGTCGCACCATCGCCATCCATTGCGGTCGTAAACAGCTGTCATCGAAGGTAATCGCTTCACGAAGTCCTTGAAATCGCGGCTGTCGGATTCGCACCACTGCACCTCGCTCAGAGCCGCTAGTCGTGGCAGTTCCATATACTGCGCCTGCCTGAGCGTGGGAATCCATTCCGTCCACAGATTTGCCTGCGGGCCGAGGATATGCCGTGCTTCCACGGAGTCGAGGTCTTCCGGCACCGGCTCGAAGGCATAGACTTTCTCTATGGGTATATAACCGCCGGCGGCCTTTGGTTCCGTGCCTCTGTCGGCGGCCTGATAGTAGTCGAAATAGAGATGCGAGGTGGGCGTCATAATTACGTCATGCCCGCGCTTTGCAGCCTCCAGACCCTTGGTCTGATTGTTCCACGCCATCACTATGCCCTCGGGGTCGAACTCGCTATCGAGCACCTCGTCCCAGCATATCACGCGGCGACCTTTCGTCCTGAGAAAGTCGGAGACAAGGTGCATCAGATAATTCTGAATCTTGGCTTCGCGGGTGCCTTTATCGTCGTCTTTGAGCCCGAGGCTGTCGGCCAGAGCCTGGCATTTTGCGCAATTTTTCCATTTCGATCGGTCACATTCATCGCCGCCTATGTGGATATATTCAGAGGGGAAAATATCGGTCACTTCAGTAAACACATCCTTCAGGAAAGCTTCGGAGGCGGGGTTTCCGGCGCAGAGCACGTCGGATGGCTCGCCGCTGCAGCTCAGATCCGGATAAGCCGTGAGGGCCGCGAGGAAATGTCCCGGCAGGTCCACCTCCGGTATTATTTCGATATTGTTTGCCTTTGCATATTTCACAATGTCCCTGAGCTCGTCTTGCGTATAGTAGCCGTTGATTATTGTGCCGGCATATTCGCCGCCCTCGTTTTTGAGGAAAGGAATGGGGCAGTAAGATCCCCGGAGTGTCAGCTCCGGATGTGATTTTATCTCAATGCGCCATCCCTGGTCGTCGGTGAGATGCCAGTGCATGCGGTTGATATTATGCAGGGCCAGCATGTCGATAAAAGTCTTGACAGAGTCGATTGGGAAAAAATGACGGGCCGAGTCGAAGTGAGCACCCCGGTAACTGAAACGCGGCTTGTCGTATATTCTCGCAAAGGGCAGTCGGCCGTCGGTCGCGTTGTCCATTATCTTCTTCAGCGTGAGCCGTCCGTAATAACAGCCGGCCTCCGAGGCTCCGTGGATGTCGATTTTTCCGGGCTCAATTTCTATTACGTAGGCTTCCGGATTATCATCTTTCAGGTCGGCGGCCACGACTATTTCAAAAGCGTCGTTTATATTGAGACTCCCGTCGCCGCTGAGCCTTACTTCAAGCGGCTTGGGTATGATGCCGAAACATTTTGGCAAGGTCTCTACGGCTTTTGCCACAGGGGTGAGAAGCCAGAGGCAGATTGTAAGGATTACTGACAGACTAAGTGTTTTTCTCCGGAGTCGAAGGCTCATGACGGTATGATTTTATGTGATTTTTTTGTGTGATTTGGTTTTCTGCTTCAAAGTTACCTCAATTTTTTAAAAAAATCGGATATTTTCTGTGCCAATCAACCGATATGGGCTAATTTTGTGTTATAAATAGATGACTTCAGGCATAACTAATAAACAGCTCCGGAAAGAGAGCCCGGTTTATCTCGGCACGAAAAGCGTGGGCAAACTGCTTTGGCAGTATTCGCTCCCGGCTATCGTGGCGAGTCTTGCCGCATCGCTCTACAACATCGTCGACAGCATATTCATAGGTCGCGGCGTGGGGGCCATGGCCATCACCGGCCTTTCAATCACCTTCCCGCTGATGAACCTTTTGGTGGCTTTCTGTACCCTGGTATATGTTGGCGCCGCCACCATGAGCTCCATTTTCCTCGGGCAGCAGGACAAGGACGCCGCAACCGTCACGGCAAACCGTATAGTGCTGCTGTGTCTCGTGCACGCCATATTTTTCGGCGGCGTCTCGCTGATATTTCTCGAGCCGATTCTCAGATTTTTCGGAGCCACGGATGTTACTCTGCCTTACGCCGAGGAATTTATGCGGGTGATACTTTACGGTACGCCCATATTCTTCGTTTTCCTTGGCCTCAACAACCTTATGCGTGCTACGGGCTATCCACGCAAGGCCATGATATCGGCCCTTCTCTCCGTTGCTGTCAACGTTGTGCTCGCCCCCCTTTTCATCTTCAAGCTCCAATGGGGCATCGCCGGAGCCGCATGGGCGACAGTCTGCGGCCAGACCTGCGCCCTGATATGGGTAGTAATTCACTTCCTTTCAAAGAAGTCTTATATCCGTCTTAATTTCTCGGTTAAAAAATCCGTTCCCGGTCTTATCAGGCGCATCTACTCCATAGGTCTCTCACCCTTTCTGATGAACTGCTGCGCATGTTTCATCGTGGTGTTCCTCAACAAGAGTCTGCTCGACTACGGCGGGGCCGACGGCAATCTTTGTGTGGGCGCATACGGTATTCTCAACCGCACCACGATGTGCTTCATTATGATCGTGTTCGGCATCACGCAGGGCATGCAACCGATTCTGGGTTACAACTACGGTGCCGGAAACCGCAAACGTGTGGCCGAGACCCTAAAGAAGGGTGTGATTGCCGGCACGGTGATTACTACCATAGGCTGGCTATGCACCGAACTTTTCCCCGATGTAATATCCTCATTCTTCACCACCGACGAAAGCATGATCAGAATAGCCCGCGACGGCTTCAGAATTTATTTTATATTCTATCCCGTAGTAGGCTCGCAGATTGTGATTCAGAATTTCTTCCAGTCGGTGGGCCGACCTAAAATTTCGATATTCCTGTCTCTCACCCGCCAGCTCATCTTCCTTCTTCCCCTGTTGTATTTCCTGCCGAAATACTGGGGCGTCGACGGTATATGGGCTTCGATGGCCGGATCCGATGTAATCTCGGCACTCCTGGCTGCCGTGGTCGCCATAGTGCTGATGCGAAAGTATATGAAAGAGGGACAGACCACCGGTCATATCACCCCGGAAGCGCCTCAGGCTTCCCAGCAATCACTTAACCAGGATGAAACAAAGTCTTCAGCTCAGAGTTGAGCCGCGTGTGGCTTACGATGCCATGGCTCTCAAAGTGGAATGTTCCACGCTTTTAAACGCAGATATCAACCGCATAAAAGATATAAAGATAGGCCGCCGGAGCATCGACGCCCGTCAGCGCCGCGTGATGGTAAATCTCAGCGTGGATGTGTGGCTCGACGAGAACGCACCTGCCGAGGAGGCGCTTTGCGAACCTCTGCCCTCTGTTGCCGGCAAGCCACAGGCCATAGTCGTGGGTGCAGGGCCCGCAGGGCTTTTCGCCGCTCTTACTCTCATAAAGAATGGCATAAGGCCTATAGTCCTCGAAAGAGGCAAGGATGTGGATTCTCGACGCAAGGATATGGCACGGCTGGCCCGTGAAGGCGTGGTCGACCCCGATTCAAACTACTGCTTCGGCGAAGGCGGGGCCGGAGCATATTCCGATGGCAAGCTCTACACCCGCAGCAAGAAACGCGGGCCCGTCGACGAGGTGCTCCGCACTTTTGTATGCCACGGCGCATCGCCCGATATTCTCGTCGACGCCCATCCCCATATAGGTACCGATAAACTCCCGGAGGTGATAAAGTCGATGCGCGAGGCTATTATTGCCGCGGGAGGCGAGGTGCGATTTTCAACAAAGGTGACGTCGATAAATCTTGATTCGGAGGGAAATGTAAGCTCGGTGACTACTGCCGACGGTAACGTTTTCCATGGCCCCGTGATTCTCGCCACCGGCCACTCGGCGCGTGAAATATATGAGGAACTCGAGGCCAAGGAGGTAGCCATGAAGCCCAAGGGCATTGCCGTGGGCGTCCGTCTCGAGCATCCGCAGACCCTGATCGACAGTATAATGTACCACAATCCCAACGGGCGCGGCAAATACCTTCCCGCCGCCGAATATTCCATGCTGGAGAGAGTGGATGACCGCGGCGTCTATTCATTCTGCATGTGTCCCGGAGGCTTCGTTATCCCCTCGGCAAGCGCCCCCGGCCAAATGGTTGTAAACGGCATGTCGCCATCATCGCGAGGCACGAAATGGGCCAATTCGGGCATGGTCGTAGAGGTTCTGCCCGAAGACCTGCCCGACTATGACCGCTTTGGCAATCTCAAGATGATGCACTGGCAGGAAGATATAGAGCGAAAATTTTTCGAGGCGGGAGACGGCTCTCAGAAAGCCCCCGCTCAGCGTATGACCGACTTTGTGGAAGGTCGCGACAGTCATGACCTCCCCGAGTCGAGCTATGCTCCTGGGCTTTATTGCGCCCGTGTCGACAAACTTTTGCCCGAACCCGTATCAAGGCGCCTCAGGGAAGGATTTAAATTATTCGGAAAAAAATATCGCGGCTTCCTCACATCCAAAGCTACGGTCATAGGCGACGAGACGCGCACCTCGGCGCCGGTACAGATAAGCCGAGACCCGGAGACACTTGCGAGTCTCAACGTGGGCGGGCTATATCCCTGCGGCGAAGGAGCGGGCTATGCCGGCGGCATAGTATCGGCCGCCATCGACGGCATCCGCTGCGCCAAGGCCCTCGTCCTCAATTCTCCACACCCATCCTGGACATAAATGCCGGGCGGCAGGAATCGGAAACCGGGATGCGGTAGCGCCCGAAGTCGATACAGTTTTTGCTGAATATCTTCACATGGTTCATCCCCACGATATATGAGCGGTGGACCCGTAGGAATCTGTCGGCCGGAAGTCTCGACTCGAGCGACTTGAGCGATGCGATTGTAAGCACAAGTTTCTCGTCGCCCACTGTACGTATTCTCACATAATCCTTCAGGCCCTCGAGGAAAAGTATGTCATCAAGGGGAATGCGTATCAGCCTGTATTCACTTCTTACAGTGAGGAAACGGGCATGGGCGGTGCCTGAAAATTCATTTTCAGCTGTTTTGCGATCTCCCTGCCCAGAATTGAGATTGTCTTCATCTTCAGCATTTTCTGCATTCCCGAGCCGGCGAAGGGCATTCTGAGATTCCTTCCATTGCCTCACACGGTCGACCGCCCGGCCAAACTCTTCATAACTTACCGGCTTGAGCAGATAGTCGGCTGCATTGAGCCGGAATCCGTCCACAGCATAATTGTCGTAGGCAGTTACAAACACGATCCTTGTTTTCTCCGGATCGATGTTGCGGGCGAAGTCGAGGCCTGAAATCCTGGGCATGTTGATGTCGAGGAATACCGTGTCAGGCTCCATCTTCAGGCAGGCCTCAAGAGCCTCCTCGGCGTCAGTGAAACATCCCTTCAGCTCCACATCACTATGGGTAATGGCATATTTCTCAAGGAGCCTCACTGCAAGCGGCTCGTCGTCAATTATGATGCATGATATTCTGGTTTCGGCCATCTGGTCTGGAATTGTTCTGAAGATTAATTTGTGTGGCGGCAATCAGACTGAAATTTCATGACTGCGTGATTGTCAGGAGGGAGTGGAACAAGCCGTTTTCATCACTGATTTCGAGTCTCGCCTTGTTGCCGTAGATTAGTTGCAGGCGGCGCCGCAGATTGTCAAGCCCTATGCCGGTCGAAGCCGTGGGAGCGGCTTTGTCAGATGAGGGATTGGAGGTCTCGAGCCTCAGTATGCCCTTGCGGGAACTCAGACGGATATCGATCTTCGACCCCGGCTCACGCAGACATGCGTGCTTGAATGCGTTCTCTATCTGACAGATAAGTATCAGCGGCGGCACGTCCATGGAATTGTCGTCGATATCTTTGGTGTAGCTCACCTTTGACGGGTCGAAACGCAGGCTCATAAGCGAGATATAGTCGTCGATAAAGGCAGTCTCCTTTTCGAGAGGAATGGACGTGGGGGTGTCGTTGAGCATATATCTGAGCAGCCCTGAAAGACGGTGTACAGCCTTTTTGGCACTCTCCGGCTCAAGGTCGATCAGCGAATAAATGGAGTTGAGAGTGTTGAAAAGGAAATGCGGATTTATCTGGCTCTTAAGCTTCCACAGTTCCATCTGCCTTTGCTCGGCGAGGAGGTCGCGTCGGCGATGCTCCAGATCAAGCCATTTGTTCGACAGTTTAAGGGCCACGGCAAGTCCAACCGTGAGCACAAGCATGCCACCGTCACGCAGGTAATGGCTGAGCCATCTGAACATCATCTGCATGTCGCTCGGAGCCACGCGGGGTGCGCGGTGACGGCGTCCCTGACGGAAATTCTCGAAAAAGGGCTCCGTGCTGTAATGTATCAGCACAAGCACCAGTACGATGAGCAGGAGGTTAAGACCTAAGAAGGTCCATATCCTTGGCTTGCGGGAATTCTGGAAACTTCGGGGTATTATGATGTAATAGTTTATATAAAAGACTATTACATAGAATGCGGCTTTGATGTAAACCGGCCAGAATATGCGCTTGTGCTCGCCCGGCGAACTCATGGTGAGTATCACCTCGGGCAGCACGAAGAGCATCGTAATCACGATGATATGCGTCAGTGCCCGCGACAGGCGGCTGTTGGTCTTTACTTTGTCGTTTACTGTTTCTTGCCGTAGGGAAGTCATCGCTTATGTCTTTTATCTGAAAGTGACGAGCCTGTTGAATAGAAAGTTACACACGGTATATATCACGTTTCCTATTATCGTGGCTATGCCGTAGCCCGAGAGCACGAAGCCGAGGATGTTGACTTCGACAGGCCCGAGCGGTGTTTTCATCATCAGCCATATTGCTCCGAGCTGTATGAAATAGCAAAGCCCGAAACCTATCAGAAACACTATTGCGTGGCGGCGCAGGCGTCCGTGGCTCTGGAATACCCATTTGCGGTTCCATAGAAACGAGTTTATAACGCCAAATGCGTAGCCTATGGCATTGGAGACATATTCGTTGACGCCGAGGAGCGACTTGCAGACGAAGATGGTGCCAAGACACACCAGGGTGTTGAGCACTCCCACGATGCAGTATTTTATAAACCGCAGGATTTCTACTTTACGCTGTCTCGCCGCTTTTACGGCTTTGGTATTGTCGGTAGCAGTCAATGGATTTGTCTTCAGGTATTTGTGACTATGATGGTTAAGGCGCCCGAAAATTTATTCCTTGGGAGCCTTTTCGTTGGCTTTCTGCTTTTCTTTCAAAGCTTTTGCGGCTGCTTTTTCTTTTGCCTTCTGCTTCTCGCGGGCAGCCTTCTCTTTAGCTTTTTGCTTTTCCTTAAGGGCTTTGGCGGCAGCCTTCTCTTTCTCTTTCTGCCTGAGAGCGGCGGCCTTTGCCTTCTCCCTGGCCTTCAGAGCATCGGCCTTGGCCTTCTCTTTTGCCTTTTCCGAGGCTTTTTTTGCGTCTTCCACGGCTTTCAGCTGCTGGGGCGACCGCCCCTCCTCATAGCTCTTGCACAGGTCGTTGAGCGGGCATTTGTCGCACTGCGGATTTCTTGCCGTGCAGGTGTATCGCCCGTGGAGTATGAGCCAGTGATGAGCTTTTGGGATGGTCTCGTCATCGATATTGTCGACGAGCTTTTGCTCAGTCTTGAGCGGCGTCTTGCTCTTGTGGGTGAGGCCCAGACGCTCGGCCACACGGAATACGTGGGTGTCGACTGCCATGTTGGGCTTGTCGAATACGACCGAGAGTATCACGTTGGCCGTCTTGCGTCCCACGCCTGGCAGGCTCATCAGATCGTCCATATTGTCGGGCACCTCGCAGCTGAATCTCTCGCAAAGCGCCTCGGCGGTCTTTTTCAGAGCCTTGGCTTTGTTGTTGGGGTAGGAGCAAGACTTTATCAACTCGAAGATGTCGTCTACTGAAGCGGCGGCCATCGCTTTTGCGTCGGGAAAGGCTTCAAAAAGAGCCGGTGTGATCATGTTGACACGCTTGTCGGTGCACTGGGCCGAGAGTATCACGGCCACGAGAAGCTGGAAGGGGTCGTTATAGTTGAGCTCGGTGCGGGGACGCGGCATCGCTTCCTCAAACCTTTTCATTATCTTCTCGTATCGCTCTTTCTGTCTCATCTTCAATGATATAAAATCAGGCCTGCGCGTATAGAGTGCCCGGTCTGGCTGTTATGGATATAAAAAAGCGAAGCCGCCGTCAGCTGGCCTTTTTGACCACATTCACGGCTCTTCGCTTTTATGTTATTATTTATCTCGCGGCGGTGAATTCCTTGAGGAAACGCACGTCGTTTTCCGAGAACATTCTCAGGTCCTTGACCTGGTATTTGAGGTTGGTGATACGCTCGATACCCATGCCGAGGGCGAACCCGGTGTATTCCTTGGAGTCTATGCCGCATGATTCCAGCACATTGGGGTCGACCATGCCGCAGCCCAGGATTTCGACCCATCCGGTGCCTTTGCAGAAAGAGC
>CAYZFL010000085.1:0-10749 GCA_964477785.1 uncultured Bacteroides sp.
TTACCAAGTGGCAAGCCACTTGTCTAAGCGGCAGCTGCCCCGCGAGCAGGACATTCCCCTTCATTACGCATTGCGCATTTGCGCATTACGCATTTTAAAGGGCTTTGCCCGTAAAGCCGAACCGCAGCAAGGAGCACTTTGACATATTGTTACAAATAAAAGCCTCAATTTCTCCAGGCGATTAACGGCTGTAGTCCGGGGTCGGAGGTAGGGGCTGCACCTGCGGCCAGTCCCGCCCACGGTGACAATGATAAATTAAAATTAGCCAGTTGAGGTACGGGCGCGCTGGGTGTGACCCAGCCCCTCCCCTTGGAATTAAGGAGAGGGACGAGTCTTCTGAATCAACTAAGTATAATTTCTAATTGATCAAAGATTCAGGGGGTTGTCGTCGTGGGGATGACGGTGGTGGGCGAAGCCGGTGATACGTTTTTTGAGGCCGACGAGCTTGCGCCATCTTGCCTTGAGCTTGACCATCCACGGCGCCGGCTGGGCGACTATGTCGGTAGCCAGCGGGTCGGAGAACGACATATAGCTCTCGGTCTCGCCAAACTGTCCCGGATATATCAAAAGCAGGTTGTTGCGCTTGAAATAACGCTGAAGATATTCTGGTATCTCTACCATATCAGCCGAATACGACACAGAATTTGGTCGGGCGCATACAATTGCGAAAAGGTCGTCGTCAAGCACATGGCCTGAGAGCAAAATGAAGTCGTCGGGCGAATTAATTTCGCGGAATTCAAGCCTGATGCTGATATCTGCAGCCTTGAGCACGGCCCTTATCATTCCGGCACATTCCTTTGTGCAGCAGAAAATTACTCGGCAACCTATCTGACGGCCAAGACGCCCCAACGATGCCACCCATTCTCCAAAACCGGTCTCAAACTCGGCCTTGGCAGGTACCCAGACTATGATACGCGTCATGGTGTTGAGAGGGATGAAACAGCGTGAAATAATCACCATTCGGTTTGTGGATTTGAGAAGTTGCTCGAGCTTTGTACCGAGGAAAGAGTCGAGAATCGCTGCACGGCGGTGAAGGCCGAGGACGAGAATGTCGATATCCTTTTCCTCGACAGATGCGAGCACACCGGCCGAGACATTGACGTCGAAACGCTCGTGTGTCTCTATGTCGACATTTGCCGCTGCCGCCGTGTCGCTTGCTTCCTGAAGAGCGGCCCTGGACATGGCGCGACTGCGGTTGTCGCTTGAGGTACGGACATGAAGAGCCAACAGAGAACCGTTTCCGTTCTCGTCGCGCATGAGCATGGCGAGCTCTACAAGCGGCTGGGAAATAAGAGGAGCGGCAACGGTGACGAGTATGTTTTTTGACTTGCGGCTCTGATCCATGCTGAATCCCCCGCCCTCGTTGATCATCTGAATCTTGAGTTTGGGAGCATAAGCGGCTGTAATCGACGGTGCAATGGCGCAGGTGCAAAGAATCACAAGCACGGTGGCATTGAGCACAACCACGTCGAGCATACCTAAGTTGTAACCTATGGTCACAACCGCGAGCGCCACTGCAGTATGGGCAGTTGAAAGACCGAAAAGAAGGCCGGTGCCTCCACTCTGAAAGCCACTGATGCGTCCGGCAATCCAAGCCGGAAGCCACTTGCCTAAAAGAGCCACAGCAAGCATAATGCCGGTGACAAGAAGAGTGTCGGGATTGGTCACCACGCGAATGTTGATAATCATGCCCACGCCTATAAGGAAGTAAGGGATGAACAAGGCATTACCAACAAACTCAATCGACGACATCAACGGCGATGACTGGGGCACATAGCGGTTGAGCACAAGACCGGCCACGAATGCGCCAAGCACGGCCTCAAGAGAAATGGCCTGTGCTGTCCAGGCGGCAAGGAAAACCATCGACAGCACAAATACAAACTGCGTGACCTTGTCGTGGAAATACTTGAAAAAATATCTTGTAACCCTGGGGTAGATAAAAATCACAAGAGCCAGCCACAGCAGGAGCTTGCCTATAAGAAAAAGAGTGGATCCGAAGTTGAAGCCCCCTTCTTTCTGGGAGGTAACAACCGCGGCGAGTGTAAGAAGCGAGGCGGTCACAGCCACTATTGTGCCGACTACGGCCACAAGAACCGGAGCCGACTTGGTGACTCCGTAACGGGCTGCCACAGGATAACTCAGAAGTGTGTGCGAGGCATACATGGAGCCCAAGAGACCAGATGTAAGCCAGTCGACACCAAGTAGATACCTACTCGACACTATGCCGAGGCCCAAAGGTATCAGAAAGGTCAGAAAGCCGAAAAACACACCTTTGCGCAGATTGAGCCTGAGGTGATACATATCAATCTCGAGACCTGCCAGGAACATGAGGTAGAGCATACCCACCTGGCCGAAAACCTTGAACGAAGAATCGTCGGCAAGGATATTGAAGCCGTAAGGGCCCACAGCCACGCCGGCCACAATAAGGCCGATGATGTGCGGAATCTTGAGCTTATTGAGCACAATAGGCGCCACAAGGATAATCACGAGCACAATCAGGAAAATCGCGACCGGGCCTGTGACAAGCGGTGGTGTGGCAGGTATGTGCATGGCTGAATAGATTTAAGGTTAAAATGAGGAAAGAAGTGGGAGGACTGGGGAGAGAAATGAGAGATTAAGGGAGAGCCGAAAGGTTAATGACCGGGAATCAAGTAAATCAGCGGGGGCCATTGATGAGCACCTGAGCTATCTGCACGGCATTGAGTGCAGCACCCTTGCGTATCTGGTCGGCGACGCTCCAGAAGGAGATGCCGTTGGGATTTGAAATATCGCGGCGTATGCGTCCCACGTAAACGGGGTCGGTGTTTGAGGCGTCGAGGGGCATTGGATATATGCCGTGAGCCATATCGTCGACCACGACCACGCCGGGAGCGTTCTCAAAAGCCTCGCGAGCGGCATCGGGAGTGATAGTCTCCTGGGTCTCTACCCAGATAGCCTCGCTGTGAGCCCTGAGGACCGGCACTCTGACACATGTGGCGCTCACCTCAAGGCCGGGACAGTGCATGATTTTCTTGGTCTCATTATACATCTTCATCTCCTCGCGGGTATAACCGTTGTCGCAAAAGGCATCGACCTGAGGGATAAGGTTATATGCGAGCTGATGGGCAAATTTCTCAACAGTTGCCTTCTTGCCGTCGGCGAGCTCGGCATATTGCTTCACAAGCTCGTCCATAGCTGATGCTCCGGCCCCACTGGCCGCCTGATATGTAGAAACATGCACGCGGCGGATTGGTGAGAGATCGTTGATGGGTTTGAGAGTCACCACCATCTGAATGGTAGTGCAGTTGGGATTTGCAATGATGTTGCGCGGAGCGTTGAAAGCATCCTCGGGATTAACCTCGGGAACCACCAGAGGCACGTCGGGCTCCATGCGGAAGGCACTCGAATTGTCGATCATAATGGCGCCGTGCCGGGTTATAACCGGGGCAAACTCACGCGAAACGGAGGCGCCGGCCGACACAAACGCATAGTCGATGCCGCAGAAGTCGCTCTCTGCCGTAAGCTTCTCAATCACAATTTCCTTACCTTTGAAAACACGAGTGGCTCCGGCACTTCGCCCGGAGCCGAAAAGACGCATGCTGTCGATGGGAAACTTGACTCTTTCGAGTACCTTGAGAAATTCCTGACCCACGGCGCCCGATGCGCCGACAATCGCTATATTCATTTCTATTGCTGAAATCTCTGATTTATATCATTTTTGACGGGCCGGCTTAATAAAATGCACCGGTATCAATATTTCCTGCAAATTTAGCAATTTTTTTACTAATAACGGTTATCGAGTACATAAAAAGGCGAGCCTCCGGGTTTGCCCAATCTTCAGGGTCAAATCACATGGGGGCCCGCCAATATCAAATAGTTGAAATCGTCGGATTATAAAATGTGTTCCGTTTCAGCGAATAACGACCTTTTCGGCCTTCGAGCCCTGACGGCGGATATAGATTCCGGCGGCTGCTGAAGACTCGTCGACCCGCTTACCACTGAGGTCGTAAAGCTCGACGGGAGCATTGCTGTCGGCTTCGCCGTCGCCGATAATGTCGTTGACACCACCTGCTTCCGTATCAATATCCACGGTATATCCCCAGTAGAATTCCTGGATGTTTTTCACACCGTTGTTGAAACCCACCCAATCATAAGAAGCGTATCGGCCATCCCAGTTGGGATATGACGGGCCGTTATAATCTCCATAAGGATCATGACAAATGAATGAACCGTATTTCTCGTATGTAGCCGACGCGTCAGCCGCAGCCTGCTGATTGACCCTGAAGCCGAGCACTACATGGCCTCCCGTACCGTTTTTGAGGCAGATGGTATATGGTCGGTTGGCCTTACATTCTCTTGTAAAGGCCTCAAAACTATTGTCGAGTCTGGAATCGCGTATGCCGTTAAGGCAATAAAAATCGCCCATCTTGGTATAGGGGCTTCCACCGGTCCACATGAAACCGTAACCGCCTCGAACGCCGGGAGTTCCATTGCCCACGGAAGCCACATCGAAAATATAGCCTGAAGAAGCAGCCTTATATGACATACCCACATACCATGAGTACTTGCATACCTTTACAACTGCATCGGAAGCGCGGCTGACAACATCGTGACCCGGGAGAAGACCGAGATAGCCTAGGAGCATACAAGATGAAGAAGGGGCGCAGCAGACATAGCCCCAGGCGGTCGAGCCATTGATGGCCGGGGTATCCCATACCTGATTAATGTATGGAATGGCGAGAAGGTCAATGTCGTTTCCCGCTACAGTACCGCTGAGTTTACCGGCCATTGCGGGAACGGAAACTTCCTGACCGGGCAACGGACGGCTATGTCCATGGAAATAAGTGCTCACCCAAGCACCAACTTTGGCATCCGTTGCATAGCTTACAAGCGTGGAAGCCTGCGAGGGAGCAAATCTTATATTGCTGTCGGCGGGAATCGAATATGCTTTCACCCCGCGACTTTCGCCTTTGGCGTATGAAATGACCATAGCGCCGTCCTTTACGCCCACCGCTATGGGCAACGATTCGTTCAGAGGCATCACCACGTTTTCTTCACCGGTGACTGCATCGACGGCGATAACCGAAGCGCCTTCGACGCTCATGTCCTCGTTGTATTTGGAGCGTGTTACAAGCAGCGAACGTGAATCTTTTTTCCATGAGAAAGAAGAAGCCTCGCCAAGGTCTTTCACTGTTTCGGTGGAAAGATCCATTGAGAAAAGGGTACCGTTGACGCGGGCCACGGCAAGCATCGAGTTGTCGGGCGACCACACAGGGCGATATGCGTTTGGCCTGGAGTATGAGCTTGTGGTATTTGCATCGAGGTCGAGGATATACAGATTGTCGTCAGTATCGCAATAAGCCACTCTGCTGGCGTCAGGAGATATGTTGGCGATGTTGACATAGAAGCCGAGGTCGAAACTACGCTTCGAGTCACCTTTGCGGATGACAAGAGTGTTGCCCATGGTGTAAGCCATGGTGCCGTCGTCGGCAAACGAAACCTGGCCGCACTGATTGATGTAATTCTCGAGAAGAGTTACGGAGCCGTCGGCGATGTTGAGAATGGCCGGAGCCTGGTCGCCGTCGCTGTTGATGCTTTTGAAACCGACAAGTTTACCGTCGGCACTGACATTTACATACATGCCTGCTCCGGGAGAAGCCACGAGCTGACGCATGGAACCATCTTTAAGCAACGAGATATCATTACCGGAGCTCGACATGGCGAGAATCCCGTCCTTTACCGGCATAACTGTGGCTATGTAACCAAGAGAGGCGCAATCGTAATAATTGGCAGGCACTGCAGCTCCGGCACCGAGTGTCGCACAAACCATCAGCCCCGCGGACATCATTCGGCAGCCGACTGAATGTAGATTTTTTTTCATTTGAGATTGTTTTTAAGGCTTTCCTTCCTTAAGCAGGTCGCTGTACAATAGTGAAACAGGATAAAGAACTACTTTGGAGATTGAGTCTGGTTTATAGTTTGTAAAAATATTTTTCAAAGTTAATGAAATTTGTCGGTTTACCACAAAAAAATTGAGTAAATTTGTGAGATATTCCTAAAATTAATAATCGAGGAGCATTTTTTAACAACAACGCTGCTTTTTTAGTGCTCAAAATTGAATAAATGAGCCAAACATTTTTAGCCTTTAGTGGGTTAATAATGTAAGTTTTAACTATTTAAAGAGAGATATGGACAACTTCACATATTACAGCCCCACCCTGATTGAATTCGGACGCGGAGCCATTGAAAAAACCGGACTGCTATCGTTCTTAATGGGCGTAAAGAAGCTGATGATAGTATATGGACAGAAATACGTAAAGACCAACGGGTTACTGCAAAGGATAGAGATGTCGCTTTCGTCGATAGGCATAGAGATCGTTGAACTCGGAGGCATAGAACCCAACCCTACGGATGAAAAGGTAACAGAAGGCATAAAGCTGGGGCGCGACAAACATATCGACGGCCTGCTGGCCATAGGCGGCGGCTCGGTGATAGATACAGCCAAAGCCATAGCCGCCGGAATTCCCTACGAAGGCGACTTCTGGGACTTCTGGGCCGGCCGAGCCACGGTGAAAGAAGCTTTGCCGGTAGGCGTTGTGCTTACAATCCCCGGCGCAGGCAGCGAAGGTTCAGGCAACGCCGTAATTACCAAGAAGGATACCCTGCAGAAGATAAGTCTGCGCACCGACAGCATACTCAAACCGCGTTTCGCCATACTCGACCCGGAGCTGACATTTACCCTTTCGGCATATCAGACAGCGACGGGCGTGGTGGACATGATGTCGCATATCATGGAGCGATATTTCTCAAACACCTCACATGTGGAAGTCTCCGACAGGCTCGCCGAGGGCCTGCTCATGGCCCTAATCAACGAGGCACCGAAGGCAATGAGCGAGCCCACCGACTATCAGTCGAGGGCCAATATCGAGTGGGCCGGTACGCTTGCCCACAACGGACTCATAGGCTGCGGCCGCAAGGAAGACTGGGTGTCTCACTTCATGGAGCATGAGATAAGCGCCGTCTACGGCGTGACCCACGGTGCCGGTCTGGCGGTGGTGATTCCGGCATGGATGGCCTTTATGGCCCACCACAAGCCATCGAAAGTGGCCCAGTTCGGCCGCCGCGTATTCGGCGTTGACATAAAGGACGACCGCGCCGCAGCAATCGAAGCCGTGGCGTCGCTCCGTGCATTCTTCACTGCCGTGCTGCGCATGCCCTCCACCTTTCGTGAACTTGGCATAGAGGAGCCCGACATAGACCTTCTCGTCAAGAAACTTCATGAAGACAAGGGCGAGACCATAGGCGGATATTACCGTCTCACAGCCGAAGACACACGCAAAATCTACGAACTAATGCTCGGAGAAGATGCAATAAAAGACAAAAAATGACTCTTAAGCAACTTTAAACCATCATTATGAAAAAGCTGATTCTTGCTGCCGCGGCTATACTGCCCGGCATGATGCTAAACGCGGAAAACGTGTTTCGTATCAACAGTGTGGGCTATCTGCCCGAGGATATCAAGGTTTCGGTATTTATGGGCGACCACCATCCCGGAGCCAAAGAGATAGTGATAGTAGCGCCCGACGGATCGGAAACGAGGCCTGACTGCGTAGTGGCCGCTCCCTCCTGGCAGGACGGACTAATGTCGGCCCGCATATATTTCTCGAGCAAAAACGAACAGGGCACCTATACGCTCAAAGGTGCGGGTGCAAAGCCTGTGAAGTTTTATATCGGCTCCGACGCATATTCAAGAAACAATCTGAATGAGCTGCCTTTATATTATCTGCGGCAGCAGCGTTGCGGCTATAATCCGGTACATGACGAACTATGCCATCAGAAAGACGGTTTTCTGGTATTGAGCGGTGACCGCGACGGCGAGCATTTCGACGTACGCGGCGGATGGCACGATGCATCAGACTATCTGCAGTATCTTACCACTTCGGCAAATACTGTGTATCAGATGCTCTTCGCCTACAAGATGAATCCTCAGGTATGGGGCGACAGTTTCGACGCCATGGGCCGCAAGGGAGCCAACGGAATTCCCGACATACTTGATGAGGCCCGATGGGGACTCGAATGGATGCAAAGGATGAATCCAGAGGAAGGACTTTATCTCAACCAGATAGCCGACGACCGCGATCACCGCTATGTAGGCACTCCGGCGAAAGACTCGGTGGATTACGGTATGGGGCATGGACAGGACCGTCCGGTTTATCCCTGCTACGGCAAGCCATACGGACTGAAAGGCAACCTCAACCGAAGTACGGGTCTAGCCTCATCGGTGGCGAAATTTGCCTCGTCCTTCGGCCTGGGAGCCGAAATATTCAAAGACATCGACCCTGAATTTGCGGCAGACCTGTCGAAGCGCTCGGCCGCGGCTTACGATGTGGCTAAGGCCAATCCGGGAGCATGCCAGACCGCGCCCTGCATCTCTCCATATTTTTATGAGGAGGACAACTGGGCTGATGACCTGGAGCTGGGCGCCATTGAAAGATATAAGGCATCTGGCGATGCTACTTATCTCACAGATGCTGTGAACTACGGGCGCCTGGAGCCCGTGACACCCTGGATGGGGGCCGATTCGGCGCGCCATTACCAGTGGTATCCTTTCCTCAATCTCGGCCATTATGAGCTTGCGGAGAAAGCACCGGCCAATATATCGCGTGAATTCAAGGCTCGACTTCGCGAAGGTGTGGAAAATGTTGCCCGCAAAGGCCGCTCAAACGCTTTTCTCAACGGCATACCCTTCGTATGGTGTTCAAACAATTTTGCCGCCGCATTTGTCACTCAGGCGATGCTCTACCGCGACCTCACGGGCGACAATACTTTCCGGGAGGAGGAAACCGCAGTGCGCGACTGGCTTTTCGGCGTGAATCCGTGGGGCCGGACAATGATAATTGGAGCAGCCGAAAACGCTCCCACCGACCCGCACTCGGCAATGTCAAACATGAAGGTCAAGGGTGTGCCGGGCGTTGAATTTCTTGCAGGAGGCCTCGTCGACGGACCGGTCTACGATTCGATATTCAAATCGCTGAGAGGCGTACATCTTAGAAACGAAGACAAGATGGCCGATTACCAGCATGGCCGCGCTGTATATCACGACGACTATTCCGATTACAGTACAAACGAGCCCACTATGGACGGCACCGCCTCGCTCACCTATATGCTCGGCCGGCTCGCTGCCAAAGCCAACGTGAAAAAATAGCGAATTTATCGGGCCGTATCTACAAGAGAAAGCACAAAAAACAAGAGCCGTATCTACACTCTCAGCTGAGTTTGATACGGCTCTTGTTATGCGTGGATTTATAATATCTTATCAGTCAAAAGCTTTTACGATGCCCATGAAGTCGGCGCATTTGAGGGAAGCTCCTCCTATGAGACCGCCGTCGACATTGGGTTTTGAGAAGATTTCTTTTGCATTGGAGGGCTTGCAGCTGCCGCCATAGAGGATCGAAACTTCGTCGGCGAGTTCCTTGCCATATTTACCGGCGATAGTCTCGCGAATATAGGCGTGCATCTCTTCGGCCTGGTCGGCAGTGGCAGTTTTGCCTGTACCGATAGCCCAAACGGGTTCGTAAGCGAGAATGAGCTTGCCGAAATCTTCGGCGCCGAGGTGGAAGAGAGCGGCTTCGATCTGTGATTTCACAACCTGAAGATAGGTCTGGTTTTCTCTTTCCTCGAGAACTTCGCCGATGCAGAAGATGGGGGTAAGACCGTTGGCAAGAGCGATGTCGACTTTCTGACGGAGCAGTTCAGCGTCCTCATGGTGATACTGACGACGCTCGGAATGACCGATAATCACATATTTTGCATTTGCCGAAACGAGCATGGGAGCCGAGACCTCACCGGTAAAAGCACCTTTCTCGTGGCTTGAGCAATCCTCGCCACCGAGACCGAGCACTGCGGGGTCAATTACCTGAGAAATAGGATAAATATGGGTGAAAGGAACGCAGATGATTGTGTCACAGTTAGTCTTTGTTGCTTTGAGAGCATCATTTACTTCTTTGGCAAGGGCGATACCTTCGGGTACGAGAGTATTCATTTTCCAGTTGCCTGCTACAATGTTTTTTCTCATTTTACAGTTAAATTTAGATTGAAGAATTTATATTATTAGATTTTGATTATCATTTATTTAATTGGCTGTCGCATTACTTGTCTTCAGGCTTGGCTGTGTCGCCTTCCGAGGCTGCGGGATGCTGCATTTTCTGAAGTGTCAGCGACTTCCTTACCATGGATGCCAGTCGTCCCGGCAGGCTCATGAGCACAAGGGCGAACATGGCGATGAGGTAAGTGACAAGAATTCTAAGGTAATCCTTATATGGAGCGTCGGCGCCGATTTCAGCAAGCATGCGACCCTGGTCCTCAAGAGAATCGGTCTGTTCGGGTAGAGAGTTTATGTTTGCAGAGAGGGAATTGAGAGTACGTTTCCAGACAATCTTTCCCGAATCGGCATATACCACACCGGGCTGACCACGGACCAGTTCCTTGAGGGATGTATCTTCTGCCGAGTAAACAGGATAAGAAGGATTTGCCAGCTCGCTCCAGGCTTGCAGACGGTCGCCGTCGGCTGCCACGAGTCCTATCATATCGCCACCCTGAGCACGGATATAATCGGCCAGACGGTTAAGGTTTCTCGAGCCGTAAAGGTCGTCGACGCCGGGATTAGGCACACTCACAACCATGAGTCTGCCCCCGCCGCAGAGCACGTCGGCAGTCACATCCTCGCCGCCATCAAACACGGTGAGGGAGGAAGATACATCGCCGGCATCT